>JALOQR010000033.1 GCA_025459365.1 Fimbriiglobus sp.
TTTCCTCGCTGTGGCCGGTCGTGAACAGTGCGAAGGGAGTGGCGTCCGGGTGAGTGTCCGCCTGGTTCTTCCACTTCTTGAACTCGGTGTCCCGCAGTTCCAGCCACCGCTGATACGCCCCGTGATCGATGCCCCGTTGCCAGCGGAATTGCTCGGCCGTGGTACCAGAGAGGGCTTGCGGTGGTTCCTCGGGTTCGTCGGGCAAGTTCGTCAGGGCATCGGCCCACTGCCGCGATGTGGCGAACGCGTGGGTGCGGTTCATCTTCAGGAAATAGTTTCGCCCCACCCGTCCGCGGTCGAGCAGGTTGACCGCCTGATCGGTGGCGTTGAACCGCAATAGGGCGGCGGTGTGGGCGAGAAGGTCGTCCCCGCGGAGTTGTGGGGCTTTGGGCCAACGGGCGGCGAGTTGCTGGCCGAGGCGGGCAGCATAGGTGGCCTGGGCGGTGTCACCGTCGTGGAACCAGTCAGGAATCCCGGGTGGGTCCGGGGTGTTCGGCACCCGTGGGGCGAGGCGATCGACCACGCGGGCGACAAAGAGGTTATGCGGCAACGGTTGTGCAACGCCATCCGCGGCCACACTGAAGGGACACGGATCGTCCGGGGAATAGATCCCCGCCCGGGCCGTTGCTACCACGACAAGCAGTGCGAGCAACGAACAACGCACATTATTCCTCCACCAACCCACCGTCGAGGCAGTCCCAGACCGCACGCCACACCTGGATCGGCCCCCACGGCAGCCCCCACCAGCCGAACAGCAAACTCACCATGAGGTACGGAATCGCACGAAAGTACCGGCTGTCGGCCGACTGGACCCTGTAGGGGCGAGATTCATACCGAAGGGTGACGAACACCATCGACACCACATACGGGTAGCGAACGACGACCGGTTCCGCAGCGGTCATTTCGCCTCCGCCGTGTAAGTGACCGTCACGTTCGTGCTGATGCCGCCCCGTGGGGTCCAGCGGCTCTCCAACTTCGCCCGCACCGGCTTGGCCACCGCCACGAAGTCGTCGAGAATGCGGTTCGTCACCTGCTCGTAATAGATCCCCTGATTGCGGAACCGCTGTAGGTACAGCTTGAGCGACTTCAACTCAACGCACACATCGCCCGGTGTGTAGGTAAACACCAGCGTGCCGAAGTCGGGTTGGCCGGTCAGCGGGCACACGCTAGTAAACTCGGGGCAGACGATCTCGATGGAGTAGTCTCGCCCCGGCCTCGGGTTCGGGAAGGTTTCGAGTTGGTCAACGGTCGGCGACTCGGTGAAGAACATCGGCGGTGCGTCTCGGCGGTGTCGATGCAGAAGTGTAGGCGGGCCGCCGCGTTGAGGCGAGGGCGGCGGGCCGGTATGCTAATCCCGCAACCCGAGGACTGATCCATGCCCCGTGCGGTCGTACTCCTGAGTGGCGGCCTGGACAGTTCCACCACCCTCGCCGTCGCCAAGTCGCAGGGCTTCGATCTCTTCGCCCTGAGCGTCGATTACGGCCAGCGGCACCGGATCGAACTCGAGCGAGCCGTGGCGGTAGCCCAGGCAGTCGGCGTGGCTGATCACCGCACCGTCCGGCTCGACCTTCGGGCCATCGGCGGGTCGGCGCTGACCGCCGAGATCGGCGTGCCCAAAGACCGCACCGATGAGGCCATCGGGCACGGCGTGCCGGTGACGTATGTACCCGCTCGCAACACCATCCTGCTCGGGGTGGCACTCGGTTACGCGGAAACTGTGCAGGCCTTCGACCTGTTCATCGGGGCCAACGTGCTCGACTACTCCGGCTACCCCGACTGCCGGCCGGAGTTCTTACAAGCGTTCGAGAACCTCGCCAACCTCGCCACCAAGGCCGGAACCGAAGGCACGGGGAAGTTTCGGGTTCACGCTCCGCTCTTGAAGCTGACCAAGGCCGAGATCATCCGCGAGGCGGTGAAATGGAAGCTCGACGTGGGGCTGACGTTGAGTTGCTACGACCCCGACGCGACCGGCCGGGCGTGCGGGCGGTGCGACTCATGCAGTCTGCGGAAGAAAGGATTCGCCGAGGCGGGGGTGAGCGACCCGAAACCGTATCAATAAAGCCGGAAACGCAGTGACCGGGTTCGATATCCGACCCACCCGGTCACTGCGTTCTCAGTTCCAATCGAACTCGGCTTACAGCTTGCCGGCTTCCTTGTACATCACCCGCCGCCGCAGGGTCGGGTCGTACTTCTTGAGTTGAATCCGTTCCTTGGTGTTGTTCCGGTTTTTCTGCGTGAAGTAGCAGTGGGTACTCTCGCTGCTCACGAGCTTGATCAGCCCGCGAGCCTCTTTCCCTTTGGCCATGATCGATACCCCGTGTGTGATTGAATGAATATAGCGGCCGACCACCGGACTGGGCAGAGGATTTTTCGCCCGGCCATTCCGTACGTCGCAATGGCTGGAGCTACGCCATCGGCTTGACTATCCTAATGGCATGAGCAACACCCCCCCTCCCCTGCTCGCCCGTACCCGCCGCCATTTCTTCGCCGACTGTGGCGTCGGAATCGGCTCCGCTGCTCTCGCCACCATGTTGGCCAAGGACGGTTTCGCCGCCCCGGCGACCGCCGCCAAACCGCTCGGCCTGCTCAAAGACTTCCACCACCCACCGAAGGCGAAGGCCGTCATCTTCCTCTTCATGGCCGGTGGGCCGAGCCAGTTGGAAATGTTCACTCCGAAGGCGGAGTTGAACAAACTGCACGGCAAGCCAGTACCCAACTCGTTCATCGAGGGCAAACGGTTCGCCTTCCTGAAGGGTACGCCGACACTCCTCGGCACCAAGCACACGTTCGCCCAGTACGGAAAGTGCGGGATGCACCTGTCGGACTTGCTGCCGTATCACCGCGACATCGTCGATGACGTGTGCTGGGTCCGCGGCATGAAGACGGACGTCTTCAACCACGGCCCGGCCAAGTGCTTTGTGAACACCGGCAGTCCGCAGTTCGGTCGGGCGAGCATGGGCAGTTGGGTCAGCTACGGCATCGGCAGCGAAAGCAAAAGCCTACCGGGGTTTGTGGTGCTGCAATCCGGCCCACGAGGGCCGCGCGGCGGAGCGGCGCTGTGGAGCAGTGGGTTCCTCCCGAGTTCCCACCAGGGGGTTCCCTTCCTGAAGGGTGCGAACCCGATCCTCGATTTGAAGTCTCCGCCGGGGGTCAGCGACCAACAGCAGGGAGAGTTCGTGGATGCGGTCAAGGGGCTAAATACCCTGCGAAATCAGGCGGTGAACGACCCGGAAATCCTGACCCGCATCGCCGCCTACGAAACGGCGTACAAGATGCAAGCGGCCGCCCCGGAACTGATGGACCTGACCAAAGAAGACAAGAAGACGCTCGAACTCTACGGCGTGGAACCGGGCAAACCGAGTTTTGCCGCCAACTGCTTGCTCGCTCGCCGATTGGTCGAACGCGGGGTGCGGTTCATCCAGCTCTACCACACCAACTGGGACCACCACGGCGGGCCGACGGAAAACCTCCAAAAGCATCTACCAGAGATTTGCAAGGAAGTCGATCAACCGAGTGCCGCACTGGTGAAAGACTTGAAACGGCTCGGAATGCTCGACGATACTCTCGTGATCTGGGGCGGGGAGTTCGGCCGTACTCCGATGGGCGAACCGCGAGAAAGCGTCGGGCGAGATCACCACATCGACGCCTACACCATGTGGATGGCCGGCGGCGGGGTGAAGCGGGGGTTCATCTTTGGTGAGACCGACGACATCGGGTACAGCGTGACCAAGGACGAAGTCCACGTTCACGACTTCCAGGCCACCGTGCTCCACCTGCTTGGCATCGACCACCTGAAGCTCACCTTCCGCTTCCAGGGCCGCGATTTCCGCCTCACCGACATCCACGGGAACGTGGTGAAAGATCTGATCGCCTGAGCCACCATCCCCAAAAACGCATGGGCCGAGTGAGGCATCTACTCACCCGGCCCATGCGTTTTCTCGGTTTGCCAATCACCGCCCGCCCATGCCACCGCCGGGCATCATCGGTCCCATCCCGCCCATCGCCCCCGGCTGCGATGCCGCATCCTTCGATACCGGCGGTTTGCGGTACTTTTCTTCCGGGGGATTGTTGTAGCGGGGTTCGTCGGGTGGCGGGTTGAATTCCATCACCTTCGGCTGATGGAAATCGGGCTTCTTGCTCTGCTGGAACAGGCAGCCAGTGGCCGACGCAATCCCTGCGACGAACAGAATGACGTACACCCGGCGCATCCCGCACCCCCTGCCGTTGCCCACGGTCCATGCGGGCATTCATGGCAACGGACATACCAAACACGGCCACCAGTTCAAGACGAACCCCATCAGCCATCGGAGAGCGGATCAGGATCGCTCAAGCGCCAAACGAAATGTCTGGTGTCCAGGTGGAAGGAGCGAAAAAGGTTCGAATCCCCTGTCAGGGGGGGTATGTGTGTGGCAGGTGGCAGTGTGGCAGAGTGGTCAGTTCGTTTCCGAACCGGAGCCAACGCGGCAACGCATCCTCCATGCACAATTTGGAACGCAAGTTCAATACTGCGAAGCGGTTAGGCCATCTGGATCGTGGGTCGGAACCGGTTGGAGTCCCGGCTTGAGTCGATGTTGAGTTGAAGTAGTCGGAGGGTTAGGAACCAAGTGTCATGGGCTGGAGGATCTTTAGCAGGTGAAGCGATCACGGCCCGCCGAGCTTGATGAGCGCCTCGCCGGCGGCCCGGCGGATGTCCTTATCCGGGTCGTTCAGAAGTGGTTGCAGGGCGGGGAGGGCCGCGTTCGCGGCGCTGCCCATTTTGCCGAGGGTTCGGACGGCGGTCAGCCGCACGTTGTCGTCCGGGTCGGCGAGGTCGGCCACTACCGCCTGCACCAGTTCCTTCGACGGTTTGACCTGCGGTTGTACCGCCCGTAGTGCCGCTACCGCCGCCCGCCGCACATCGCCGTCCGGGTCGCTCAATGCGACTGTCAGGGCCGGTACCGCCACAGCGGCGTCGGCCTTTTGGCTTCCGAGCGTCTTCACCGCTCGCAATCGCAGGCCAACGTCGCGGCTGGAGGTCTGCTCAATGAGGGTTTTCAAGTCCTGGCTATCTTCGGCAGCGAGGATTTGTCGGGTGGTTTGCTTGATGGCCTGATCAATGTCGGTGGTGCGGCCCTTCACGGTGGCAAGGGTGGGCAACGCCGCCTTCGACGCCGAACCAATGGCGCCGAGGGTTTCAACCACCGCCTCCTGGAGCGGTTCGAGTTCGTCGTCTTGCAGTCGCTTGAGTTGCGCGATGAGATCGGGCACCACTCCGCCGGCCTGGGGGCCAAGCTTGGCGAGGGTGCGGGCGGCTTCCACCCGCTGCGTCAGGCCTTGCCGGGGATCACGAACGACGCCAACGAGTTCTTTCGCCAGACGGTCGGTCGTTTCGTCCGCGTGGGCGAAAACGAAGGAGATGAGCAGAGTGGGGATGGCGATTACGTGACGCATCGAAACCTCACCTTTTCTATCGACCCCCGCCGGCCGACCCGGCTGGCAAAAAAAATGCCCATCTCTCGATTACTCTTCTACAGACCCGCCCGACCGGCACGGGCTTCCGAATCGAACTTGTGGGAACGTGACCGGCCGCGTATAGCGGAGCCGACATCCGGGCGGGGTGAATCCCATGCGAGCGATGATGACGGCGAACGTGCTGCTGGTGCTGGCGGTCGGCGTCGGCCGGGGTGATCCCCCGTCCGAGACGGCAACGCCGACCAGCCCCCGTTTGTCGTTGTCACCGCTCCCAAGCCTTCCGCCGATCCCCGCCGATCAGGTCGCCTGGAAGAAGACCGAGCGGATCGACACGCCCGCGCCGGCTGACAAGGCACCGAAGGCCGATCCTCAGAAACTGAAGGAAGAAGTCGACAAACTGTTGAAGGAACAGCCGGCGAAAGAGAAGCCCGAAACCGCGAGTGAACGGGATAAACTCCGCGGCAAACTGGACGAACTACTCGAAAAACTCGAACAGCAGAAAAAATCACCGAAGCCGCCCCCGGCCAAACCGCATGACACGCACGACGCCAAGCCGAGCACACCGAAAGTGACCCTGCCCGAAGGAGGGAAACCGATCGACCTCGTTCGGTCGGCCGGAAACCTCTACAAGGCCGGCGACCACGAAAGTGCATACGAACTGCTGAAAGTGCTCGACACCACGCAGATGCCTAAGGAAGATCGGGCTTTTGCAGATTACGTACGGGCGGCGTGCCTGCGGAAGTTGGGTCGCACCACCGACGCCATCAAGCTCTACCGGGCAATCGCCGACGCCAAGGACGATCCATTCCTTGCCGAGAGTGCCGTGGTGCAGCTAACGGCCATCAATTCCGCTCGGGACCTTGAGGCCCAGCTTGAACAACTCAAGTCCCGCCGCAAAACAAAGTGAAATTCAGCCGGAAATTGCCCATCCTTCCACTCCGAGCGGAAATCCTCGTGCTAGATGACGTTGTCACCTTGCTCGCCGCCGCCGAACGGCAGGCAGATCGAGTGGCCGACTTGTGCCGCAGCGGTCAGCCGGTCGATAATGAGGTGGGAGAGTTGTCGGCCACGGTGGCGCGGGTGATGGCCGCAGTACCCAATGGGGTGCCGCCTGAGTGTGCCCAGCGATGGCTCACACTGGCCGAGCGAGTGGCCGCTGCCACCAATGCGGCCGAGGCCCAAATGGCGGAACTGGCCAAACGCCTCGACCGCCAGGCTCTTCACGACCGTGCCCGCCGGGCCTACGCCCGGCCCCCCGCCTGAGACGCCCCACCGGGAACCGACGATGGCCGCCGCGATCAACGCCAACCTGCTCGCCGCCGTCGCCCCGCCCGTCCAATCGCCATCCGCCTCCGCCCCGACCACTGCCAGTGCCACGCAGCCGGCCAGTCGTTCCGGATTCGCCGACGTGCTATCGCAGGCCGCCGCTTCCCGCGAGCCAACTTCGGTTCAACCCGATTCCACCGCATCGGCCACAGCTGAAACGACCAATGACCTCACCGACCCGACCGCAGGCCAGGATCTCGCTGCCGCCCTCGCCACCATCGGCCTCATCCAGCAACCGCTGCAAACCGATCCGACCAGCGTGGTGACCGCGGCCATAACCCTGACCGCGACCGAGGGCGTACCGACGCCGGCCCTCTCCACAATCGTGCAGCCCCAGCCCACCGGGGACGCCAGCCGTAGCGAACAACTCCGCTTCGACTCCGCCCCCGCCGCTCGTGGCACACCGATCACCCCCGCTGTGCCCACGCCGACTGAACTGCCCTCTGCTCCCGGGACGGCAGAAATTCCGACCACCTCGGCGGCGATCCCAGGGCAAACGGGAGCCATCCCCACCAGCAGCACGCCGAACACAACGGTGGCGACCACACCGACCGACGTGGTCCGGGCGGCCAACCGTACCCCGGCCGTGGTCCCCCAGGCTCCCGTGATTGCCGAGCGATCTCAACAACTACCCGCACTCCCGCCCGAATTGGGTTACGGGTTGATCGGCCCGACCGTGACTGCCCCGCCAGAGGTAAACCCGGTGGCGTCGGCCGGTACCACAGCCTCGCAATCGCAAGTCGAAATTCTTGCCGCCACTCTGCCACGGCTAGAGCCGACCATCACGACTACTCCAAACAATGCCAAACCATTCGCCGCGGTTCTTGCTGACCAACCCGTCACAACCCCGGCACCGGCATCGCGTGCAACACCAGCCGCGCCGACCGTGAACGCTGTCAGCATGCCAACCGCCTCTCTACCGCCGGTCGACATGTCGGCCCCGGTGACTGTCAGCGAGTCGGCAGCAGGTGCGACGCCGATTGAAAATGGCAACGTGCCGACTCTGCCGAGCACCGACACACCGACCCAAACCACTCGGCCGACAGTTGCCGGGGAGCAGGTGTATGCGAAGCCATCCGTGGAATTACCCGCGATGGTGTTAGGCACCCCCGCCAGCGTCTGGATGCCGACGTCCATCGGTGAACCCGTCTCTCCCGAGGCCACGGTGAATGACATCGCCGTGTCAGTGAATCCGTCGGCTGTGGCGGCAACCCCAAGCTCGAACCTGACTACAGCTCCGACACCCACAGCCTCCCCGCAAGCCCCCACTGCCCCACCGGTTGCAGCCCAGTTGCAAGAGGCATTTACGGTCCATGCCCGCGTGATCGAAACGGGTGGCGGTCATGAGTTTCAGATCCGCCTCGATCCGCCCGAACTGGGTGAAGTCAAGGTGCGAGTGCTGGCACTGGGCGACCGGGTCGAAGCCCGGTTGGTGGTGAGCGACGACGCTGTGCGGAAACTGATCGAAAGCCAGTTGCCCGAGTTACGACAACGGCTGGAACAGGCCGGAGTGACCGTACCGCGGTTCGACGTGAGTACTGATACCGGCGGTGGCCGGGCCAACACTGGAGGCGGAGGCTGGGAACGGCCGCAACCGTTCACGCCTTCGCCCCGACAATCCGCTCCCGCTCCCGCTCCTGCTCCCCGACTCGCCACCCGTCCGGTGACGATCGGCGGAACCCTGGATGTGACGGCATAGCGTTCCCCCCGCCCCCCGGAGGATAGCCATGAGCCAGATCTCAGCCATCAACGCGACAGTCGCGCGCGATCAGTTTCTTCAACTGCTCGTAGCGCAACTCCAAAACCAGGATCCGCTCAACCCGGTGTCGGACACCGAGTTCATCAGCCAGTTGTCGCAGTTGTCGCAACTGGAGTCGCTCCAGAACCTCGACGCCAACTTCTCCCAGGTGCTGCGACTACAGCAACTGACCAGCGGCACGAGCCTGGTTGGCAAGACCGTGACATTCACCGACGAACAAGGCAGCACCCAGACCGGAACAGTGTCGGCCGTGGCCGTGAACAACGGCAACTTCGAACTGACCATCGGCGCCGCCCAGGTGCCACTCGACAAAGTGACCTCTGCCCGCTGACAACCACCGCGACCTTCCCCACACCCTGATTCCGCACCGAGGACGATTCGATGGCCCTGACCGCCCTGTTTACCGGCGCCTCCGGCCTTGCCGCCAACTCGACCGCGCTCGACGTGGTCGGCAACAACCTGGCGAACCTGAACACCACCGGGTACAAGAACCAGCGAGTGCTGTTC
This sequence comes from Fimbriiglobus sp., assembly GCA_025459365.1. Lineage (GTDB taxonomy): Bacteria > Planctomycetota > Planctomycetia > Gemmatales > Gemmataceae > JALHQU01. The sequence continues at coordinate 9,044 of JALOQR010000033.1, forward strand.
CAGGACCAAGTGTACCAATTGCTCAACCTCGGTTCGTCGGGGGATGGCGGAAACGTCGGCGGCACGAACGCCTCGCAGATCGGGTATGGGGTGGTGGTGGGATCGGTGGGGAATAGCTTCCAACAGGGGCCAATCAACCCGACTGCTCGTCCGCTCGATGCGGCGATCCAGGGCGGTGGGTTCTTCGTCCTCCGTGGGGAGACGGGCCGTGTGTTCACGCGGGCAGGTAGCTTCGGCGTCGACTCGGCCGGCTTCCTCGTCGACCCGTCCACCGGGGCACGGGTGCAACGCAATGGCACCATCGGCGAGGGCGGACCAGGTACGCCCGGCTTTCAGGTGCCAGGCACGAACGATATCCGAGTGCCGTTTGGCGCCGGCGCCACCGGCACCCCGACGAGTCTGGTGCGCCTCCAGGGGAACCTAAACCGTGCAATGTCAGTCGGGCAGTCGCACAATGCCCCTATCCAGATCTACGACTCGCAGAGCGGCCCGCAAACTCTGAACATTCTCTTCACCAAGACGGCCATCAACACATACTCGGTGTCCGCCTCTATCAACGGGGCGACGGTGACAACCCCGCCCACCCCGGTGACGTTCGACGGTTTGGGCAACCTCGTCTCCCCCGGCACCCTCACCATCAACATCTCCGGCATTCCGGGCACCGACCCACAGAACGTAACGCTCAACTTGGGCACCCCTGGCACAACTGAGGGGCTTAGCCAGTTTGGGGACAACCAGTCGGCCAACCCTTCCCAACCCCCAGTCTCGACGGCCAGCGCTGTCACACAGGACGGGATCGGGGCAGGATCACTCACCACCGTGAGCATCGATGCCAACGGCATCGTTCAGGGGTCGTTCACGAACGGCCGCACCATCCCGCTCGCCCAATTGGCGCTGGCGTCGTTCAACAACGAGGGCGGGTTGATCCGCACCGGGCAGAACTACTACACCACCGGGCCAGGGTCGGGCGAACCGTTCATCGGCGGGGCGGGCAGCGGCGGGCGGGGGGTGGTTCAGGGAGCGGCGTTGGAAGGGTCGAACGTCGATATCGCGATCGAATTCAGCCGTCTCATCCTCGCGCAGCGGGGGTTCCAGGTGAACTCACGGACCATCTCGGTAGCCAACGACACCCTGCAAGAACTCGCCAACGTGGTTCGGTAAACAAACACAGGCTTGGTGTGAGGCGAGCGCGAGTGGGTTCGGGATCCACTCGTGCTCGCCTCAAGGCATACTTGCACCTCCCTTCCCCTTTCACTCCATCAACGACTCACAGATCGTCCCTCCAGTCATTTTCGGCTCACTTCTTGTATGAACCTCGGTCGAGTGTCGCGTGGCGGAGATCCTCGGCAGGCCACTGATTACCAACGACCAGCTAAACGAGCCATGAAGACCGCTCCACTGGATCGGAGATCGGACTGTTCTCTGGAATGCCGGCAGCGAAAGAACTACAATGAGGCTGGTATAACTCCGTATTTCCCGAGGTCCAACCATGACCCGAACTCTGCTGCGAACGGTCGGCAGTGTCGCCATCGCCTTGACCACTTTGCTCCCGTTTGTTGGATGCAAGACCAAGGACAACGGCCCAGCCTTCGGCACCTCCGAAGTGAAGGTAGCGGTATCGTTCCCAGCACTGTATTCCCTGGCCGCCAATGTGGTCGGCGATACCGGCACGGTGAAAAGCGTAAAGAGTACTCAGGGGGCGCACGGATCTGAAGTGACCAAGACTGAAATGGACGTGATCGCGTCTGCCGACCTCCTGTTCGCCAACGGCATGGGCCTGGACGACGAGTTCACCAAGAAACTCCGTGAGGGTTCGAACAACCCCGGCATCAAGGTGGTGTACCTGGGTAACCAGCTCAAGCATAAGTATTTGCTTGAGTCCGACGGGTGCGCCTGCTGCAAAGAAGAGGAGGGTAAGGAGAAGGGTGGGCACGACCACGACCACGACCCTCACGTGTGGATGGGCCTCGACCGAGCGGTGTTGTTCGTCGACTTCATCTGTACTGCCTTGTCCGACAAGTACCCTCAGCACAAAGCCACTTTCCGGACCAACGCCGACACCTACAAGGTGAAGCTGAAGGCAATCAAAGAGGAGGGGACGAAAGAGCTGGCCGGATGGAAAGAGGACGACCGGAAGATAGTCACCGCCCATGGGTCGATGGCTTACTTCGCCGATACGTTCAAGATTGAAGTGGTCGATACCATCCAGAAGACGGTGGGCAAAGAGCCAACCAAGAAGCAACTCGACGAGCTCATCGAGAAATGCCAGATGGAAGGGGTGCGAGTGATCGCCGCCGAGCCACAGTTCAGCAAACTCGGCGGGGTGAAGACTCTCGCCGACGAACTCTCCCGCAAGGGAACCAAAGTGTCAGTCATCGAGCTCGACAATCTGGAGACCGCAACGAGTGCCGAGTTGACCCCCGGCTGGTATGAAGCGAAGATGCGGGCAAACATTGCCGCGCTGAAGGACGCCGTCAAGTAAGGTGATCCCCACACGAGCGGCTGGGATTCCTCTGGCCGTTCGTGGACGTTGAGAGCCGGTGTAATCCCGGCCCTTCCTGGAATGACCCTTCCCCTCCGCATGGCCTATGTTCCGCCGCTCGTCTCGTTCCGCGACCTCCGGGTCCGCCGGGGCGGGCGTGAGGTGCTTTCGGGCGTCACAGCCGAGATCCCGCGGGGGGGTGTCACCGCCGTCGTTGGGCTGAATGGATCGGGTAAGTCGACCCTCCTCCGCACCATGCTCGGCGAGTTGCCATTCCGCGGCGAACTGAAGTTCCGTTGCGGGCACGACCACAGCCGCCCACGGCCGGAATATGTCGGTTATGTCCCGCAGCGGTTGCACATCGATGCCCGCCTTCCGATCACCGTCCGCGACCTGTTCGGGCTTGCGCTGAATCGTTGGCGGCCGCTCATCTTCGGGGTCAGCCGGCGGGTCGTGAAGCGGGCCGTGGAGTTGCTTGGGCGAGTGAAGGCCGATCACATCCTCGATGTGCCGGTGGATGGACTAAGTGGCGGGCAACTTCAGCGGGTGCTACTGGCTCTGGCGATCGACCCGCAGCCGGAACTACTGCTGCTCGACGAACCCGCCGCCGGGATCGACTTCAAAGACGAAGATGAGTTCTACCAGCTCATCGCCGACCTTAACTGTTCTACTGGGGTCACGGTGGTACTGGTTTCACACGACCTGCCAACGGTCGGTAAGTTTGCCTCCCATGTTCTTTGCCTGGCCGGCGGGGTTATCCGTAGCCAGGGCCACCCTTCCGACGTTCTCACCGACACCAACGTTGCCGCCACCTTCGGCACCTCCGCCCGCTGACTTTGCCTGACCGACCAATGCTGCAGCCCATCGCAGGGCTTGTGAGAAACTCCCGACCAGCGATCGCCCAGACCGTCTACAGTTGCTGCCGTTGATCCGGTACAATCGTCCGCAGCACCCCACCGGAACGAGGACGGACCGTGACCATTGGCACCGAGTGCCCGCACTGTGAATCCGTCTTTCAGGTTGCCGCGGACCTCGCCGGCAAATCGATGCGGTGTCCAAACCCGACATGCCGGGAGGTCTTCACCGTCGCCGGCATTCCGTCCGCTGCTCCGCCCCCACGACCTGTTGCCGATCCGCCCGCACGCCCCGTCACCGGCACCGTGGCCGACTACCTACCCGTCCTTGAAGCCGAGCGTATTGACTCGTCGGTGCCAGTGGCCGAGAAACCAGCGTTGGATGTTGAGGTGGTCCACGCGGAACGGTTGACGCCCCCAGTGCCGAAGGCCGCACCACTTCCCACCGCGGCTCCTCTCCCGAAGGCGACGCCGCTCCCCGCAGCCCCCCCCCCCCGTGCCCCGCAAGTGTTCGACTGGTCGGCGGAGCAAGAGACCCCCAAGAGTCAACCGCCCCGCCCGAAAGTCCGCCGTGAGGACGACTCCGACATCCCCATTCGCACTCGTAGACAGGGCCTGGGTCTGACGGGAAAGGTCACGCTCATCGCCCTCAGCTTGCTACTGGTGGCCACAATTGGCGGCACCGTGGCCTTCTTCTTTCTCGGCAAGATGCGGAGTGAGGAACAGGAGGCGACCGCCGCCGACGCCCTTTACAAAGACGGCAAGTTCGCCGAAGCAAAACGGAAATTCGACACCCTCGCCGTCGACTACCCCGATAGCTCGGCTCTTCCCAAATATCTGTTCTTCGCCGCCCTGGCGCAGACCCAGGCCGACGCTTCCAGCGTGACCATCAAGGATGATCCCAGCCCCGCCCAGCGCTCGCTCCAGGCGCTTCTTGCCACGTATGGCGACTCGCCCCTCGCCCAGCCGAACAGCGGGTTCGGAGCCGATGTGGTGGTGGTCGGGCGCAAGGTCGCTGATGCCTTCGGAGAGGTCGCCGCGGAGCAGGTGAAACGCTTCCAGGCCGACCGCAGCAAACTGTCCCTGCTCGACGACGCAGACAAGACGATCCGTGAAGGGCGGGACATCCTGCCAACGCTGGAGAAGTTCCGCGACAAGAGCGGGTTAACCCTCGACGACCTTCGCAAGAAGTTCGACGACGTGGAAGTAGGTGTTCGGAAGGAGCGGGACCGACTCGCCACCCTCGCTCCGTGGCGGAACCTCCCCGACGACCCAACCGACGTCCGGATCGACCAGTTCGAAAAGGCGATGAAAGCGTCCGGGCTTGAGAACGACGGTGAGGCGCTGGCGTTGGCAGTCAAGGCGAAGACCGTCCTGCGTGGGCGGGTGAAGTACGAGCCTGAACCAAAAGCGGCCGGCTCCCCCCCGCTTGATGTTGGTGCGATGTTGACCGTTGTTCCGCGGGTGGCCGGATCGCCTGACATCAAACAGGTGACAGGAAAGCGAGATGTCGTGTTCGGTGTCGCGCAAGGAATGCTGTACGCCGTGGACAGCCGCACCGGGGCAAAGCTGTGGGGCGAGCGAGTGTCGGCCGAGACTCTCGCGACCGCCCCCCCTCTGAGGGTGAGCCTTGCCGATGGTAACACCGATTGGGTTCTCGTGCCGGGGGTGCGAGCTGGGCAGGCCGGGTTGACCGCCCGGCGAACGCTGACCGGCGAAGCTGACTGGCACCAGGTTCTACCGGCTCCGGTGCTCGGTCGGCCGGTGCTCGTAGGTGAACGGCTGATCGTCCCTCTTGCGGATGCAATCGGGACCCTACTCCTGCTGAACGTCACTGATGGCACCCAACTGGGCAAGGTGGAACTCCATCAGTCGATCGGCGGCGGGATTGCCGCCCTCCGCGGTAGTAGCCCAAACCACGGGTTTGTCGTGGTCCCGGCCGACGCACGGCGAGTGTTCGTGTTCGAGGTCGGCAAGCCAGGCGATGATGGCCGCCGCCAGGACCCACGGTGGGTGCGAGTGTTCGCCACCAACCACCCGCGAGGCTCGCTTCGCGGTGCCCCGCTCGTTATCGATCCAGACGACCCGGCCGTCCCTCGTCGGGTGATCCTCGCCCAGACTGAGGGGCCAGCTGGAATGAAACTCCGCTCGTTCCACCTCCCACCACCGGCCGAACTGGCCGTACCCTCGGCCGACGGCGACACCCCGCCTGCTCAGATGGCCGAAGCCGGAGTGGTCGGTTGGCCTTCGTTTCCGCCCGCCTCCGACGGAGAACGAGTGGTGGTTTGTACCGACAAGGGTGCGTTCGCCGCCTTCGGCATCAACCAACCCGGCCAGGCCGATAAACCGCTCTATCAACTCCCCGCTCAGACCGCCGATCCCGACCCGACCGCGTTCAGCCCATCGCAGGTGGTGGTCATGGACGAAGACAGCTACTGGGTGATTCTGAACGGGAAACTGTCTCGCCTGCGTGTCGCGTCCGACCCCCGCGACGGGCAGAAGATCGTGCCAGCCATCGACGCACGGTTGATCGGCGAGCCGGTTGCCGCTCCGCAAGTACGGCCTGCCGACAAAATGGCCGTCATCACCACCAAAGCCACTGCGAGTGGCACCATTCACTTGACGGCCTACGACACGGAAACTGGCGAAGTACGCTGGCAACGGCAACTCGGCGCCTTGACCGTCGCACCGACGGTGTCGTTGGCCGATGGCAGCCGGTTGTTGGTGGATACGTGCGGCGGGGTTTACCGTACCACCCCCGACAGCACGGAATTGGTCTTGGTGGAGAAGTGCGAACCCAAACCTGGGTGCGCTTCGCCCGCCGTGACAGCCCTATCGGCCGACGGCTCGCGGCTTTGGGTGGCCGTGAATGTGTCCACCGCCGAGGGGATGAGGCTCTTCGTCCGGACTTTCAAGAACGGGAAACCCGAGGGCGACGAGCGGCTGATGAAAATCCCGGCCGGTCTGGCGGGCAACGCTGTGGCCGTAGGAGATTTTCTGCTCTTCCCACTGGCGAATCAGTTCCTTTACCGAGTCGGGCTGAAGGACACCGAACCGACACAAGGGCCAGCGTGGGGCGGGCCAAAGACCAAGCCCGAGGCAGTCTGCCACCTCTCGGCCGGCCCAGATGGCACATTCGTGTTTGGCGATGGCAATACTCAACTTCTGCGACGGAAGTGGGCGGTCGAAAAACCGGAGGCGGAAAAAGTTGGCGGGCCGTGGGAACTCCTCTCCCCCGCGACCGGTCCGACAGTGACAGTGATCGCCGAAGGTAAGGAGTTTGTGATCGCCGCGGATGGGTCTGGAGTGGCGGTGTTCGATCCAGCCAAGCCGACAGCGGACCCAGTGCGGCGTTGGCAAGAAGGCAAAAGTCAGCGTGCTGGATCACTCGTGACATTCGACGGACGAGCGGCGTGGGCGGTGAACGGGCGGGCGGTGGCGGTGGCAGCACCGGGTAACGACAAACCTGACTGGGTGTTCCCGCTTCCCGCCGATGCCGGCGAGGTGGTTGGCCTGACCCGAACCGTCGACGGATTGCTCGTCACCGGTTCTTCCGGCGTGGTCATCGAGTTGTCGGCGGCTGGTGAGGTGACAGCGGAAGCGGCCCTGCCAGCCGAGGGTCCGCTGGTGAAAATGGCGGCGGTGAAGATCGGCAACAAGGAGGTTCTCGTTCCGCTAGCTGACGGTACTGTTTCCCGTCTGTTGATGCAGAAACGCTGAATCGATGGGTAAGTTGGTTCTCACCTCTTTCATCCACTGCCCTTGGTGATCCTGTCGCCGACGAGCGATTTGCTACTCCATCTCCGGATGGCACTCCCACACGCACTGCCGAGGGCCACCCCATCGCCGACCCCGCCAGAGCACACCTCCATTTCCGCCACGCACCGACGAATCCACCGCTCGCCGCTGTTTCCTCCGAAGGTCTGTCCGCGAACCGATGCTTGCCAGTACCTGTGGAAGCGGCTGCTAGGGTTGTCGTCGGTTTCTTGGGTGAGCACTCCTGACACGTCGCGGAGAGAAAATCGGAGCGAAAATCGATCTGACGCACGATACCACATTGACCGCGTGTGATCAGGGGCTTACCTTGTTGGCTCATACCCCCGCTCGCACGGGCGGGACATCCCCACAGTTCTGGCAGAGGCGATTCATGTTCGGTAAACTCCGGGCGAACTGGCAGCAGTGGCGTGACGAGAACGGCCGCCCGCCAAAGAGGGTACGGCTCGGAGTAGAGCGGTTAGAGAGCCTCGACATGCCTTCGCCCACCCTCCTCGGGTCGGCCGCTGTGCCGGGAGCGAACAGCGCCTGGCCATACCCGGACGGCGGGTTCACCCCGTCTCCCCGCTTCGCCGACGTGAACGGGGATGGCCGAGAGGAAGTGATCGTCGCCAACGGCAACCGCGGGCTGACGGCCTACGGGTTCAACCCCGCTAACCCCGGTGTGTTCAACGTCGTCGCTAGCTACAACCAAACGGGCACAGCGACCGAGTTCTACTGCTCACCAGTGGTGACCAACTTCCCCGGAGTGGGGTTAGTGGTGATCGCGGCGGCAAACGATGGGCGGGTGTTCGCCTGGAATGCAGCCACGGGGGTGGTGCTTCCCGGTTGGCCGGGAACGGTCGATGCCCCGACGGGGTCGCACCCTCTCGACGGCGAACGAAACACTCCGTTTGGCTTAGCTGCCGCCGACATCAACCTCGATGGCACCCCGGAGGTGCTGGTCACCTCGTACAACCAGACACTCACTGTGCTGACCAGTAGCGGAACGATGCTCTGGCGATTCCGCAACGACGACTCCATCCTGAGCACCCCCGTGGTGGGCGACCTCGACCGCGACGGGGTGCCCGAGATTGTGTTCGGCGGAGACTCCAGCGACAACGACTTCTACGTCGCCGGCGGGCGGATCGTGGTGCTGTCGAACACAGGCCAGCGGAAGTGGGTGCGGCAGTTCAACCAGGTGATTATGTCCAGCCCGGCGCTGGCCGACCTGAACGGTGATGGGTTCCTCGATGTCGTCGTCGGCACCGGGTACAACTTCAACAACGTGACCGAATCGAACCGCGTTTTCGCCGTCGATCGGTTCGGCAACGACCTCCCCGGTTGGCCGTTTGTCACGAACGCCAACGCCAACATTCAGGCCGGCACCTTCCCTTCCCCGGCCATCGCCGATGTGAACAACGACGGCGGCCTTGATGTGATCATTGGCGACGGCCAGGGGAATCTGCGGGCCATCAGTTGGAACGGCACCCAGTTGTGGTCCACCCCATCGGCCAACCCCAGCCTGCTGTTCAATAGCCCGATCATCGCCGATATCAACGGCGGTGGGCAGGAGGTGGTGTTCGCCACCGCACTGAGCGTGCGGGCATACAACGCCGCTACTGGTGCTCAGGTCTACTCGTTTGACCTGCCGGCCAACACTGAAGTCTTTCAGAATTCGGTGGCAGTGGGCAAGTTCAAGGGAGACGGGACGTACCAGATGGCGGCCCTGACCACCGGGCTGACGGCTGTCGCTCCGCAGACGATCCTGTCGCCGAGCACGCTGCGAGTGTTCGACCTAGGAGCCGTGAATGCCCCGGCATGGGGTACGCTGCACCGAGCGCCGAACGGCGGATCGGCGATTGCACGCCAGCCATTCAGCACCAGCGTAATCATCGAGAACCTCTTCCAGTACGCTCTTGGGCGATCGTCTGCGGGCGCTCCTCAGATCGCCTGGCAGGGGGCGGTGCTGAACGCACCCACCCTGTTCCCTCTGCTCAACGGGGTGATCGAAAGCGCCGAGGCCAGGAACGTCTTCATCAACCGCCTGTACACCACTTACCTGAACCGTCCAGCCGATCCGAACGGGTTGTCGGTATGGTTCAACTTCTTGGCCGTTAACCCCACCCAGTCGGCCACGCTATTCATTGCGGCCTCCGACGAGGCGTTCATCGTCTCCGGTGGCACCAACGCCGCCTGGGTGCAGTTCATGTACCAGAGGGTGCTCGGCCGCGCTCCCTCGGCAGCCGACCTGAACTTCTGGGTGAACGCCCTGGCCGCTGGCACCACCAACCGGGCGACCATCACCTTTCAGATGGTGTACTCCATCGAGGGAAGCGAAAAGTGGGTGCGGGACCTGTACACCGCCACCGCCCCCGGCGGAGTGAGCGTACCCGACACCGCCTCCCTGAAGGCCGCTGCCTGGGAGTTCCGCCGCGGCACGCGGACCCAGAAACTGGCCGCCGACCTGATCAATGCCGGCGGCGACTACACCAAGAGCCACTTTGAGAGCAACCTCATCAAGACGGTGTACAACGACCTTCTCGGTCGGGCTCCGTCGGCAGCCGACTCCACCGCATGGCTGAGCGCGTTCGAGGGCGGGCTGACACAACCGACCTTCGTCCTCACCGTCCTGCAGTCGACCGAGTACCGTCGGCGAGTGGTGGCCGGGTACTTCCAGCAACTCTTCGACCGTACACCGCCGAACTCGGATATCGACGGTATGGTCGCCTTCCTGAATACCGGCGGGAACCGCACCGTTGTGTTCAAGAACTTGGTGCTCAGCGCCGAGTTCAATGTGCTCGCCGGCAATACCGACAACGGTTTCATCAACCGCGTCTATCAGCGGCTCCTCAAACGGGCACCGGTGGCGTCTGAGATCGCTTCGTGGACCAACTACGCCGCCCAGTTCGGCTCGACCGGCATGAGGAATACCCTGGTCACCGTCATCATGCAGTCGCAAGAGTACAACCAACTCGTCTGCGACGACATCTACTACACCCTGCTGCGACGGGTGCCAAACACTTCTGACAGTAGTGCTCTCTTCGTGCTCAGCGGTTATGCCGCCCAGGGGCAGGTCGATTTCCTGAAGGCCGGCGGCAACCCAGAGAACGTGCAGGCTGCTCTGCTCGCCTCGGCCGAATACTTCCAATTGGCCCGCACCCAGAGCGTGTGGGGCGGTTTCCGCTGGCTGAAGGTCCCGCGGTCGTGACTCGAACCGAATCGGCCGAATAACCCGGCCCCGGTGATACATCTGTGTCGCTGTGGCCAGGGCGTTTTGGGAAGGTATCACAGCCGCTTGCGGAAGATCACCTGATGGTCGCCGTCGGCGTAGAAATCGCGGACGGTGGCCTCCTGGGTGTAGCCAAGTTTGAGGTAGAACCGGCGGGTGAGGTCGTAAGCGGGAAGGGACGAGGTTTCGATGAGCAGCACGCGACCGCCGATTCGACGCACTTCGTCCTCGACATGGGCCATCAACTGACCGCCGAGGCCGCGAGCTTGCGTCGCCTTGCCGACCACGATCCAGTACAGGTGCCAGGTGCCTTCGGTCATGGGCGTGGGGGCGAAGTAGGCGAACCCGACGGGGGTGCCATCCTCCTCCAGCGTCACGGTGTGGTGGTCCTGCTCGGGGTGGGCGTGGTAGTCGACGAGCAGTTCGCGAAGTGTGTCGATCTCCAGCGGCTTAAACACGCCGGTGCCACTCGCCAGGGCAACGAGTGGCTCAGTTTCGGAAGCGAGTGTAGGTCGGATCATTGCCAACGATCTTAGTGGGGGTACGACCAACTGGCCTTGGGAAACGAACAACCCCGGCGGTCGGTGACCGCCGGGGTTGGTAGGGGTTGCATCTGTCTTGGCCGTTAGTAGCGACGCTTGCCGCCACCACCGCCGTACCCGCCACCGCCGTACCCGCCGCCGCCACTCCGCGGTTCCCGCGGCTTGGCCTCGTTGACGGTCAGGTTACGGCCCTGGAACTCGTTCATGTTCGTGCCCTGAATCGCCTCCTGAGCCCCGCTGGCCATTTCGACGAACGCGAACCCACGGCTCCGGCCGGTCTCCCGATCCATCACCACCTGGGCGCTCGTCACCTGGCCGTACCGGCCGAACAGGTCCATCAGGTCCTGGTCGGTGGTGCCGAACGCCAGATTCCCCACGTACAGTTTCGTGCTCACGAATCACCTTTTACGGCCGTGAATCGGCCGCGCGTTGAGTCACGCCCACCGACCGGTGCCGGTGAGCGAACAGACGGACCCCGCCGGCGAGGGAAACCCCGCGCGGTTGCTTCGCGGTCCTATCGAACGAGCCGGTCGCAGTCTCGGAGGTGTACTCGGAGGCGGCAGACGAGAGCGGTCGGGTCGGAAGTGAAGGGTACGCCCATCACGGCGGGTGTCTCGATCCTCGCCGTGGGGACACTATACGCAGGAGACAACCGAAAACCTAGTCGAATCGTTGAAATCACTGCATGGGTCACGCTCAGTTCGGGTTTGTGGCGAGCGGAAGTAGGCAGCCAAGGATCAGAAAGAGCAGAAACTCCTCCGGCCCGCGAAACACCAACGAGCCGTCTCGGTGCTCTGAAAAATAGGGCCATCCAGCGATATCTGAGAATTCACTGGAAACGCCCGACCGTCGGCCGATTTCACACCAGTTGGGCTTGCCCGCAGTGGTACACTCTTGTCGTCCAGCAATTACACGGAGTTGACATGATCAGCACTGACACGACGGGTTGGGTGGTGTTCCGCATGGGCTCGCTCGCCCAACGAGTAGGGCAGAATGCAGTCTGCACTCAGGCCGAGTGGGATGCGCGAACACTCGCCTACCCCGGCCGCGACACTCTCATCCGCGCTGGCATTACCAACGAAGGCGAGGCCGAGCGATTCGCCCGTGACCTCCAAACCCCGCCCCCACTGCCGAAGCCGCCGCGCCCTGCCCCCGTCGCTCTCTCAACCGACTGACAGCCATCCGCCAATGCCCTCGTTCCCCAGGCAGTTCACTGATGCCAACGGGATCGCCTTGAAGCAACACGCGGAGTGAATGGGGTGGTGATCGGTCGCCTCCGACGAGGGCGAGGCGACCGGCAGAAAGTGGTTCGCGGGGTAAGGGCTGACTTGATGGGGAGGGAGTTTCCCGGTCGAATGGCAAATTGTTGACCTGCCCGAAGCCCCCTCACAGATCCACTCAGAGTGGTGGCCATTCGTTGTCCATGCCCTCGACTTCGATCTGTTTCACCTGATCCTCACTGACCCCAAACTGGCCAGACACCGCCTCGGTCTGCGTCTTCGTTTGGTCCACGGGAACTCCAGCTACGGGTGTAATTGCTTCTTTCACTCTACCCGCCGCGTGCCGAGACCCGGCCTGGAATGGCCATTTTCCGAGAAATGCGTCAACAAAATTGATGGTATGGAAGGCCACAACAACGGCCCAACTCGGCGAACGCCCTTCGTTAACGGACGATCCGCCGGTTCGGATGTCAACGCCACGTCTTCAAAGATGGCCAAGGTGGGACTCGAACTGTGAGTGTTTTCCCCACGAATTTCCAAGGTTCCGCGAGTGGCGGCGCAGATTCCGGCGCAGTCACCTCCGCCGACCCCCTATCGGCGTTCGTCGCCACCCTCACCCCGGAGCAACGGGCGGCGCTGTTGCGGCTTCTCACCACCCCACCGGCCGAGTGAAATCGTTCGGACGCCACTTCCGGGCTGACGGTCGCACCGCCGCCCGGTAAACTCTGCGGGCACCCCTCAGAGCGCCCTTCATGCCCGCCGATGTGAAGCCCTTGTTTCGCCCCGACGCCGTTCGCCCAAAGTTGGCTGGGTTCACCGTTCCAGCCGCGGCGTTTACCGCCCGCTCGGAATTAGCCAAGTGGGTGAAGTTGCTCGCGTCCGACGCCGGCAAGAAGCGGAAGGAAACGGAACTGCTCGCCGACTTCCTCCGCGACGTGTTCGTCGGCATTCTGGGGTATGTACCCCCGCCTAACGAGCGGTTCACGATCAAGCGGGAAGCGGCGGTGTCGGCCGACGGCACGTTCGCCGACGCCGTGCTCGGGCGGTTCGGTGGGGAGAAAGACCAGTTTGTTGCCGTGTTGGAAGGCAAAGGACCGAAAGACCCGCTGGACATCCCGTTCGCTAACCGCAAACTGTCGGCGGTCGATCAAGCGCTCAAGTACGCTGTGCAACTCAAACTCGACTGGTACCTCGTCACCAACCTGAAAGAGATTCGCCTGTACTCGAAGCAGACCGACCAGCGGACCTACGAGCGGTTCGAGTTGGCGAAGCTAGCGACCGACGACACCGAGTTCGCCCGGTTCGTGTTCCTGCTCGGGGCGGAACGCCTGCTCGACCCGGCTGGCGC
>JALOQR010000273.1 GCA_025459365.1 Fimbriiglobus sp.
TTTGCACGAAGTTCGGGCGGCGCTCGAACGAGTCGGGCTGCTCGAACGCATTCTCGACCTGCCGCAAGGGCTGAACACCGCCATGCAGACGAGCGGGGCACCCCTCTCCCTCGGGCAGGTGAACCGACTGATGCTCGCCCGCGCCGTTGTCGGCCAGCCGCGGTTGCTCGTACTCGACGAAACGCTCGACCACATGGACTCCGACCTCCGCGAGACGGTACTCCCCGCCCTGTTCGGCCGCGAGGCCCGGTGGACGCTTCTGGTGGTGACCCACTCCGAGGATGTCGCCAAGCTGTGCGATCGGGTGATCCGGCTGGAAAAACCGGTCGCCCTGGAAGCGGCCCACTGACGGAGTACGGCCCGCTCTGCCCAAGAGTGGGCTACCCGACCGATCCGTGCCAAACGCCCCGCGCCCCGGTGATCCACGCGAATTCCCTTGCCCCCCCGAGGATTGACTCATGGCCGCCCCGGTGTACACCCCGCCCGACCCCACCGCCGCCCGGCACGACACCACGGCCTTGCCGTCGATGAAGTTGGCCCAGACGCCACGAATGGTCCGCAAGTTGGTCTGGGTGGTAGTCCTGTGTGCGCTGGTGATGCCATGCGTGCTGGCGTTCGTGCCGTGGCAGCAGACGGTGCATGGCATGGGGTCGGCGATGGCGTTTGACCCAACCGAGCGGACGCAGTTCGTGGTCGCTCCGATCGAGGGGCGGGTGAAGAAGTGGCATGTGGCCGAGGGGCAGAGGGTGAAGTCCGGCGACCTGCTAGTGGAGATGCTGGACAACGACCAGTTCTTGCTCGAGCGGTTGCAGGACGAGATGCAGGCGATCGAGGCCCAGTTGACGTTTGCCACCGGGCGAGTCAGCGAGATTGAGACCCGGATTACCGGGCTTCAGTCGCAGCGGGACGTGCTCAAGAGCATTGCCGAGGACACCATCAACTTCGAGGACCGAGGGCTGGAGGCGGCCAAGGCGAACGAGGTGGCCGCCCAGGCGCGGGTGATCCAGACGCGATTCGACTTCGAACTGAACACACGCCTGTTCAACAACACCCGGCCAAACGGGGAGAAGGCCCCGCTGGTGCCCGAGCAGACGCTCGTGGCGTCCGAAGCGGCATACAAGGTGGCCCAACTGCAGGAGAAGGCGGCGATCGAGGCGCGGAAGGCGGCCGAGGCCCGGCTCGAAGGGGCGAAGAAGCGGCCGTCCGAGATTGACCAGTCGTTCAAGGTGTCGGTGGCCGGCGACCGGGCCACCCGCAACGCCGCCCAGGAGAGCGTGGAGAGTTTCAAGCGGTCGAAGCTCACCCTCCAGAGCCGCATTTCCCGCCAGCGGAATCAGAACGTGTACGCCCCGACCGACGGCACCGTCTTCCGCATCCTGGCGAACGGCGAGGAGGGCGGGCAGTTGGTGCGGCCGGGCGAGCGACTGGCCACCATCGTGCCGGACATCAAGCACGGGCCGGAGCGGGACCGCCAGACGGCCGAGCAGGTGGCGTCCACTTTCGGCCTGTTGTCGTCGTCCGTCCTCACCCCGGCCCCCTTGTCGCCCCAGTTTGCCGTCGATTTGTCCCCGCCGAGGGCCATCTTGTCGTTGACCCGGGAGGACTACCCCGGTATTGTCGCCGAACTTTTCATCGACGGTAACGATCTCCCACTGGTGGAGAAGGGGGACAAAGCCATCCTCCAGTTCGAGGGGTGGGCCGCGATCCAGTTTGTCTCCTTCCCGCAAGCGGCCGAGGGGACATTCGAGGGGCGGGTGTACCTGGTCGACCCGACGGCCAACGACAAGGGGGACTTCCGCGTTCTGGTCGAGCCGGACCCCTCTCCAGACGCCCGGCCGTGGCCGAACCAGGACCTGCTCCGCCAGGGGGTGCGGGCTCAAGGGTGGGTGCTCATGCCCCAGCGGGTGACGATGGGGTGGGAAGTGTGGCGGCAACTGAACGGCTTCCCGCCGTTCCGCCCGCCCCAGGGGAAGAAGGATGAAGCCGGCACCATCGGCCCGGTGCCCCGGCGGAAGAGCAAGTAATGGTGGGGGGACGCAGGCGTAAAAACCTGTGCCACCAGGCTTGGTTTTGGTGGCACAGGTATTCTCGCCTGTGTGGGGGGAATTGCGATGCGTCGACCGGGGGCATGGACGCCCGCCGCGGCGGCCTTGTGGCTGGCCGTTGCGGCTTGCGCCGTTCTAGGCGTCGGAAGTGGGTGCGGATCACTCCGCTCCCCACTCCGAGACGATGCATTCATTCGCAATCCACTTGGCCCACCGCCACCGCTTCCCATTCTCGGGCCGCCACCGGCCATCCCGGACACTCCCGCTCCCACCACCACCCCGGAAGGCAAACCGAAGCCGCCGCCGGTCTCTCCATCCGGCCCGCTGACCCTGGACGAGGTGCTGTCGAGCGTCACCCAGTCGTTCCCTCTGTTGCTCGCCATCCAGGAGCAACAGGCCATCGCCACCGGCGCCCGACTGGCCGCCGAGGGGCAGTTCGACCTCATCCTCCGCAGCAGCCTGAACAACAACGAGGGGTCGTTCGGCAACACCCGATACGACCTGATGCTGGAACAGGCGACGCCATTCAACGGGGCGAGTTTCTTCGCGGGCTACCGGCTCGGGCTGGGCGACTTCCCGGTGTATAACCTCGGGCAGAAGACTGGCGAAGGAGGCGAGTACCGGGCCGGGTTCCAGGTGCCGCTGCTGCGAGATGGGCCAATCGACCGCCGTCGGGCGGTGATCCGGCAAGCGAAGATCCAGGAGCAGTTGGCCGACCCGGTCATCCGCCGCGAACGCATCAACTTCCTCCGTGCCGCCGCCCGCACCTACTGGGCGTGGGTCGCCACTGGCGAGCAGTACCGCATCGCCAAGACACTGTACGACACCACCGACGACCTCCAGAAGTTCCTCGAGAAGCGGCTGGCCGAAGGAGCCGAAGACGTTGTCAACATCGAGCGGAACCGCCAGGTACTGCTGGAGCGGCAAGGGCTTGTGGTATCGGCCGAGCGGGCGTATCAGCGGGCTGCCTACGAGTTGTCCCTGTACCACCGCGACGCCAACGGCGACCCGATCATCCCCGCCTCCGACCGCCTACCGCCGAACTTCGTCACCACCGATCCGGTGGCGATCGGGTTGGCCACCAAAGAAGCCGACGTGGTCGCCGCCCTGGAAGCTCGCCCCGAACTCGACCGCTTCCGGCTCGAAAAAGCCGCCGTGGCCGTGGACATCCAACTGGCCCAGAACCAGTTCTTCCCAGCCCTAAACGTCGGGGCGAACGTGACCCAGGACACCGGGTTCAGCAAGAAGTCCTTTATCGGCACCGGCATTTTCGGTTCCGACAACACCTCCGCAAACGTGTTCGCGACCTTCGATTTACCGCTCCAGCGACGGGGCGCCCGCGGCGACGTTCTCCGCCATCAGGCCCGCCTGCGGCAACTGCTGCTCAACGAGGAGTGGACACAGAACGTCATCCGCAACGAGGTGCTCGACGCCCTCGCCGACATGGACCGGGCTTACGAGCGGCTGCAAGCCGCCCGCCGCGAACAACGAGTGGCCGACACAGTGCTGGCCGACGAGGTGACGCGACTGAACGGGCGGGTCGACGTGCTGGCGGTGAACGTCCGCCAGTTTGCCGCTGCCCAGGCGCGGGTGCGGGTGGCCGGGGCGCTGGCCGACTACTACCGGGCGTTCGCCGACTACCAGGCAGCCCTCGGCCGCGATGGCGGCATCCCCCGCACCGAGCCGGCCAAGCCAGTGAAGGCCGATGAGCCGAAGAAGGACGACAAACCGAAGAAGGACGACCCGCCAAAACTGCCGCCGCTCCCCGAGATCCCCAAGCCATAACTCCGGCCGCACGCCCTCAAGTGCGGACCCCAACACTGCTGTTGGCGGCTGCCCGACATCCCCAAGCCATCACTCCCGCCGCCCGGCTCGATGCTGGGCGGCGTTTTTTCATAGACTCCACCTCGGCCCGATCACTCCCGCCGAGGTGCCTTTCATGCGACCCCTCTCTCTGTTCGCCGCCGCCGCCTTCGCCCTCACCGCCCCCGCCGCCGACCCGAAACCCGCCGAGCCGTTCAACGGCAAGGACCTGACCGGGTGGAAGCTGAAGGGCAACGACGAGAAAAAGAGCCAGTGGCGGGCGGCAGTGGTGCTGCTCGATGAGTCGGCCCCGGCTGGGTTCACCACCCCCAAGGTGGGGGCCGACACCAAAATGCAACTGGTGAACATGAAGGGCGGCGGGGTGGACGTGTTCACCGAAGAGAAGTTCGGCGACTGCACCGTCGAGCTGGAATTCATGGTGCCGAAGGGGTCGAACAGTGGCATCTACCTGATGGGTGAGTACGAGGTGCAGGTACTCGACAGCTACGGCAAAGCCGACGACAAGCTGACCGAAGGCGACCTCGGGGCGATCTACTCCGCGGCCAAGCCGAAGAAGAACCTGGCCAAGAAGCCGGGCGAGTGGCAGTCGTTCAAGATCGAGTTCGTGGCACCCAAGTTCGACGGCGCGAAGAAAACGGCCAACGCCAAGTTCGTGAAGGTGACGCTCAACGGCGAGGTACTGCACGAGAACGTGGAAATGAAGCAGCAGACTCCCGGCGGGCTGACCGGCAAGGAAGCCCCCACTGGCCCGCTCATGTTCCAGGGGGACCACGGGCCGGTCGCCTTCCGCAACATCCGGATCACCCCGGCGAAGTGACGGCGGTTCGCCGGGCGGCGGGTGTCGCCCGGCTACTTCTTCGGCTTGAACAGGTCTTCCAGCTTCTTCCGGGCCGCCTCTTCGGCCTTCTTCTTCAGGTCGTCCACCACCTCGTTCTTCTTCTCCTCCACCCGGTCCTGGATCGCGTCCTTCGCCACCGACGCTACCACTCCCTGCAACTGCCTGGCCATCCCGGCCGAGTCGAGTTGCGGCCGGCCCAGCGTCCCCTTTACCTTCACCGCCACCTGCTGCCTGGCCACCACTTTCTGGAGTGCGGGGTTGTTCGGTAGCCACCGCTCCGCCACCGTACCACCGACTGGCACAGTCACGGTCAGGTCGAGTGTGCCGTCGGTGCCCACGCTGCCGCTCGTGCTCACCGGCGTGCTACCCACCAGGAACGTGAAGTTGGAGTGGTGAACCCGCCCGTTCTTCAATTCCACCGGAACGGCGGTTTCCTTCTGTAACTGCACCGACGGCGACTTGATCTGGAGTGCGTCGAGCACCTGAGTGATGATCGGGCTAGGCGACACCGCCCCCTCATGGACAGTGAGTGTTCCTTTGAAACTGCCGCCCGATGGGTTCGAGAGTGGGAAGCCGTTCTCGCCCAGGTCGAACGACACGGTGCCATCGGCCTGAGCCGCGTTGGCGAGGGCCGGCAGGGCATACCCAATCGCTTCGGCGCACACTCCCGGCGTGAGCTTGGCCCGCTCCACCATCCGGCCTTGCTTGAACGACAGGTCGTAGGCTCCCGGCATCAGCCGCAGGGTCGGTTCGGCGGTCACGGTGCCCCCGCCGAAGGTCGCCCGGATCGGTGTGGTGGTCACCCGCCCACGGTCGGCGGTGGCGGTCAGTTCCCCCCGGCCGACGTCGAACCCGTAGGCCCGCAGGCTCGTCCACCCCAGCCCGGCGGTGCCGCTCATCCCGGTGAAATCGGTGGCTGACACCGGCCTGTCACCGACTTGCAGGGCCGCGGAGGGGCCGCCTCGCAACCCGCCGCGGGCGGTGAATGGCCGGGTGTCCTTCCCGCTCGCCGCCGCCGTTTTCCCGAGGTACTCCTTCAGCACCGGCTCGACCTTGGCGAGGTCGTACCCCAGTGTGCCGCTCACGTCGAGCACCATCTCGGTACTCACTTTCGCCACCGTGCCACTGCCGCTGACCGTCAAGCCGTCTCGCTCGACCACGGCATCCTTGAGTGTGAGCGTGTCGGTGCCGAACTGGTAGCCGACGCCTCCCTTCACCTTCACCCACGGTTCGGCCCAGGTCGGTTTCGTCGGCGGGCCGAACTCGAACTTTTCGACCGCCAGATCGACGATGGCACTCACCGCGTCGAACGTCGGGGCCGACACCTCCACCGGCCCACGGGCGAGGCCGCGGAACTGGTCGGAGAGGTCGGTGGCGGTCTGCAGTTGCAGGGTCTTCTGGATGCGATCGAGGCGGGCAACGACATTCGCCTTGCCAGCCATGCCGTAGCCACCGTTCGGGTTCGGCGTCAGGTCGAACTTCGCCACCGCTCCGCTCACCGTCTCGCTCCGCA
>JALOQR010000274.1 GCA_025459365.1 Fimbriiglobus sp.
AAACGCGGTGACGGTGGCCAGCGCCCACCCGCACACCATCGCCAACACGATCGCCGGGAGTACCATCCAGAGCCGCCCGAATACTCCCCAGTCGCCCTGGGCCACTCGCTCGAACAATCCGCTCGGCGGGTTGGCTTCGCTGGGGGCATTGGGGGCAGGAGTGCCAGCAGCGGTGGCAGTGGCAGTGGCGGCGGCCCGCGGGGTCACGCCACCACCCGGCGGGCGGCCCTGGTCGTCGAGTCGGGCTGGCGGTAGCACCGCCACCAGTAGCACAACTACCACCAAGGTGATCAGGAAGTGAACAGCGGTCGAGAGCATCACCCGCAGCGAGTACAAGGGATACGGCAACGGCGTCTGGCGGATGTACCCTTCATGCCGGGCGAGGGTGTGACACCCGGTCAGTGTGCAGTCGCGGAGGAACCCATAGGCGGCCATGCCGCACAGCAGGTACTTGGCGAAGCTGTCCCAGATCGCCCCGTTCAGTTTGTGGAACACGAGGCAAAAGATGATCGTCATCACGATCGGGTGGAGTAGCGACCAGAAGATCCCAAGTACCGACTTCCGGTACCTGGTCATCAGGTCCATCTTCACCAGCGACATCCAGAAGTAGCGGAACTTCCAGATCGTGGCCGCATCCTGAATCACACCCGCCTCCGGCACCTGGGAATCGGCGTGGGGGTCCGCCCACGAAGAAAAGTTAGCCATTCTCCGCACCCGCCGCCACCCCAACCGTCGGCCACGGCGGACTCCAGAACTTGGCCTCGCCATCTTAGGCAAATCCCGCACCTCCCCCCACCACCGCCGTCGCATCGCAGTCCGATTTTTTTGGTTGTGCCGACTCTTGCGCTTGCGCCTGGCGGGAGTAGGATGTAGGGTTTAACGGTCTTGCCGTTCCATCCGATGCGGGTGATGAGATGGTCTGGAATGAGGTCTGGACGGGTGACTGCCTCCAACTCCTGGAGCAGGTGCCAACCGGGAGCGTTGATCTGGCATTCGCCGACCCGCCGTTTAACATCGGGTACGAGTACGACCAGTATCAGGACCGGCGCACGAAGGACGATTACCTCGCCTGGGCTGAGAAGTGGCTGGCGGCGGTAAAACGGACCCTCAAGCCGACCGGAGCGATCTTCGTTGCCATTGGCGATGAATATGTGGCCGAGCACAAGGTGCGGATGGACGCTCTCGGCCTGACCCTGCGGAACTGGGTCGTCTGGCACTACACGTTCGGAGTGAGTTGCACCAAGAAGTTCAACCGCAGCCATGCCCACATCCTCTACTATGTGGTCGATCCGAAGCGGTTCACCTTCAACGCGGATACGGTGCGGGTGAAGTCGGCCCGCCTGACCGAGTACGCCGACCGTCGGGCCAATCCACTAGGCAAACTGCCCGACGACACCTGGTACCTCCGCCCGCAAGAAGCCGACGACCACTTCCGCTCCTCCGACGACACCTGGGCGGTGTCGCGGGTGTGTGGGACCTTCCACGAGCGAACCGGCCACCCCTGCCAGATGCCCGAGGCGGTACTCGAACGGATCATCCGGGTGGCGAGCAACGAGGGAGACGTGGTGCTCGACCCCTTCGCCGGCAGCGGCACCACCCTGGCGGTGGCGAAGCGGTTGCGGCGGCGTTTCCTGGGCACGGAGTTGTCGGCCGCCTACGCCGAGGGAGTGCGGGAGCGGTTGCGAACAGTGATGCCGGAGACGAGCGAGACGAAGCGGCCAGTGAAGGTAAGCTTGCCGCGCGGGCCGGGCATGACCAAGAGCGAACCAGCCGGCCTCCGAGTGCGGAAGCCGCGGTGACAGGTGTGGGACACCCGTCTCCCGCTCCATCCGGTTTGCCGCGCCACGGTGGGACGCGACAAACCGGAGGATCTTGCACCCCTCCACCGTCCCGTGGAACACGGGGCTTGAGCTAATGCCCCCTCGGGCATTCCCACTTCCCGACTTTCTCACTTCCAACACGGTTTCATACACTCCCTGCACCCACACCGGCCCGCACCCTGCCCTCCCGCGAGGTTCGCAATGGCCAAGCAACCGGCCAAAAAGCCCGCCGCGAAACCCGCCAAGAAACCAACCGCCAAGAAGCCGACCACCACCGCTCGAAAGGCTGTGAGCAAAGCCCCCGCCACTCGCAAACCAGCCACCCCGAAGGTGAAACTGGTGGCCAGCGAATCTCTGGTTGCCCCCACGGGAAAGAGCAAGTTCACCCTGTTCAACCTGCTAGGCCAACCGCAGGCGTACTACATTGTCGAGCGGGTGGAACTGGAGAGGCCGAAGGGCGATGCCAAGCCGAACACGATCGCTCATAGCATCATCGTGATCGACCGCTCCGGAAGTATGTATGGGCAGATGCGTGAGGTGCGTGACACCCTACTGAAACTGCTCCACCTGGAGGAGTACAAGCGGTTCAATCTCGTTTTCTCGCTCATTTCCTACAGCAGCGCTGGCGACGCGACCTGCCACTTCCAGCGAATGCCGATCGCCGACATCATGAAACCGGGCAGCAAGGAACAGCAGCAGATCAAGCGGCTCGAAGCGACCTGCCTGACGTGCCTCTCGGATGGGCTACAACTGGCCGCCGACCTGACGAGAGACGGCGAACTGACCGGCATCACCCTGCACACCGACGGCTACACCAACGATCCATCCGCCCACGCCGAAACCATCAAGTTGCAAGCCCTGTGCAAGAAACTCCAGGCGAAAAATGTTGTCCTGAACACGATCGCCTACTCCGACTCCGCCGACTTCCGCCTGCTTTCAAGGCTGGCGAACAGCTTGAGCGGATCGTGTGTGAAAACCGCCGATATTCAGGTGATGTACGACACGCTTTACGAGCACACCAAGACGCTCGGCACCTCGACAGTGCCGCCGATTGGTGTGCCACTTCCGCCGGGCTGCGAGTTTCAGGTGTTCGTCTCTCGTGGGGCCAGGCGGGTGAACGGCGGGGCCGGCGATCTGAAGATCCTGGGCGTGAAGCCGGAGCACGACGCGGCCGTGTATCAGTATCGGCGGGTGAGTGAGAAGGACTACCACGCGGCGAAGGACGTGCCCGTAGTCCAGACGAGCGAAGCAGTGTATGCCTTCGCCAAGGGGAAACTGGCCGAAGGACACCTCAATACGGCGAAGTACGCGATCGCCAGCGCCTTCGACGCCACGATGATCCTGGCTCACGGGAAGGCGCTCACCAACCTGCAATGCGCCGCCCTGGCCGCCGACCTGGATCGGCTCCTCCGCCAGCCAAACGAACTGCAACACCACCAGATCCTCAGCGAAGTGCCGGTGAACCGACGGATACCGCTGGTCGGTGTGATCGGGTTGCTGGAGAAGCACGCCGACGACTACCTCCTGAACCTGCCCTATCTGCAAGACCACTACGCCCGCCCGGGAGTCAAGCGACTCCAGGGCACCCGCGACAACGCCGGCAACCTGATCGAGCCGTGGCTGAGGACCGAGTACGTCGAGAGCGACGAAGACATCCCCGTCAGCGGTTTTGAAGTGAACCGCAACTCCGCGACGATGAACCTTCTCATCCGCCGGCGGGTGCGGCTTGTGAAGACCAAAGGCGGGGGCGTGATCACCGAAGTCGCCGGGGTGAACCTCGATCAACTCCGGTCCTTCAACAGCTACACCGTGGTGAGCGACGGCGAACTCAACCTCGACAAGCTCAAGCTCCGCATCACCGGCAAAAAGCTGTTCGACGCCCTGGTGAAGGAAGGGATTCTGGAAGACGCCAACGGCACCCCGGCCAGCAAACACGACCCCAAAGCCGCTTACTTCCTGCGGCTCGATTCGCTCCCGCTGGTGCCCCCCTTCGAGGGATCGATCGACCTGAACGGTGTCTTCGACCAACTCTGCGGCCTGAAAATCCTGGCCAGCCTGTGTGGTGCACACCTGAAAGAGGCCGCGAGAGACTTCACTTCCGAACAGGTCGAAGAGTTGAAAAAGCACTACCTGACCAAATCCCTCCTCCTCAACTTCCCGACCACCACACCCTACACCGATCGACTCACGGCCCTCAGCCAGGGCATTCTCGACACCCGCACCAGCTACAAGATCGACATCGGCAACAAGCAGATCCTGAACCTGAGCAAACTGCACAGCGCAAACAAATTTCTGGAGCGGATGTACGAGGTGAAGGCCGGTGAACAGTTGGTGGAGAAGCCGAAGTTCGAGGATGCAGTCGGGGGCCACTGGAAGTACGGCTTCAAGCAGTTGTCGAGCCGGGTAAAGGTCACGAAGGTCGATGAATTGATGAAGGACTACTTCGATGAGTTCCTCGGGCTGAAACCGACTGGGAAAACGGTCGCGGTACTGGAGACAGTGGGGGCGAAGGATCTGGCGAAGATCGTGCAGGCGCGGTTGCGGGGCGACACACCAGACGCAAAGGCATTCGTGGCCGCGCTCACCGATGCCCGCGAGAAGCTCGAAACCGAGCAAGAGCGGTTGTTCCGCAACCGCCTGCAGTCGCTCGTCTTCTACATCGGCAGCACCGGCCTGCTCCCCGAAGAGATCGACGTGAAGGCCCAAACGGCCGACCAAATCTCGAACAAGTACCCCGACCTGACACTGAGCAAAGACGAACGAGAAGGGACATTCTTCGAGATCGGCGATGTGCTGCTTACGGTGTACGCCACAACCGAAGACTTCAGCCGCGAAACTGCCAAGTAGCGTACCCCGCCGTCGCTGGGTGCGGTTCAGTCCCAACGCACCCGGAGGGTGCGGAACAGAGTGGGGCCTTTGCAATGCCTGTTCTCCTCGCCATCGATCAAGGCACCACCTCCAGCCGTGCGGTGGTGTTCGACCCCACCACATTCACCGTGCTCGGCTCCGCCCAGCAAGAAATCGAACAGCACTACCCGGCCGATGGTTGGGTGGAACACGAACCCGAAGAGATCTGGTACTCGGTCGCCCGTACGGTGCGGGAGGCACTGGCGAACGCCGGGGTGGACGCGAGTGAGGTCGCGGCGATTGGCATCACCAACCAGCGCGAAACGGTGCTGCTCTGGGAGCGGGCGAGCGGCCGACCGGTGAGTCGAGCGATCGTGTGGCAAGACCGCCGCACCGCCGCCTTCTGCCGCGAACGCAAGACCGACGAGCCGATGCTGAAAGCGAAAACGGGGCTGGTACTCGACCCATACTTCAGCGGAACCAAACTACGGTGGGTGCTGGAGAACAAGCCGGAGGTGAAAACGGCGGCGGAACAAGGCCAATTGGCCGCCGGCACGGTCGATTCCTTTCTCATCTGGCGGCTAACCGGCGGGAAGGTTCACGCCACCGACACCACCAACGCCAGCCGTACGCTTCTCTTCAACATTCACCATTTGCAGTGGGACGAGGAACTGCTCACCTACTTCGGCGTGCCTCGCAAGTTGCTTCCCGAGGTGAAGCCATCCGTCGCCGACTTCGGCACCACGAAAGGGCTCGACTTTCTGCCCGACGGAGTGCCGATCCGCGGGGTGGCCGGCGATCAGCAAGCGGCGTTGTTTGGCCAGGGATGTTTTGCCCCCGGCGACGCAAAATGCACCTACGGCACCGGGGCGTTTTACTTGCGGCACACCGGTGACAGCCCAGTGTCATCGGCTGACGGACTGCTCACCACCGTGGCCGCCATGCCAACCGGCAAGCCGCAATATGCCCTCGAAGGTGCGGTGTTCGTCGCCGGGGCGGCGGTGCAGTGGCTGCGAGACGGGCTGCAATTGTTCAAGTCGGCGGCGGAGTCGGAGCAACTGGCCCGCGAGTCGAACCCTGTCGAGCCGGTCTTGTTCGTGCCAGGGTTCGTCGGGTTGGGGGCCCCCCACTGGGTACCAGAGGCCCGCGGGGCGATCTTCGGGCTGACGCGAGCCACAACGGCGGCTGACCTGGCGCGGGCGGCGCTGGAAGGTGTGGCGTATCAGGTGGCGGACCTGGTCGGCGACGATGGACGTTCAGCTGCACTTCGAGCCGATGGCGGCATGGCCCGCAACGACTGGTTCGTACAGTTCCAGGCCGACGTACTCGGCGTGGCGGTGCTACGAGCGAATCAGAGCGAATCGACCGCACTCGGAGCGGCGTTCCTGGCCGGATTGGGCTGTGGCGTCGTGCCGGGTGAAACGGCGTTGAAAGCGGTACTCGGAACAGCACGGCGTTTCGAGCCAGCAATGGGCGAGGCAGAGCGAGAGGCGAAGCTGACCGCCTGGCGGAAGGCGGTGGCGGCGGTGGTCGG
>JALOQR010000275.1 GCA_025459365.1 Fimbriiglobus sp.
ATGCCGTGCACCACCTGCTCGTTCACGCTCAGGCACGTCACGGCTGGGAACGGCACCTTGCCGGGGTACCCTTTGAACAGCGGGGTGGCGTCGTGCTTGGCGTAGAACGCTTCCACCTCACGGTCGATGTCGATCGTCTTCACGCCTGGTTTGGCCATGTCGCGGCACAGTTTCAGTGCCCGGGCGACCAGTTTGCCGGCCTCCCGCATGAGGGCGAGTTCTCGGGCGGACTTGAGTTCCGGCGGGCGGTTGTTGTGGCGGTTGAACATGGGAGCCGAGTGGTACGAGGCGGTCAGGATGGGATTATAGCAGGCTCACGCACGTGCCGCGATCGTGTCAGATCCGGGCAGGCTTCAGTCCGCTCGTTCAGTTTATTCCGCTCGTCCGGGTCGTCACACTTTCATTCGTGTCACGCCCCATGATGTCGGTTTGCGTCGGTTTCGGGCCGGACGTAAACTGGGAAATGTAAACGGGTCGTGAAGACCTTAACCCCGCCGCCCTCCGCCATTCCACTCGGAATGCTTCTCATGTCGCGCCTGCTCCTGCCCTCATTGCTCCTTCTGGCCGTGCCCGCCTTCGCCCAGGAGCCGATTCAGTTCGCCCGCACCCCCGACCTCTCCCCCGACGGCAAACTCGTCGCCTTCAGCTACCTCGGCGATATCTGGACGGTCGAGGCCATCGGCGGGGTCGCACGCCCGGTCACCATGCACGAGGCCCACGACTACGCCCCGGTGTTCAGCCCGGACGGCCGCAAGATCGCCTTCGCCTCTAATCGCCACGGCAGCTACGACGTATTCGTCGTCCCGATGGTCGGTGGCAAACCCAAACGGCTGACGTTCGACTCGGCCGCCGACGTGCCCCTCGGCTGGACAGCCGACGGCAAGGCGGTCATCTTCGCCTCCGGGCGCAGTGTGGATTACCCCGGCGACCTCACCCTGATGAGGGTGCCGGCCGACGGGGGGGCGGAGACGAAGTACACCGGCTACTTCGAGGCGAAGGATCTTCAATTCAGCCCGACCGGCGACAAGGTGGCATTCGTGCGTGGGCAGGGGTTGTGGTCACGCCGGGGCTATCGGGGGGCCAGCAACGACGACATCTACCTGAGCAAACCCGACGGCGGCGACACGAAACCGCTCACCACCCATGACGGCAACGACACGGCCCCGATGTGGAGCGCCGACGGCAAGCGGCTGTTTTACGTCACCGAGAACGGCTCGCCGGTGAAGTGCGCCAACATCGTCGTTCAGGAGATGAACGGCCTCACGCCCGTGGGCAGCCCACAGGTGGTAACGAAACACTCCGACGACTTCGTTCGCCGTGCTCGTATCAGCCGCAACGGCGAGTGGATCGTCTACGAGTGCGGGCCTGACTTGTGGGTTCTCAGCACCGCCCCGAACAGTTCGCCGAGGAAAATGGCGATCGAGGTCCACGCCGACGATAAATCCAACACCGAACGGGCCGTGACCTACACCCGCGATGCCACCGGCTACGCCGTCTCGCCCGAGGAACGTCACGCTGTGCTCGTCGTACACGGCCAACTGTTCCTGACCAAAATCCCCGACGGTGGGAAGGCCACCCGCCTGACCGACCACGGCGGGGCCGATAGCCAGCCGGCGTGGAGCCCGGATTCGACCAAAATCGTGTTCGTATCTGATCGCTCCGGCAC
Source organism: Fimbriiglobus sp. (assembly GCA_025459365.1). Lineage (GTDB taxonomy): Bacteria > Planctomycetota > Planctomycetia > Gemmatales > Gemmataceae > JALHQU01. The sequence goes on from JALOQR010000275.1 coordinate 1,667, forward strand.
CGACGAACTCTATCTGCTCGAACAGGACGACCCCGACCACCCGTCGCTCACCCGCGCCCACACTTTCAAGACGACACAACTCACCAATAGCAAGGAAGGCGAGCAGTTCCCGCTCTTCAGCCCCAAAGGGGACAAGATCGCCTTCCTCCGTGCTGGGCAACTCTGGACGATGAAGCCCGACGGCAAGGAGCAGAAGGCACTCGTCGAAGACAAGAAGGTGACCGACTACGAATGGAGCCCCGATGGCAAGTGGATCGCCTTCAGCCGCATGGACGGGTCGTTCGCCAGCGAGGTCTACATCGTGCCGGTGGATGGCAGCGCGAAGCCACGGAACGTGTCGCGATACGCCACCTTCAACTCGGAGATCACCTGGGGGGCGGGCAAGCTGGCCTTCATCAGCCAGCGGCGGGGGAGCTATGGCGTGTACGTCCTGCCTCTGCAAAAGCCGGCGAGCGAGGGTACCAAGCCCGACCCGAACGAGATCGAGTGGGACGACATCCATCTGCGAGTGGAAAAACCCGCGACCCTTGCCGTGGAGGGCGAAGCGGCCATCTCGGCCGACGGCACGCAGGTCGCCTTCCGGGCCGTTTCGAACGGCGACGACCTGTGGGCGGTGAGCGCCGACGGCAAGTCGCTCAACCGCCTCACCAGCGGCAATCAGTCGCCCCGCAGTATCCGCTGGTCGAAGAAGGGGAGCGGCACGATCTTCTTCCTGAACGCCAGCGGCGAGCTACGAAGCACCCGCACCAGCTTCGGCGGGTTCGGGCCAAGCGGGCCAGTCGGCGAGCCGGCCAAGATTCCCTTCCAGTGCAAACTGAGCATCAGACGAGACGAAGAGTTTAACCAGATGTTCGCTCAGGGGTGGAGGGCACTGGCCGACGGCTTCTACGACCCGAACTTCAACGGCGTCGACTGGAAGGCGGTGCGTGAGAAGTACGCCCGGATCGTCCCGCACTGCGCGACCCGCGAGGACCTTTACGCGGCCATGGGGCTGATGCTCGGCGAACTGAACAGCTCCCACCTCGGCATTTCGGGCCGGTTGCCGGTGCCCGACGAACAGACCGCCGACCTCGGGCTGATCTTCGACGACACCCATCCCGGCCCCGGCCTGAAGGTGAAGGAAGTGCTCAAGCGCGGCCCGGCCGACAAGAAAGGCCTGCAAATCAAGGCCGGCGACATCGTGACACACATTGACCGTGTCGAACTCACCCCCGCCGTGAACGTATCGAAACTCCTCAACAATCGGGCCGGTGAGGGCGTGCCGTTGCGGGTGAAAGACAAACCCGACGCCACCACCAAACGAGACATCGAGATCGTCGCCGCCGACCGCGGCAAGGTCGGCCAACTCTTCTACGAGAGATGGGTGGCGGCCAACGCCGAGAAGGTCGAGAAGGAGAGCGGCGGAAAACTCGGCTACATCCATATCCCGAGCATGGACGAGACCGGCCTGGAACAGTTCGTGCGGGCCTTGTACTCCGACAACTTCGACAAGGAAGGCATCGTGGTGGACGTGCGGTACAACGGCGGCGGGTTCACCCACGATCAGGTGCTGAACTACCTGACCGGCAAGGACCACACCCGGTTCGAGCAGCGGGATGGTGGCACCGGGTTCGTTGCCCGCAACTACGACCGCAAGTGGGCCAAGCCGCTCACCCTGCTCATCAACAACCGCAGTTTCTCCGATGCCGAGGTGTTCCCACACGCGGTGCGGGCGGCCGGGTTGGGCAAGTTGATCGGTCAGGCGACCGCCGGGCAGGTCATCTTCACCGGCTCCATCCGCCTGATCGATGGCAGCACCTTCCGCATGCCCCGCATCGGGGTGTACCGCAACGACGCGGTGAACATGGACAAGGAAGGAGTGAAGCCGGACGTGGCGGTCGACATCAGCCCGGACGACTGGAAGACCGGCCGCGACCCGCAGTTGAGCAAAGCGGTGCAGGTGCTGACCGACGACGTGAAGGCGTGGAAGGCAGCGAAGGGCGGGAGCCTGGCGACCACCCCGCCGAAGCCAGAATCGAAACCGACCCCGACGCAGGAAGTGAAGCCCGATCCGAAACCCGACCCGACGAAGCCGACCGGCGACAAGCCACCCGAGGCGATCAAGAAGATGGAGGAGTGACGCAGTGGTTGGGATTATCCGCTTCAGCGTGACTTGATCGCGGGATCACGCTGAAGCCCAATCATCCAGCACCCTAACACGACTTCTTCCCACCCTCCGAAGACTCGCGGCGTCCCCGCAACTGTTCAGCGCCCTCGTTTCCCTTCCGACCACGAGCGAGCGGGAAGTCAATAACGAACGAAGTCTACGGCTCGACCGACGTGGCGTTGGTTCAGGTCGAGTACTTCAGCCTGAAATCAACTGGACATCGACCGTCACCGGGCGTTGAAGAATTGAGCCGAGCCACCCATCGAGAACGCCGAAAGAAATGACGAGAGCCGCGACTGCCGGAAAGTGGGGATGAACCCTTCTTTCCGGCGGTCGCGGCTCCATTACGGCTTACCCCCTATCACACCGCCAGCAGTTCGGCGTCGGCCGACTCGAATCCCAGGTCGGCGGCCGTGCCGCCGAGCAACTCCTTGAGGCGGTGTCGGGCGACGTGCAGCCGCCGCTTGATGGTGCCGATCGGGGCCTCGAACTCCTCGCTCATCTCGATCAGGCTCTTGCCCCGCAGGTAGAACGCCTCCAGGGTGGCCCGGTCCTCGGCCTTCAGCTTGCTCAGCCCGGCGTGCAACTCCGCCTTCGCCTCGCTCGCCTCCAGCTCGTGTTCCGGAGCCTTTACGGCGCCGGCCACACCTTCCAGGACTTCCTGGTCGGTGCCGAACGCCGGCCCCCGCCGGGTCAGCCGGTTGATGGCCATCCGGGCGGTGATCCGCCGCAGCCAGCCGGCGAAGCAACGGGCGTCTCGCAGTTGCGGCAACTTCCGCATCGCGTGGACGAACACTTCCTGCGCCAGTTCCTGGGCCTCGTTCGGGTTCCGCACCCGGGCGAGGGCCATGGCGTACACGCTGCTCTGAAACCGTACGACGAGTTCGCCGAACGCTTCCCGGTCGCCAGTCTTGGCCTTGTCCACGAGGACGGTAATTTCAGTCCAGCTCATGGTTCCGATCCTGTCCCGATCGGGTGTCGTTGGTCCGCCGAGTTCCCACGTTGCCAGCAGTGCCGGGCGGCCGTCCCCGATCAGGTGGGGGGCCTGCGTCCGGTCCAGCCGGGCGGTCGCATGGGGAGCGCTCGACACACACCATTGGCGAACCAGCTCGGGCCGGTTCCGGTGCGAACACGTCGGCGCATCCCGGTGCGGGTGATCCGCGGTGGGACGGCGGGTTGTGCGGGGCCAGTTCGGAGTTCCGGGTTTCAAGTTCCGAGTGTGGCAAGTTTCACCGAAGTGAAACTCGGACCTCGGACCTCGAAACCGGGAACTGAAGCCAGGTATGGCCGTTCACACGGGGTAAGGGTTTTCGGGATGTTTCCGGTCAGCCGGTGAAGCCGAAGCAGTACGCGTGAGTTCGCTGGTGTTCGTCCGTCGAATCAGGTTCGCGCCTGATCCGTGTGAAGAGTCCGTTGCGGGTTTCGCGTATGCCGGGCATCACCTCACTGGGCTGCGGCGGTCGCGGCAGTCGTCGTCGCCTGGGGCCAACTCGGGTTGGCCTTGAGTTCCGCATGGGTGTCCGTGCGGGCGGGCAGCGATTGGCAGTCGCGGCGTCGACCGAACGGATCCAACTTGGACTCCAGGAGAACGGCGGCGGCCTCGGTTCTGACGGCGGGCGTTGTGCCTAGCATCCGAACCGTTCGACACACCGGGGAACCGGGAGCACTTCCGACCGAACCGGCCGGGGCGGAAGACGCCGGATACCGCAGGGCGGGGTCTCCGTCGTCCTTCCGCCCCGGTTTTTGGTCCGGGAACGGGAGCGGGGGCAAAAAGGTGCGCCCCTGGGACAGGGAAGACTCGACCGGTGGTTCCACTCGCATCCGACCCAGCACGTTGCGATCGCCGTTGGCCAGCAGCGTGTTGACGCTGAGGTTCACGGGGCGGATCGTCGCGTTCTGATTGGTCGTGATGAACATGGGGCACCTCCGGGCGGAGTTTTGGGCGGAGGTTCAGGTCATGAACCCACACGCCGGTGAGCGGGACAGCTACGACATCGAGCGTTGAGAGTGAAAAGAGGGTTACAGGGTCCACACCAGACAGACGCGCCGGGCAACGATTCGTTGGTCCCGAGGTCGCATCTGGTCGGTGAATATACCGGATGTTCGACCGCGAGTGCCAGTCCTTGCGCCGATTTCTGTCGGTTTTTCAGGGGTCTGAATGCCGCGAACCCTTTCGACGGATGAACTTGAAGCACGTCTGAAAACCGCTCAACGGCTGACCATCGTCACCTTCGAAGGCGAAACCGACATTCTCGGGCTGAACGGCCCGAACCTCGACATTCCGTGGATGGAAGGCTACCAGGCATTCCGCGATACCCGCCGGTGGACGTTCATCATCCTGACCTGCATCGTCGCGGGCGTGGG
>JALOQR010000276.1 GCA_025459365.1 Fimbriiglobus sp.
CGCAGTACACTTGGTGTGACATGCCCGACGCCCCGTTGAACCCTTCCGACCCGCCGCCCAACCGCCGCTCGCCATTCGAGTGGTCGCTGGCCGCACTGCGCCCCGCCGATGCCGACGTCGGCCGCCCAAGCTTTATGTTCAAGGCCGGGCAGGCCAGTCGGGACAGGGCCGTGCGGTTCTGGCAATGTGTCTCGGCCGGGTTGGTGGTGCTCATGGTAGCCAGTGCGATTGCTGCCTACGGCTACGGTGCTGCTTCGGCTGTACAGCATCGGGAGGCCACGCACGAAAACAAACCACTCTTGCAACCAGTCACCCCGTTCACTTCCCCTGTCCCTGACGAATCGACCTCAACTGAGAGTTTCAGTCGTCCATCGGTCGCCCCGTTCAATGCGCCGACGAGCACTGCGCTGCCGGCCGATATCCTGGCGGCTTTGGAACACCGTCGCAAGATCCTGTCTGGAGGATTGGACCTCATCCCCGACACCCCGCCGACCTTCACACCTGAGCCGCAGAGTACTCCGGCCTATCCTGACGTGCTGGCTGCCCCGCGGGTGGAAAAGCCCCCGCCCCCGCCCCGGTAGTCGATGCCTGGGAACAGGCCGGCGTCCGACTTCAGCCCGCTACCCGCCGGTTACACGAAGTAGTGCTTCACGCCGCCGTCGGTTCGCCCGGTCGGACTCGCGGGGTGTCCGGCAGCGGGCCGTGTTCCCGCTCCAGCCGGGCCAAGCTCTCCCGGCCCACAGCCCCGTCGATGTCGAGGACGAGGGGACCGGAATTCCGTTGCATCCCCCACGCCCGCCCACGCAGAACGGGTGCTCGGCCGTCGTGCGGATCACCTGCCCGCCTACCTGCAGGTGTCACACCAACCCCTCGCGGACGAACACCTCTTCCACCGTCTGGGCCACCACCAACCCCTCGGGGTCGTACTCGTTCCGCGACAGCACCAGGTCCCCGGCCTCCCACCCGCAAACGACCACCGCGAGTTGAGTGCGCTGATCGATATAGCTGGCTTCAAGGAGAGTGAAATTCCGACTTTTCGGCCGGAAACAGGAACGTGGGATTGAGGTGATTATGCTGAGGGCATCTACATCGTATCGAGAAGCACCGTGAGTGAGCCGTTCAATGCCATCCAGGTCGTGATGATGCCGCGGGACAACAACACGTTTGGCACCATCTTCAGCGGGATACGTGACCACGGTGATCGTATCCGGCTGATGAAGTAAGCCGTGGCTGGTGCTGTGGCTTAGAAACAGGGGTGTGGTTCGTACGGGCAGAGAAGGCGAAGGGTTCACGGCAAGACACTGGCGGAACAGGGCGGTCGTCCTCGATTCCGCCGGTAGACAATTCACCAGTCACCGCCCAGCACTTCCCCGCCGTTCGGCGTCACCGCCGCCCAGAAGGTTCGCTCGCTCATCCCCTTCGACACCGTTCGCACGCTGCCGTCCACCAAGCCTACTAGCATACCCGTCGAATGAGGCGTCTGGGGTTGGAAGGGATCGCACTCGTCGAGCGTGGGCTTCACTTGGAACGTCACCCCAGGTCGGGAAGAAGTGGTGACGTGTGGTGTCCCGCTAGTCACGGGCAACGCTTCGTTCCGGTAAGCAGTGTCAGCGAAGGTGGCTTTGCGATAGCCTCCGGGGAAAGGTGCGCCGGGGGCAGAGATGAAGGCGTGCTGGTGGATTCGGTTACAGACGGCATAATGCTCGGCGTACATGATGGTGTTACTGGTGCCGTCGCTCAAACTGCCGTTCATCTTTGGGGACTGCCGGAACAGTTCGGCGTTCGCGGCGTAGCTCGCCACGGTGTTCATTTTCCGGCTGGGAAGGGAGGGATCGGACGGGCTGACGTAGATGGGCACCACCGGATATTCCCCCGGTGTCCTGTAGTAGTTGCCCGCTTCGACGTAGGGGAGGATGGCGTTGAGCGGTGCGGGTTCATAGAGGGCGAGTTGGGGCAGTCGTTCTTCGTTGGCAGAGGCGTAGTTGTGGTGAGCCAGCACGATTTGCTTGACGTTGTTCGCGCTCTTCATTCGGGCTGCGGCTTCCCTCACCTGCTGCACTGCTGGCAGTAACAACCCGATCAGCACGGCGATGATGGCAATGACCACCAACAACTCGATCAGCGTGAACGCCCGTCGCTTCATGACATCTCTCCGTGAGAAGACAGTGCGAAAGGAGTGGGGGGCGACCGCAAAGCCACCCCCCCAAGGCATCAGGTTACGGCAGTTCCATCGTTTTGCGGGGACCGTGGACGGTAACGACCGGCGTACCAGTGCCCTTCCAGGCGTTGACGGACGGAACGATGTCCCAATCCTGCTTGCCGTCTCCGAAATCGGTCAGGTCGAATTCCAGTTCCCACACCCCACCGTTCCCGATGGTAGCGATGCCAGCCAAGGGGACACCCCCTCCGGTGGGGCTGATCATGACCGACACGTTCCCGTCCTGACTGCTCCAACCGTTCTTGAACTCCGCCTTACCCTTCAGCTTGAGTTTGCCGTTCGCTTTCTTCGGGTAGCCCATGTCCCAGGTGATCTTCACATCGCCAGCACCGGTGGGAGCGGGGGGAGCCGTGACTTCCGCCCCCGCCGATCCCACCGCGAGTACCAGAGCCACCATGCCGAACAGGAACAGTCGTCACATGCGCCATCCTCCGTGTTGTGAAACGTGCTGCCGAACAGGGCGATATGGGCGAACAGGCGGTACAGTACCAAGCACACAACTACGAGTCAACCACAAACTGACGAAAGTTCTTGCAACATTGACAAAATCGATGCCTTTCGTCACTTTCTTTCCACTGGATGGTGCCGCCTGGGACGCACGTTCATTCCCCGTGCATCGACCGATCAGCGGCAAGCGTCTGGGTGTCGACTTGTCAAAGACCACTACCTTACCCGTGCCCTACCAGGCATTCAGGTAGGCATGGGGGATAGTGTGCCAGCGAACACCAACGGAGTAAGCGAAATGAGCGAGCCGTGGATTGCCTTACAAGTGGTGATGATGCCGAGAGATGCGAACCCGATGCCGACCTCGTTGCCGGGCCACTCGCAAAACACCACCTTCGCCACCATCTTCGGCGGGGTGATCCTGAGTTACATCGACATGGCCGGGAGCATCGGGGCACGCCGGGAGGTGTTGCTCGCCGGGGGGAACGCCACCGCTGCGTTCGTTACCGTTGCGATCAATCGTGTTGAGTTCAAGCAGCCAGTGCTGGTCGGCGACGTGGTGAGGTTCGTGACGAAACTGATTCGGGTTGGTCGGACTTCAGTCACCATGCATATCGACGTACTCGCCGAGCGCCACACGCGGACGATTCACGTCACAGATGCCGAAGTGGTGTACGTCGCCGTCGATCCAGCCGTGCCTGCGAATGAGCGAAAGCCGATTCCTGTTCTAGGCTAACAGCAGAAAACCGGCCTGAGTGATCCCGATCGAACTCGCCTTCTCTGATCCAGGCGCTCGGTGCGCTGTCCCGTTTGGTGAGAAGGACCCGGCGACGTCAGTCGCCGGGTCCTTCGATGGAGCCGACCCCTGGTGAGGTTGGTTTCTCGGGCAGGGATGGGCCACTCCCACCGGGTGCTTGTATGAGGCCGGTGAAGGAAGTTGTCGTCAGTGACAATCATTCTGTCGGTGGGGTGAAGTCGGCGATCCAGAGTTGCGTCGGGCTACGGCCGTCGCGGCTGGTCGTCCACATCACCTTCTTGTAGTCCGGGCTGAACACCGGAAGTACGTCGGCCCCTGGGGCGTGGGTGATGCGGGTGGTTTTCCCCGTCTCGGTGTTCATCCAGTAGAGGTCGTAGTTCGGGCGGATGGTGCCGTCACCGTGATCGGCGGCAGTGTAGATGATGTGCTTGTTGTCCTTGTACCAGTACGGCGCCCAGTACACCCACTGGTCGTTGGCGGTGAGCGCCTTCTCGTTTTTGCCGTCGGCATCGATGACGTACAGTTGCAAACGGTCCTTCTCTTTGCGGTCGCTGCGGAACACCACCCGTTTGCCGTCCGGCGAAAGGAATGGCCCGCCGTTGTAGCAGTTCTTGGCGGTGGTGATTTGCTTCGGGTTCTTCCCGTCGGCGTCCATGATCCAGATCTGCACATCACCGGCATTCCCGCTGCTGTAGGCGATCTTCCTACCGTCGGCGCTGTAGGCCCCCTCAGCGGTATAGACCTTGGCATCGGGGGTCAGGCATTTACGGTTTCCGCCGTCGATGTCGGCCTCGTAGATCTTCATAAATGGGTCGAAATCCCAGACGTAATTCCGCCGCTTGCCTGTCTTTTTGTCCTCTTCTCGTTGCTTGTACTCCGCGTCCTGGTGTTTTTTCGTGTCCGGGTCTTCGTGGCTGCTGGCGAAGAGGATCTTCTTGCCATCGGGGTGGAAGTAGGCACAGGTGGTGCGGCCGTTGCCGGGGCTGACCTTCCAGTGCTTCCCGGTGGCCAGATTCTGCACGAAGATTTGGTAGAACGGGTTGCCGGTGTCCTTTTCCTCGGCCTGGTAGATGATCTTCGTGCCGTCCGGCGAAAAGTAGCCTTCCCCGGCCCGCACGAAGTCCCTGGTCACCTGAGTGATGTTCGAGAGGTACTTCGTCTCGGCTTGTTTCCAGTCGGCGGAGGTAGCAGGGGGTTGGCCGAGGGCGAGGGCGGCGAGCAGCAGGGGGGGCATATCGGATCTCTTGGTGGAGTGCGAACGTCAGGCACGGTTACTGTATCCGTAGGGGCAACCCTGGAGATCACGCCCTGCCACTAGAATCGTCCGAAACGCCCTGTCGGCTGTGTGGGCGGTCGTTCCATTGCAATGCACTGACCCGGCACCATCGCCTGCCGAAGTCGAAGGGGGGTACAGAGGAACCTATTGAGTTGATCTGCGGGCAGTGCCACGGCATGATTCACGCGACTTTCACCCATTCAACACTACCGGCACTGTATCCAATGATCGAGAAGTGGCGGGAGGCAGCAGAGTTGGCCGGATTCGTCCACTGGGTGCGAAAACAACCGGCGACGCGGCGGTCTTGGAGCGCTCCGCGACGGCGGAAACTGTGATCCCCGATCGGCGCGTGAATGCGAAAAAGGTACGGCCCGCGAAAGCCGATACGATGCAGTTCGCGGGCAAGTGAAGCGGCGAAGCCGAGGTGCAGGCTGGACACTGGAGGTCGTCCGCACGGATCGCTGCGCCGGAGAGGTTGGCCCGGTCAGGTCACTTGGTGGCAAACACCACTTTGACCCGCACCTTACGGACGAGTTCGCCGTCCACGAAAGTGTCGAGGGTGTCTGTCGAGACGCCAGGGTTGAGGACACCACCATTGAAACCGGTGGTCGACAGCGCTGTGCCCCCCCGATGTGCGTCGGCCGACACCTCGTCGACGGACACCAGATCGCCGAGCTTCAGCCCAGCACCGGCGCCCAGTGCCTCGGCCTTCTGAATCGCACGTTTGGTCGCTTTGCCGATGGCGACGGCGGTCGCCTCATCCCACCCCGCATCAGCACGCGAGTACGCCACCTTCACCCCACCGCTTCGCTCGTATCCCACTCCGTTGTAACTCGACGGCCCGAGTTCACCGCCCACACCCAGTTTCGCCGCTTCCCGCTGCACCTTTTCCGTTTGGGTGACCAATTTCACAGGATCGGGATCGGTCACCGTCACAACCACCGCACGCACGGCGTTGTAGTCGGGTACCCCCAGGCCGCCTCCTCGGTTGTTCGACAGTTCCACGCGGTCGATGCGAAGCGGGTCGGGGGTCGCCTTGACCCCGGCCAGTTTGAGCTTGGCCAGCCCTTCGGCAAACTGCTGGGTAAGGGAGTCGTTGTCGGCGGTGGCGGTGTCGGCGTCGGCATTGCGCACGGCGACGCTGAACGTCAGGCGGGCCGTGTCGGGCTTGGCCTTCACCACTTCCGTCGCCTCGGCAGTGACGGTCGGCTTGGTAGGAGTCTGGGCGGTCGCAGGGCCGAGTGCCGCTGCAAGCCCGCACCACAGGATCAACCGTCGCATGGGCACGTCTCGTGAGTGGGGTTCGGAGGTCGGTTCACTTGGTGGCATCGGCCACCCTAACACCACAGTGGCAGGTCCGTTTGCTCTCTCCAAGTTTGGGCCACAGCTGGCACTCTTGGACCGTCGCCGGGGTTGTGTCGCTGTTCAAAAGAATGGTCGGTGGCAGCCACTGGGCAGGCCTACGACCGACCGGGCAA
>JALOQR010000277.1 GCA_025459365.1 Fimbriiglobus sp.
ATGGGGCACTCGGCTCCCCGGCACTCGGGCACCGGACCCGAACAGCGGACCACGAATGACTCGGACCGTTTGACCCACGGTTGATCGGGTCCGTACCGCACGTCCGCACCGGCCGGGATGCGGTATCCCTTCGACCCGTCGGCACTTGAGAACGACACATCTGGCGTGTTGAAGCGGATCTCCATCCCCGCGGGCAGCTTTGCCTCCTCGCCGCCGAGGGCTTTCACGACCACGATGCCCAAGCCCGCCAGCGCAATCGTGATGATGAAGAGAATGGCCACCGCCGCGATCACCGCCGCCGGTTTGCCGAGTTCGTGCTTCGCAATCTCGGCGATGCTCTTGCCGCCGCGCCGCACGCTCGCTGCCAGCACGAGCATGTCTTGCACCGCCCCGGCCAGGCAGACGCCGATGACCAGCCAGAGCAGCCCCGGCATGTACCCGTACTGAATCGCCAGTACCGGGCCGATGAGCGGGCCAGCGCCGCTGATCGCCGCGAAATGGTGGCCGAACAGCACCCACTTGTTCGTCGGGTGGTAGTTCTGGCCGTCGGGGTGTTGGGTGGCGGGCGTCGGGCGGGAGTCGTCGAGGCAGGCCACCTTCGCCGCCAGGAACTTCGAGTAGAAGCGGTAGGCGATGGCGAGCACGCACAGCACGCCGATCATCACCGGCATGGCGTGCAGGATGAGCCGGTCGCCTTCGTAGTGGTACAGGGTGAGTGCGAAGAGCGGCATGATGTGCCGGGGTGTGAGGAAGGTGAGGGACAGGGTAGCAGAATCGGCTGGCGGTTTCCGCCCGGTTCCCCATGATGTTCCGCACCCTCCCCACGGAGCGACCCATGCGGCTCGCGCTCTCCCTCCTCGCGGTAGTGTTCGCGCTCCCAGCCCACGCCGCCGATCCCACCCCCGGCGAACTCCTCAAGGGCAAGTTCGCCGACAGCAAGATCTTCCCCGGCACCACGCGAGACTACACCGTTTACGTGCCCGCCCAGTACGACGGCAAAACCCCCGCCTGCCTGTGGGTGAACCAGGACGGCGTGCAGTTCAACGCCCCGAAGGTGTTCGACAAGCTCATCGCGGCGAAGGAAATGCCGGTCACCATCGGCGTGTTCGTCACCCCCGGTGTGGTGCCCGCCCCGAACGCCGACGCCCTGCCCCGCTACAACCGCAGCTTCGAGTACGACGGAATGGGCGACGCCTATGCCCGCTTCCTGATCGACGAACTCCTGCCGACGATCGAGAAGCTGAAGACGGCCGACGGCCGCGAGATCAAGCTGAGCAAGAACCCGAACGACCGGGCCATTGCCGGGAGCAGCAGTGGGGCCATCTGCGCGTTTACCGTGGCGTGGGAACGGCCCGACAGCTTCCGCCGGGTGTTCAGTTGCGTCGGCACCTACGTCGGGCTGAGGGGCGGGCACGAGTACCCCACACTCATCCGCAAGACGGAGCCGAAGCCGCTCCGCGTGTTTCTGGAGGACGGCGAGGGCGACCTGAACAACTACGCCGGCGACTGGTGGATGGCGAACCAGACGATGGAGCGGGCGCTGACGTTCGCCGGCTACGAAGTGGAGCATCAGTGGACGGCAGTGAAGGAAGGCGACATCGGCAAGCACAACGGCAAGCACGCCACCGCCATCTTCCCGGATGCCGTGCGATGGTTGTGGAAGGATCACGGCAAGGCCGAGATCAAGGCCGGGAAGGGATCGCCGCCGATGCAGCAGGTGCTCGCCGACGGCGAAGGGTGGAAACTGGTCGGCGAGGGGTACAAGTTCACCGAAGGGCCGATCGCCAACAGCCAGGGCGAGGTATTCTTCACCGACGTACCGGCTGGCAAGACGTTCAAGGTCGGGGCGGACGGTAAGCCAGTCGAGGTGAACGCCGACAACGGCAAGGCGAGCGGGTTCGCGTTCGGGCCGGACGGCTCGTTCTACGGTTGCGGCGGGTTCGGGCTGGTGAAATACGAAGGGGGGAAAAGCGTGAAGGTGGCCGATGGGTTTGCCGGCAACGACCTGGTGGCGCTGCACAACGGCACCTTCTACGCCACCGCACCGGCCGGCGGGAAGAACGAGATTTACTTCATCGACGCGAAGGGCCAGAAGAAGGTGGTCGACACCGGCATCAAGTTCCCCAACGGCATCACCACATCACCCGACCAGACGCTCCTGTACGTTGCCGAGAGCCGCACGCACTGGGTGTGGAGCTTCCAGATCCAGCCCGACGGCACGCTCAAGCACAAGCAGAAATACTTCCACCTGCACGTGCCCGACACGGCCGACGAGGCGAGCGCCGATGGGCTGAAGGTCGATCGCGACGGGCGAGTTTACGTGGCGACGAACATGGGGGTGCAGTTCTGCGACCAACCGGGGCGGGTCAACGGCATCATCCCGACGCCGAATGGCAAGTGTGCCAACATCTGCTTCGGCGGGGAGAAGTTCGACACCCTGTATGCGACGTGCGGCGACAAGGTGTATTGCCGCAAGCTGAAGGTGACCGGCTACAACCACTTCGACAAGCCGGTCACGCCGAAGAAGCCGGGGCTGTGAGTCAGGCTTGAAGCCGACCCCGCGCGGGGTCGGCTTCGGATCACGCCGCGGCGGCGAACTGTTGGAATAGCCGCTTCATGCCCGGTTGCGAGTCGGACAGTTCCTCGGGGTGCCACTGCACCGCCACCAGGAACTTGTGGTCGGTCGATTCCACCGCCTCGATGATGCCATCCGGAGCGAAGGCCGTCGCCCGTAGCCCTGGCGCCAGGTCCTTGATCGCCTGATGGTGCATGCTGTTCACTGGTGTCACCGGTTCGCCGAGAATCTCGCCCAGTTGCGAGTCGGCGGTCACGGTGATCTCGTGGGCCAGAAACGACCGGCTCGGGCGGTCGGGGGTGGGAAAGTAGTCGTGTTTGAGAGCGGCCGGCACCATCGCCGCCACGTCCTGATAGAGGGTGCCGCCGCGGGCGACGTTGAGGATCTGAATCCCCCGGCAGACGGCCAGCACCGGCTTGTCGGTGCTCATGGCGTGGTCGAGCAGCATCAACTCCACCGCGTCGCGGTCGGGGTCGGTGGTGCCGCACTTGGGGTGCCGGTCTTCACCGTACCGCGAAGGATCAACGTCCACCCCGCCGGTGAGAAACACCGCGTCGAGCCGGTCGAAGATGCCGGCCATGGTGTCGGGGTCGTGTGGGAGTAGGGGGATGAGCCAGGGGATGCCGCCGACGGCCCTGAGGGCTTCGACATACCGCTGGCCCATGATCCAGCAGTTGGGCAGTTCGCCGCCGGGTTTTCCGGGGAGCGTTTGAGTAGCAATGCCGACGACGGGGCGGCGCATGGCGGGAACTCTCCGGGCAGGCGATGGGGAGAGGGTGATCGGGAATGATACCTTCGTCTGGCTCACCGGTCCAGCAGGTAGTGTGCCGAAGTTTTGGAAGATACCAGCTGTACCGGGCGACCGTGCAGATCTCGGGATGTGGGTCGAGCCGCCAGAGGTTGACGGCCGTGCTGTGTGTACGGCCCCCGATCAGCATTTTCCAGTGCAAAAGTGACACTGTGGCGGGGGGGGTATGTGTGTGGCAGGTGGCAGTGTGGCAGAGGGGTACACCCGACTTGCCCTGCCGACGTGCATCGGCTATGTCGCGGCGGCACACTGGGGGCGGTGTATGCGTCGGCTCGTGATCGTTCTGACTCTGCCGCTACTCACGTTCGCCGTCGGGTGTAGCAACCGACCGATCGTCGGCCTGATGGATTGTTTCTTCCCGAGCAAAGTCAATCCGCGCTCGATCGACCCGCCCCGCCCGACCGACAGCGACCCGCTCCCGCCGCCGGTGTTCGATTCGGGCCTGCGGTCCCCGCCCGACAACTTCCGGCGCGACGACCTACCGCTCGACCTCGGACCCCGCCGCGGCGGCGACTCCACCTTGCCGCCACTCGGTGCCCCGGTGCCCGCGGATGGACCTCTCCGCCGCGAAAACTCCCCCTGGACCCCCGACCCCGGCTCCCGAGCGCTACCACTGCCCGGCGGAGGGCGTTGAGGTGCTATAACACTTGCACCTCCGCCCCGCGGCCTGTTCCATGTCTGAACCCCTGCCCGTTGCCAAGCGGGTTCCGAACGAACCACCCCTCTCCCAGGCTCCCCCCACCGGGCGGAAGTTCCCATGCCCATCGTGCGGGGCACGCCTCGACTTCGACCCCAACTCCTACGGCCTGAAATGCCCTTACTGCGGATTTGAACAGCAGATCGAACGGGGCGACCCGGCGGAAATCGCCGAGCGGGACTACGAGGAATACCTCGACCGCGAAGAGGCGAAGGGGAAGGCCATCCCCGGCCGATCGAGTGAAACGCACTGCCCCGGTTGCGGCGCCAACGTGCTGCTCGAAGATCACGTCGCCACCGACCGCTGCCCTTTCTGCACCACCGCCCTCCAGACACAACCGGAAGCCGCTCATGCGATGATCCCGCCGGAATCGCTGCTGCCATTCACGGTTGATCTACGAGGGGCGCGGGAGGCCTTTGCGACTTGGCTGCGGGCGCTCTGGTTCGCGCCGAACGCCTTGCGGAAGTTGGCCGCCCTCGGGCAACTCACCGGGGTGTACATCCCGTACTGGACTTACGACGCGATGACCGTCACCTTCTACGAAGGCGAACGAGGCGAGAACTACAGCACCACGATTTACACCACCGATGCCAACGGCAACCGGGTGGCTCAAACGGTGATTCGCACCCGCTGGTATCCCGTCTCGGGCGAGGTGCGGCACTTCTTCGATGATGTTCTGGTGTGTGGCAGTACCAGCCTACCCGCTGACCTGCTCGAACGGGTTAACGACTGGAATCTGGGCAAACTGGTACCGTTCCGCCCGGACTACCTGAGTGGTTTCCGCACCGAGCGATACTCGATCGATCTGCGAGGCGGATACAAGGCAGCGAAAGCAGAAATGGAGCCGACGATTCACCGGCTTGTTTGCCGCGACATCGGCGGGGACCACCAACGGGTACACTCGAAACGGACGCGGTACGGTGCCGTCACCTTCAAGCCGCTGCTCCTGCCGCTGTGGGTGGCCGCCTACCGCTACCATCAGCAGACGTACCAGATCGTGGTGAACGGCCGCACCGGGCGAGTGGCCGGCTATCGCCCGTACAGCGCCTGGAAGATCGCCGGGTTCGTGACGCTACTGCTAGCGTTCTTCGGCCTGATCGCGTTCCTGGTCATCCGGTTCAATGGGTGAGGTCCGCGTAACATACCCCCATGAGCACCCTCAACCTGTCCGAATGCCTCGCCGTCGCCGTGGACGCTGCCCGCCTTGGGGCGGCCGAGTTGGAGCGATGGCGGAAGCAATTCAAGGTGAAAGAGAAGTCCCGCGCCGACCTCGTCACCGACGCCGACCACGCCTCACAAAAAGCCGTCCGTGAGCACATCCTGGCGAAACTGCCGCACCACGCCTTCCTCGGCGAAGAGGACTGCGTCGGCAAGAAGATCGACGAGATCCGCCCTCCGGCGAACAACCCGCCGCTGTGGATCGTTGACCCTCTCGACGGCACCATCAACTACGTCCACGACGTGCCGGCGTACTGCGTCAGCATCGGCCTGTGGAGCGGCGGCGAAGCGGTGGTCGGTGTCATCCTCGACCCGCGGCAAAACGAATTGTTCACAGCGATGAAGGGCGGCGGTGCGTTCCTCAACGGCGAGCCGATCCGGGTGAGCGACACGGCCACCCTCGAAGCCGCGCTGCTGAGCACCGGCTTCCCGGCGAACAAGGAGGCCCAGCGGCGGAACCTGAAGGTGTGGGCTGACCTGTGCGAACACACCCGCTCCCTCCGCCGCACCGGCAGCACCGCCCTGAACATGGCTTACGTGGCGTGCGGACGGTTCGACGGCTACTGGGCATACGACAACTGGCCCTGGGACACCACCGCTGGGGCGTGCCTGATCGCCGAGGCCGGCGGGGCACTCGCCACCGCCGACGGCAAACCGTTCGATCCGTTCCGCATGGACGTGATCTCCAGCAACGGGAAGATCCAGCGGGAGTTGGTCGCGGCCCTGGCGGCGGCGGAGGCCGTGTAGGGTGGGTCGAGCGGGTCCGTGAGGACCGCGATGACCCACGGGACGAACCACGTGGGTCGCGCCGGGCCGGTGGCCCGTGCGGACCCACC
>JALOQR010000278.1 GCA_025459365.1 Fimbriiglobus sp.
CTGAAGATGCAAAAGGAAGGTAAGGGCGTCCGCCCGGTGGGGGCGTGCGACGTGTGGGACGGCGACCCGAAGAAGTCGGGCGGAAAGGGGGCTGGGCTGTATCCTTCGGCCAAGCGGATGGGCGTGGAGGACGATAAGAAGCACGTCACGAAAGACTACCGCCAACTGCTCGACCAGAAGGACGTGGACGTGGTGGCCATCGCCACTCCCGACCACTGGCACGCCAAGCAAACCATCGACGCGATGGAAGCCGGCAAGCACGTGTACTGCGAAAAGCCGATGACTCGCACCATCGCCGAGGCTCAAGCGGTGGTCGATTCATGGCGGAAAACGAAGAAGGTGATGAGCGTCGGCGTGCAAAGCATGGCCGACCCCATCTGGATGAAGGCGAATGAGATGATCCGGGCCGGTAAGATCGGCCACGTGCTGCAAGCACAGACGCGGTACTACCGCAACTACGACGGCGGCCAGTGGCGGTACTACTCGCTCACCAAGGACATGAACCCGACGACCGTCGACTGGGACATGTTCCTCGGGCACAAGTTCGACGTGAACGGTGTGAAACTCGGGCCGACCCCACAGGAGCAACCGTTCGACCGGGCGGTGTTCCACCAGTGGCGGTGCTACTGGCCATTCGGCGGGGGCATGTTCACCGACCTGTTCGTTCACCAGGTGACGCACCTGATCGCGGCGATGGGCGTGCGATACCCGAAGCGGGTGGTCGGCGGCGGTGGTATCTACCTGGAGTACGACGGCCGCGACGTTCCAGACGTGGCCATGGTGTGCGCCGACTACGACGAAGGCTGCCAGATGTTCGTGACGGCCACCATGTGCAACGACCACCCCATCGAAGAGGTGATCCGCGGCAAACTAGCCACCATCAAGTTCATCCCGCAGTCCGGCGACCTGATGAAGGGCTTCGAGATCGTTCCGCAGAACACCAAGGCGGCCCGCGGACCTGGCGACGGCGGCAAGGAGAAGGGTGAACTGATCACCGTTGATGTCGATCCAAAGACCGACCTCACCTACAACCTGTGGGCGAACTACCTGGACTGCGTGCGGAAGGGTGAACAAGGCACGCTTAGCACCCCCGAACTCGGCGCAGCCGCGTTCAGCACCGTGAACATGGGTGTACTCAGCTTCCGCAACGACGAGGTGCTGTACTGGGACAAGGAAGCCCGCAAGCCAGTGAAGGCCGACGGCACGTTCGCCAAGAGCTGGGAGAAGCGGAGCAAGGAGCGGGGGAGCCCGAACCAAGTCCAGGGCTGGCAAGGTGGCGACGCCGGCAGCAAGCTCATCCCGCCTGACTACATGAAGCTCGCCGGCCCGTGGGTCGACGGCAAAGATCCGGCCGGGTCGTGAACAGAAGGTGGAGTCGGTGGGGGCACCTCTTGTGGGTGCCCTGACGTTCGGGTACCCACAAGGGATGCCCTACCAGATGGTGTGGCAGCGAGTCGCTGTGACTGCGGGATAGCGCTGTTGGCGAGTCCGGGCCGCCGAGCACGCAAGCACAGCACTTCGACAAGTCAGCACCACACCGCTGGCCGTAGCCGTGAATGGGTAGGAACACAGTCAATCAAGACTGGGTTCCCTCCCCTTCGCGGCTACGCTCGTTTACATGATGCCGCCGTGGATCCGCATCGGCGTCATGTGGCTCGGCTGGTCGTTGAACCAGAACCGCCGCCACGTTTCGCCGATCTGCCGGATGTCTTCCGACTGGTTGAGCAGTTGATCCTGTCGGATCAGCGGGTCGGACGCATACTGGTTGATGCACCCGGTGCCGCCCGCGGCCACCGCGATCCCCGCCAACAGCGCCAGTGCGATGCGCCGAGCCATATTCCCGCCTCCCTGCGTGGCGACCCTCCCGAGTATCCCCCCACGGGTGACCGACTCCGACGGGAAGCCCCCGCCGAACGGCCATTCGGGTCTACAGGGAAGTTATCGACAAGACCGGTTGTAGGCTTCAGGGGAATCGGCGAAATTGTATCGTGGGCACAGCGTTGACCTCGATCATCAGGTTCTACAAGCCCGGTAAGGGTTTAGGAACAGAGGTTCGGAACCCGGAGGTCGAGGGGGTCTGTGTGGTTATCTTGGCTATCTTTGCCATCTTGCTCAAGGCACCGGGGCCTCGCACCGAACGTGCGCCGATCTGACGTGGTTTGCCGGACGTATGGGGCAAAGTGGGGTAGTTGAGCGACCCGACGGCTCTCACCGTCGGGTCGAGTGGATGCTTGCAAGCGGACGCCCGGCGGGTCACATTACCGCGGTTTGGATGGTGCAGCCGAAGGAACGTCATCTTCGGTCGGCACTTCCGCTCCGGCCCCGACCGGTTGGAGTTCCTCGCCGTCGGCCCCGGCGACCAGGTCGTCGTCCTCGTCGTCTTCGTCTTCGTGTGAGCCCTTCTTCCGTGGCTCGACCACCTTCTCAGCGTGGCGTGCCCGCTCTTCCATGTCTTTGCCAGGCTGGAAGGTGACTACTTTCTTCGGGCCGACGGTGACCGGATCGTTTGTCTTCGGGTTGCGCGCGCGACGGGCCTTGCGGAGTTTCACCTCAAACACCCCGAACTTGCGCAGTTCGATCCGCCCCTCTTTTACCAGCGTCTCGATGATCAGGTTGAACGTCTCTTGAACGATGTCCTTCACGAGCACCTGAGACTGGTCATACTTCTCGGCGATCACCTTGACGATTTCTTTTTTCGTCACCGATGCACCCTCGTGGAGGCCGGGTCCGGTCAGGGAAATCGTAGACCCGCCGGAGGTGCAGTCAAGACCTAAGTTCCGTCGTGGCAAGGGGAAAGTAGCGGCACCACCGAAGCGAGGCGGTCGATTAGCCCGGTGAAGCGACCGTCTCGGCCGACACCAACATGCGGAGTTGAACGGTGCCGATCTGGATGACGTCGTTCGGTTGGAGCACACGCTGCTGGCCAGGGAACAACCGCTGGCGATTGACAAACGTGCCGTTCAGGCTGTTCATATCTTCGAGGACGACCGACTTCCCGTCGAAGATGAGGCAAGCGTGCTGGCGACTGGTCCAGACTCGTTCGGTCGGCTCTTGCCCGGTCAGGTCGATGTCGACCGGGCAGTTCACCATCCGACCGACAATGTTCCGCCCCTCAAGCACGGCGAACACCGCCCCGAGTTTCTCCCCACGAACCACCTCCAGCCGTGGCTTGATGACGACTCGCGTGGTCGGGGTGCCGCTGGCACTCCCCACACCTGTAGACGGGCTGCCACTGCTGCCACCGCTACCGTCTTTCCGTGGCAGTGCGAATCCTACCTGGGCAGCCGCGTCGGCACCGTCGCCTCCGGCGGGCCGCTGGGTCTGCATTAGCGACACTGTGCCAGAGGGCTTGGTGAGCACCGATCCGGCCCCATCCAGCTTGGTGCGTGGTGCTTCCGCGGGAGTTTGAGGAGCGGGCGCTTCAAGGACTGTCACCCCGACTGTGGGGAAACGGAACTTCCCGCACCGCGAGCAGGCGCCGGCGTCCGGCTTGTTCACATACAGGCAAATGGGGCAGACGTTCATGGCAGGTCAACCGGGCGGCCCGGCTCCGGATTCCGGGGCGGAAGAACCGTAGAACACGCCCGCCAGACCCGCCGAATCCGCCTGTCATTTCGGCCCTTCCGTCGTGGGTGGACCTTCGCCCCGGCGCTCGCCCGGCGCGAACAGTTACGCCTCCGACACGAACCCGACCGCCCCGAATGGTGCAACAGTTATCACGCTGCCGGGTTTTACGACGGGGCCGGACAAATCGGGAAAAATGTCCGCCGGTGCGTCTGCGGCGGTGTCGAAGAGCCGCCGCCAACGGCGGCCAGTGGGGGCCGGCGGGACGGTCGCCGCCACCGCCTCCGGCCCGCCGTTGAAAGCGATGTAGAAGTCGTGATCTGGGGCAGCTGTCAGGTCGTCGCGGCCGTGGAAGCGGCCATCGAGGGTGTATGCCACGAAGTGCGACTCCGGGCTGAAATCGGGCCGGTTCGGCATCCGCCCGTGCCAACGCACGTCGGCCGTCAGCGGCGACAACTCCCCGGCGAGATAGGCCTTTCGCCGAAATACGGGGTGTTTCCGCCGCACCCAAATCAACTCCCGCACGAACCGCACGAACCCAGCGTTGGCCTCCTTCAATCCCCAGTCCACCCAACTGATGTCGTTGTCCTGGCACCAGGCATTGTTGTTCCCGCGCTGGGTGCGGAGCATCTCGTCACCGGCGAGGAGCATCGGCGTGCCCTGGGCGAGCAGCAGGGTGGCCATCATCGACTTCGCCCGCCTTAGCCGCAGCCGCAGCACCGCCGGGTCGGTGGTTTCTCCCTCGGCTCCGCTATTCCATGAGCAGTTGTCGTTGTGCCCGTCGCGGCCGTCCTCGCCGTTCGCTTCGTTGTGCTTCTGGTTGTAGCTCACCAGGTCGTACAGAGTGAACCCGTCGTGGGCGGTGACGAAGTTGACCGACCGCCGCGGCTCGTCGCCCCCGCCGAACACGTCGGCACTCCCCGACACCCGGCTCGCCAGCAAGGCCGCGAACCCGGCATCCCCCCGCCAGAACCGCCGCACGTCGTCGCGGAAGCGGTCGTTCCACTCCGCCCACCGGTGGCCGAACGGGAACCGCCCCACCTGGTACGCCCCGCCGGCGTCCCACGGCTCGGCGATCAGTTTGGTGTGAGCCAGGATGCCGTCGTCGGCGATCATCTCCACCGCTGGTGGGTTGGGGATGATGTTTCCCCGTCGATCTCGGCCGAGTACGCTGGCCAGGTCGAACCGGAACCCGTCCACGTGCATGTCCGTCACCCAGTATCGCAGGCACGTGAGGATCTGCTCCCGCACCGCCGGGTGGTTGCAATTCACCGTGTTCCCGCAACCGCTGTAATTCAGGTACCGCCCGGCGTCGTCGAGTAGGTAGTACAGGCCGTTGTCCAACCCCCGGAGGTGGAACGTCCGACCGCGGTCATCCCCCTCGCCGGTGTGATTGAACACCACGTCCAGGATCACTTCGATGCCAGCCGCGTGCAGCGCCTTCACCATGTCACGGAACTCGGCGTGCTCGCCATCGTTGCCACCGGTCGCAGCAAACGACGCCTTCGGGGCCGAGAACCCCACCGGGTTGTACCCCCAGAAGTTGACCAACCGCTCACCGGTGACGGGGTTGGTGAACGGGCAGTCGCACTCGTCGAACTCGAACACCGGTAGCAACTCAACCGCCGTGACGCCGAGCCACTTCAGGTAATCGATCTTCTCGATCAGCCCGCGGAAGGTGCCGGGGTACTTCACCCCCGAACTGGGGTGGCGGGTGAACCCGCGAACATGCACCTCGTAGACGATCGAGTCTTCGGGCGGGGTGTGAAGGGGGGCATCGCCGCCCCAGTCGTAGGCGTGCTGGCGGGTGAACAGGCTGCGGCGGGCGGTGCGTTCGCGGTCGGCTTCGCAGGTGCCGCCCCACACCGCCCCGCCAGAAAGCGTGTTGGCGAAGGGGTCGAGCAACAACCGGGTGGGGTCGAAGCGGTGGGCGCCGCCCTTGGGGCCATCCACTCGCCAGCCGTACTGAAAGGTGTCGGGCAGGCCAGACACTCGGACGTGCCAGTGGTCGCCGGTGCGGTGGGTGCGGCCGTCCAGTGGAACGGTAGCGAGCGGGATGTTTCCGTTGTCGTCCGGGAAGACAACGAGTGTGACGGCGGTGGCGTGGCGGGACAGAACGGCGAAGTTGACGCCGTCCGGAGCGCGGGAGGCGCCGAGCGGCAACGGACGCCCGCGGGCGGTGGTGATAGCAGGCATGCGGGTAGTGTACGGTCGGAACGCTCACCCCGACCGTCCGCCGACATTCTCAACATGGCCGGGCACACCGCCGGGCTTGGCTTAGCCCCCCCCTCTCTGCCACACTGCCACCTGCCACACACATACCCCCCTTCCGCCACTGTCACCCTAAGTGTTGCGCCAATCAGCCTTTGGCTCCATTTGGCCACGGCCCCCGACCCGGACAGGGACAGGGCACGCTCCCCCGGCCGTCCGCCGTCGTTCTGAACATGGCTAACGGTTTGCCCCATCCCGCCGGCGGGTCAGTAGTCGCCGGGGACGACCTCGCCGCCGGCGCGGGTGGCCAGGGCGGGCAGCACGGCGTCGGCCGAGTAGCGGAGGAACCGCACCGAC
>JALOQR010000034.1 GCA_025459365.1 Fimbriiglobus sp.
AGCTTGGTCGGGTCGAGTTTGCCCGGCGGCGGGAAGAGGATCAGCGCCTTGTTCCTCTCGCCCTGGAATGGGCTGTTGCGGAGCAGCCGGCCGGCGTCCTTCTCCATTTTCTCCGGGAACTTCTTGTCCTCCTTCAGCTTGAGCAGCCACTGGGTGCCGGCTCGACCGCCGACGAGGGCGTCGAGTACCGTCCCGCGGAAGCTGTCCGGCGTGCCGGAGTCCACGAATAGCTTCTGGAGCGCGGCGAGCGACTCGGACGTTTGCATTTTGCCCAAGCTTTGGACCGCCATCCCGCCGGCAATCGACGGCGTGCGGGCCAGACGTTCCAGGGTCGTTACTGCCTCGGCCGACTTGAACCCACCGAGCGCCATGATCGCAGGGCCCTGGTCTGGGTCGGCGGCGTCGGCGGCGACCTCGCTGATGGCGGGCAACACTTTCGTGCTTTGCACGACAGCAGCGAGTCGGATCGCGTTGGTGCGATCCTCGGTGTCCCGCACCACCGTTCGGCTGTTCTCCTTCCGCCTCAGGGACACGGTCATGAACTCCAGCACGGCCGGGTCGTCCTTCAACTTGGGCAATCGGCCGAGTTGCTGCTTGAACACATCAAACGCGTGGCGACGGTCGAACGGGTCAGAGTCCGGGTTGCGGTAGTAGGCGAGCAGTTTGAGCACGTCGGCCGGATCGTTCGAACTGCCGATCACGTCCATCAACTTCCGCTTCGGGTCGAAGAGCATTTCCCGGTCGTACAGCTTGCCACTAATCTTCGCCAGGTAACCCTTGGGCCGGAGTTCCCACACGAGGTCGGCGGTCTTCTCGTTCCACTCCGGGAAATGCTTGTCGAAGTCGGCGAGGATTTTGTCGCGGCGCTCGGGGTCGGTACCGCAGGCGATATTCAGCGCGGCTCGGTAGAAGATGTCGGAGCCGTCGTAGCGGGTGGCGTAAGTCAGAATTGCCGCTGCGACCGTTTCGGCAGGGTAGCGGCGGAGGTGGAGCAGCACCTCACGAGCAGCGACCGGCGTATTCACCGCCTTGAAAAGGGTCGTGATCCCCTCGGCGGTGGGGGCGGTGAAGTCGGCGTCGGCGGCCAACGAATCGAGCAAACGCACCGCGAGGGATTGCTCGCGTGAATCTTTCGACTGCAGCAGTTGCACGGCGACGATGGCCATCCACTTGCTCCGATCCTGTTGCATGTGGCGGGTGGCCGCCCATATCAGGCGGGCTATCAGCTCCGGCGATTTCATTTCTTCCGGCGCAATTTCACCCGTCGCCTTTGCGCCGATGGCCAGGTACCGCACCGTCCCGTTCGGGCTGCCGAGTGCCGCCAGCACGCCCTCCTTCGTGTCCAGCTTCACCTCGGGCACCTTGTAGCCCTTGTGGTCCTTCGGGGTGAGGCGGTAGATCCGCCCGCGGGTGTGGTCGCCCATGCCGTGCCCGCCGACGCCGGGATCGTACCAGTCGGCCACGAACA
The DNA here is from genome assembly GCA_025459365.1 of Fimbriiglobus sp. Classification (GTDB taxonomy): domain Bacteria; phylum Planctomycetota; class Planctomycetia; order Gemmatales; family Gemmataceae; genus JALHQU01. Next base: position 1,469 of record JALOQR010000034.1, read on the forward strand.
CGCTGCCGTCCGGGGCGGTACACACGTCGCTCGGGCGGAACCAGTTGTCGCTACTGGTGAGGATGTTCGCCTTGTCGAGTTCGTAGCCGGCCCCTTTCGGCTTGCGGGTGAACGCCCGCACCTCCCGCGGGCCGGCGTCGCAGTGCAGCAGCGTGTTGGCGTACTGCTTCGGCAGCAGCGTGCCTTCGTAGAACTGGATGCCGGTGGGGGAGCCGAACCCGGTGCGGAGCGTCTTGTGGACGATGCCGGGTTGCTCTTCGTGCCAGTGCGTCTGGCCGGGCCCGCGGGGGCCGTAGCCATAGTTGCCGCTGGGGAACACGAAGCAGATGCGGGTCTGCTGGTTGCCGTCGTCGTCGTTGTCGGAGAGCCAGATTTCGCCGAAGCTGTCGACGCACGCTTCGTAGTTGTTGCGGAAGTTGTGGGCGATCAGTTCGAGGTTCTTGCCGTCCAGGTCGCACCGCCACACCGTGCCCTTCTGCACGTCGGTGGTGTTGCTCGTCCACTTCTTCCCCTTGCCGTCGGCGGATTGTAGGTCCTTCACCCCGCTGTCGCCGACGGTGAAGTACAGCTTGCCGTCCGGCCCCAGGTGCAGGCCGTGCACGCCGTGGTCGTGGTCGAACCCGCCGAACCCCGTGAGGAACTTCTTCGGTGGGCCGTCGGCCTTCAGGTCGCCGTCGGCGTCGGTGAATTCGAGGATGTCCGGCGACTGGGCGACGAGAACGCGAAGCCCTTTGCCGGTCGGAATCACCAGCACGCTGAGCGGGCCGTATAGGTCTTCACCCTGGTAGAAGGTGGTGGCGTCGTCGGCCTTGCCGTCGCTGTCCTTGTCGGTCAGCACCACGATACGGTCGCCCTCCTTGCGGAGGATCGGCCGGCCAAAGTTCTTCCGCCGGTAGTTCACGGCTTCAGCCACCCACACACGGCCCTTGTGGTCCACGTCGATGCTGGTGGGGTTGATGAGCATCGGCTCGGCGGCGAACAACTCGACCTTCAGCCCGTCGCCGGCGGTCATGGTGGCGAGGGCATCTTTCGGCTCTTTCTGGGCGAAGGCGGGCAGTGTGAACAACCCGGCGAGGAAGGCGAGCGACCAGCGGCGCATCGGGAGGCTCCGGGGGGAAAGGTGGGGAGATAGTGTACCGGACTGCGAAGGCGTTCAGAAGTCTATCCCCGCACGATCCCAAGACACGCGAGCTGGAGGTGAGGTCGTCGCACAACGCAACTTTCGCCCCAGCTCATCGATCATCTTTGCCGTCCGACCTCACTCGTGATAGCCACCGAGACCCGCATGCGACGCCCCAGCTGCCGCCCGTCCGCTTTGCGCGCCGAGCGACTCGAACCCCGCGAGATGCCCGCGGTCATCACCGTCACCAGCCTCGCCGACGATATCGCCCCGGATGGGCTTGTCACACTGCGCGAGGCGATCCTGGCCGCCGAAACGGATCGTTCCGTGGACGGCTCGACCGCCGGCAGTGGTGCCGACACCATCGTGTTTGATCCGTCGCTCGCCGGCACCCTTCGCCTGAACGCGATCGGCGACAGCACAGCCGGCCCATCCGCTTTTGGTATCACCACCGACGTTACCATCGACGGGTTCAACGGAAACAGTGGTGTCACCATCGCCCGCGATCAGGGTGTGAGCAACCTGCGGTTGTTCGCGGTGGACAGTTCGGGCAGTTTGACATTGAAGGGGCTGACGTTGGCCGACGGCACCGGTGGGCAGGGCGGGGCGGTGTTCAACCGTGGGGCGTTCACGGCCAGCGGGGTGACGTTCACCGCAAACGCCGCGACGACCGGCGGGGCGATTTTCAACGACAGCGGCAGCCTCACCCTGACGAACAGCACGCTGACAGCCAACACCGTCACCGGCAGCGGCGGAGCGGTGTTCTCTCGCAACGGCATGACGGTAGTGCTGCACTCCACCCTGGCTGGGAACATGGCGAGCGTCGGCGGGCGCAGCCTGCACATGCTCGCCGACGGCGGCACCATCGGGGCAACGCTCAGCAACTCGATTCTTTCTGGGGCAGACGCCACTGGTACCGATGTGGTGATCGGTTCGATCAACGGCGGGTTCACCGCGATCAATGGCACAAACAACATCCTCTGGACGGGCATCGGCACTGGCCCCCTGGTGAACACCCTCGCAACCGACCCGCGGCTCGGGCCGCTCGCCAACAACGGCGGACCAGTGCGCACCCTGGCACCCGCGGCCGACAGCCCGGCCCTCGATGCCGCCGACCCCGCTGTGGCGAGCGCTCTGACCGTGGACCAGCGAGGCACGGTCTTCACCCGCATCGCCAACGGCCGCGCCGACATCGGTGCGTTCGAGCGGGGCGTCCCGCCGACGGTGACGAGCATCACCCTGGCTAGTCCGAACCCGACCGCCGCCGCCGGCGTGGTGTTCACCGTGACCTTCAGCACCGATGTAATCGGGGTGGACGCCACCGACTTCGCCGTCGTGCCGACCGGCCCAATTGGTGCACGGGTGACGAGCGTGAGCGGCACCAGCAAGGTGTTCACCGTTTCGGTCAGTACTGGCACTGGTGGTGGCACCCTGGGCCTGACCGTGCTCGGCTCGCTGCGCGGCATTGCCGACGCCGCCGGGAACACGACCAACGCCGACTACACTACCGGCCCCGTTTACACCCTCACCCCACCCCCGCCGCCTCCAGTCGCTCCCCCCCCGGCTCCGCCGACTCCTCCCCCCCCACCCCCGCCGACAGTGGTCGTCACGCCACCGCCGATCCTCTCGCCCGTGGTGTCGCCGATGCTCGCCACTGCCCTGGCGGGGGTGCCCGGCCGTAGCCCGCAAGTTCAGCTCACCGACCTCATCGGCGGACAAGTGCTGCACACCTTCACTCCGTTCCCCGGCTTCGTTGGGGCGGTGTCCGTCGCCACTGGCGACCTGACCGGTGACGGTGTGCCAGATGTGGTGATCGGGGCGGGGGCCGGCGGCGGCCCGCACGTGCGGGCGTTCGACGGGCGCACGCTCGCAGAGATTGCCAGCTTCTTCGCCTACGATCCCGGCTTCCGCGGCGGGGTGAACGTGACCGTCGGCGACCTGTTTGGCGACGGGCGAGGTGAGATCATCACCGGGGCAGGGGCCGGCGGTGGGCCGCACGTCAAGGCGTTCGACGCCGCCGGCCGCGAGTTGTTCGGCTTCTTCGCCTATGCCCCGACGTTTACCGGTGGGGTGAACGTGGCGGTTGGGGATCTGAACGGCGACCGGGTGGGTGAGATCGTCACCGGGGCGGGGGCCGGCGGCGGACCGCACGTCAAGGCGTTCGACCCACGGACACTCGGTGAGACGCTCAGTTTCTTCGCCTTCGCCCCGACTTTCACGGGCGGGGTGAGGGTGGCCGTCGGCGACCTCGCCGGCACCGGGCAAGCCAACATCATCACCGGGGCGGGTGCCGGAGGTGAGCCACGGGTGAACGTGTTCGACGGGCCAACCGGTCAACTGACGGTGAGCATTCTGGCCTACGACTCATCGTTCCGCGGTGGAGTGAGCGTGGCGGCGGCCGACCTGAACAGCGATGGCCGCGACGACCTGATCACCGGGGCCGGGCCGGGAGGCGGCCCGCACGTGAAGGCCTGGAGCGGCCCAACATTCGCCTCGCTTGTCAGCACGTTCGCCACCGACCCGGCTTTCACCGGAGGGGTGTGGGTCGGTTGAAGGAGACTCAAGTGCATACGAAGGCAGAGGCCGGGTACAATGTCACCAGTCGCGAGGGGGCCAACAACCCTCCAACACGCCAGGCAGGGTGATACTGAACCTACGGACGAAGCCCATGTCCCCGCAGTGGTGGTTCGACGGCGTCTGCCTGGTCGGCCGGTTCGGATTCCTCCGCACGGGATGCTGGTTGCTCGTTCACGGGCACGAGGCGGCCGTACTGGAAATGCCCCCGCCCGGCTGGGGCGAACCGACCCCTGCCGAGGCGGTGGCCCACGCCCTCGCCGGCTCGCCTGTGCGGGTGACGCACCTGCTCTGCACCCACGCCCACGCCGACCACTTCGCCCCCGACACCTTCCACGCCCTGCGGGCCGCCTTCCCGGACGCCACACCGCACCTGCACATCGGCTTCCGCCGTCGCCTCGGCCGCGATTCCGGGGCACGCTTCTTCGACCGGGAGGTGGAACTACGGGTGGGCGGCGAGCCTCTCCACCTCGTTCACGCCCCAAAGCACAGCGGCACCGACACAATGGTGATCTTCCGTGGCACCGCCTGTACCGGCGACTGGGAACTGGGCATGCTCCGGTCGGTCCACGACTGGGCCGGGTGGGGGGTGGCGACCGACCACAAGCTGGAATCGATCGCCCGCATGGAGCGGTGGCCGGCGGAAAAGAACTACCACATCCACCGGGTGTACTCGGTCCACGCCAACGACCGCCGCGACGGGGTGAACTTCCCGGCGCTCATGGCCGCCACACGGAGCGACGGATAAACGAACCGCTGCCCCACCCTCCCCCGTGGTTCCCGCCATGCTCCGCCATGTCCTGCCTCTCCTCCTGTCGGCCGCGGTCGTCGCCGCTGCCGACCCACCCCCCCGCGAGAAGAAGGTCCGCGACGACAAGCTGAAGGTCGAGGCCGACGGCTTCTGGATCTACAACGACCTGCCGAAGGCGATGGCCGAGGCGAAGAAGTCCGGTAAGCCGCTGATAGTGGCCCTGCGGTGCATCCCGTGCGAGGAGTGCGTCAAGCTCGACGACGACCTCGTCGACAAGGATGAGACGATCCGCCCGCTGCTCGAGAAGTTCGTCCGCGTGCGGGTGGTGTCCACCAACGGCCTCGACCTGTCTATCTTCCAGTACGACACCGACCAGAGCTTCGCCGTCTTCTTCCTGAACGCCGACGGAGCGATTTACGGGCGGTTCGGCACCCGCTCGCACCGCACCAACTGGGTCGGCGACGTGTCGCTCGACGGGCTGGCCACAGCCATGACCGGAGCGCTGGAGTTGCACGCTGCCTACCCGAAGAATAAGGACCAACTCGCCGGCAAGCGCGGCCCTGCCCCGCGGCACCCAGTGCCCGAGAAGTTCCCGAGCCTGGCGAAGTACAAGCCCGAACTCGACTACAAGGGGAACGTCGTCCAGAGTTGCATCCACTGCCACCAGATCGGCGATGCCCTGCGGGAGGAATACCGCAAGAACAAGGAGCCGCTGCCCGAGGACGTGCTCTTCCCATACCCGCACCCGAAGAGCCAGGGGCTGATCCTCGACCCGAAGAAGAGGGCGACCGTGAAGGAGGTGACGAAGGGCAGCACCGCCGAGAAGGCCGGGCTGAAGGCCGGCGACGAACTCCGCATGCTCGGCGGGCAACCGATCCTCTCGATCGCCGATGTGCAGTGGGTGTTGCACAACCTTCCGGCGGCGGGTGGGAACGTGGCGGCGGAGGTGGTGCGGGGCGGAAAGGCGACGACGCTCACGCTCGCCCTGCCGGACGGGTGGCGGCAGGCCGACGACCTCTCGTGGCGGGCGAGTTCGTGGGGGCTGCGACGGATGACCACCGGCGGCATACTGCTGGACGCGATCGACGGCGACCGCCCGGCTGGGGTGCCGAAAACCGGCATGGCCCTGCGGGCGACTCATGTGGGCGAATACGGCGCGCACGCGGCGGCGAAGAACGCCGGGTTCCGGAAGGACGACGTGATCGTGTCGTTCGACGGCAAGAGCGACCTGACACGGGAGACAGACGTGTTCGCCCACGCCATGCGGGCGAAGAAGCCGGGGGACAAGGTGGCCGTGACGGTCGTGCGGGCCGGCAAGACGCTGGAACTGACTCTGCCGATGCAGGAGTGAAGCAACAGAGCGAGCCAGGCGTTGTGCGGGGCCGTTGGCTTGCCACAACCCGCCCCACACAGCACATGGCTCGCTCGGTGGATCATCCCGGTTCATCGAGTCAGTTCTGGTTGACCGTCGCGAGGAAGGCGAATGCTTTCCCCTTGAGGGTCACGTTCAGCGTGAGTTGTTTGCCGCCGGTGCCCGTGACGGTCATCGTGTCCAGCCCGTCGGTCTTGTTTGTCTCGAACACACTGGTGATGGCGTTCTTCACCGTCTCGGCGTCGGCTGAGTTCACCAGCCGGACGAACCGCACCCACGACATTTCGAAATGCAGCATCGGGGCCTTCACCGGTTTGGCCGCCCCGATCCCCTTCACCCCGTCGGCTTTCGCCCCGCTGTGTACCGCCAGCAGATCATCGCCCGTGAGCAACCACAGGGTGTCGGAGGCGAACGGCGACTCGGTTACTGTCAGCTTGTGGACATTCCGCCCACCCGCCTTCTCCACGTCCGGAGTGAACTCGGCCGCCTCCTTCGGCAGGAACTGGCCGAACAGCTTGGCTGTCCGCTCGATCTCCTTTCCTTCCACCGTTTTCAGGGCGGCCGTCAGCCCGATCTTGCCCTTGCCGGCGTCGGATAGCACCACCCCCAGTTGGGCGTCGCCGGCGGTGAGCGTCGGCAGCAGGGCGTCGGTCAGCATCTTCGTTGTCACTTTGTCGTCGTTCTTCGCGGCCTCCACTGCGTCCTTCGCCAGGCCCTCGGCCAGTGAGGCGAATTGCTTCTTCGTTTCTGGCGGGAGTGCAAAGTTCAGCCCGAGGGCGAGCACCGGGTTTTTCGCCGCGGCCACCGCGGCCGCCAGGCATTCCCGATCGGCGAAGGAGGTGAAGGTCTTGGCGAGCGTGCTGCCGGCCTTCGGGGTGACGGTGACACCAAGCTTGATGTCGTCCGTCTTTGGCTCGACATCGACTGCCAGGCTGAGGGTGTCGCCGTCGGTGAGAAGCGTTTTGATTGCGCCCACACCGGCGTCGATGATGAACCCTTGAATCCGCTTCTGAGCTGGGTCGGTGGTGCCCTGAGCCTGTTCTTTCAATTGCAACTCCAACTGCCCATACACCGCCGTTCGCAGGTCGGTCGGGATGCGATCGAAGTGGATGGTGGCGCTGACGACGCTCGTGGTCTTGTCGGTGAAAAAGGCCTTCGGGGCGATGAGTTTGTCCTTGCCCACTCCATCGGCCGAGCGGAGGGTAGCGTACAGGTACTTGTCGGCGAACCGGAAGTAGACGGTACTTGGGAAGTTGGGCACATCCATACTGTAGGTGCCGGTCTTCTCGTCCTTTTTCGGATCGAGGTTGAGTTTGCCGCTGAACAGAGCAACGACCGAATCTTCATCGGCCACCGGGATCATTATCACGACCGTGCTGTCCTCAATCTTGTCGGCGACGACGGCATAAGCGCCGAGCGGCCGTTTCAGGTCGATGCCTTCCAGTCCCTTCTCGTTTTCGGCCAGAGCCTTCACGATCTCGCCGAATTGCTTCACCTGTTCGCCTTGGCCGAACAGCCCACCGGCATACTCGGCCACCGGCACGAGGTCGGTCGCCGCGAGCAATCGCACCTCCAGCGCGGGCTTGGGCGGAGCGGCAACCACTGTCGCCACGAACCCCACCAACATCACCACCGCCGCCACGAACCGTTTCATGAATTCGCCCAAAAGGGAAGAGGAACCGTATGCCAGGTGTACCCACGGGGGTGCGAGAAGGTTTCGGCGGTCGCCGCCCCTCTTCAGGAACCAGGAACGATCGGGTGGGGTGGGTGAACACCCAGTCGGGCCACTGGCGGTTGAAATGGCTGCGTTTCCCTACAACACGCCCTGTTCCCAGGAGCGGTGCGATGAGCCAGAAGACATGGGGCGGGCGGTTCAGCGGGGCGACCGACGAGCGGGTGGAGCAGTTCACCGAGAGTATCTCGGTCGATCGCCGGCTCTACCGGCACGACATCCGGGCCAGCCAGGCCCACGCCCGCATGTTGGCCGAAGTCGGGCTGATCACCACCCCCGAGGCCGACGCCATCTCCGCCACCCTGGACGGCATCGCCGCCGACATCGAAGCCGGGCGGATGGAATACAAGGTTTCGCTCGAAGACATCCACACGCACATCGAGAAAGCACTCATCGCCCGACTCGGCGACGTGGGCCGCAAACTCCACACTGGCCGCAGCCGGAATGATCAAGTCGTGACCGACGTCAAATTGTGGGTGCGAGACGCCATCGACGAACTCGATGAGAGGCTCAAGGAACTCCAGCGGGCGTTTGTACAGTCGGCGGAGCGGGAGGACGGCGTCATCCTGCCCGGCTACACACACTTGCAACGTGCTCAACCGGTGTTGGCCGCACACTACTTTTTGGCCTACGCCGAAAAATTTCAGCGGGACCGCGAACGGCTGGCCGATGCCCGCAAGCGGGTGAACGTACTCCCCCTCGGAGCGGCGGCGCTAGCCGGCAGTTCGCTCCCCATCGACCGCGAGAGCGTGCGGCAGAAACTCGGGTTCGACAGCGTGGCGGCCAACAGCCTCGACGTGTCGAGCGACCGCGACTTCTTGCTCGAATTCGTTTTCGACCTCTCGATGATCGCCGTCCACCTGAGCGGGTGGGCGGAGGAGTGGATCATCTGGAGCACCACCGAGTTCAACTTCCTGGAGTTGCCCGACGCCTTCTGCACCGGGTCGAGCATCATGCCGCACAAGAAAAACCCGGACGTACTCGAACTGACCCGCGGCAAGAGCGGGCGGGTGATCGGCACGCTGAACCAACTGCTGATTTTGGTGAAGGCGCTGCCGCTGGCCTATTAACCGCGACCTTCAAGAAGACAAAGCAGCACTCTTCGATGCCTTCGACACGGTGGTCGGTTGCCTGGCGGTGGCAGCGCCGATGGTGGAACAGACGAAACTGCGGCGCGAGGTAATCGCCTCGCGGCTCGAAGATGGCTTCCTCGATGCCACCACGCTGATGGAAGCGCTGATCGCGGCCGGAGTACCAATGCGGTCGGCGCATGAAGCGGTGGGCACGCTGGTGAAGGAGTGCGAGTTGCGGAAATGCCGGCTGACCGACCTGCCGGCGGAGGTATACGAGGCGGCAGCGCCGGGGGCGTCGGAGGTACGGGCGAAACTCGGGGTAGCGAACGCGGTCGCCGCCTTCCGCAGCTACGGCAGCACTGCCCCGGCCGAGGTGCGGCGGCAGTTGGAGGCGTGGAAGACACGGGTCTGATAGGCCGCCCGCCCCTTCCTCAAACTGGAACGTTTGCGTGAACCCCTGGAAATGAAGCGGCCCGGCGCTGATTCGCGCCGGGCCGCTCTCGATTGCACCAGGGTGGCTAACGGGATTCGAACCCGCGACCTTCGGAGCCACAATCCGACGCTCTAACCAGCTGAGCTATAGCCACCGCATCATCAACCATGCCTATGTTAACTCCGTCTGGCCCGCTGGCAAGTGGCATCCCGGTCCAGTCGCCGTCGGTTTGCCCACGCGAAGCCATTCCCATCACCTCCAGGATGTCGTCATGTTCTCGCCTCACGCTTGGTCGTTGCTTGTTGCGGCGGTCCTCCCCGCGATCGCCTTTGCTATCGATCCCAGTGCCGGCACACCGCCCGTGGCCAAAAAAGTGCCCCACACCTTCGAGTTGCACGGCCAGAAGATCACCGACGACTACGCATGGCTGAAAGACAAGAAGAACGCCGACACCATCGCCTACCTGGAAGCCGAGAATGCCTACGCCGCCGCGGTCATGAAGCCGACCGAGAAGTTGCAAGCCAAGTTGTACGACGAGTACCTATCCCGCATCAAACAGACCGACCTGAGCGTGCCGTACCGCGACGGAAACTATTGGTACTACACCAAGACGTTCGAAGGCAAGCAATACCCGAGCTACTGCCGCAAGAAGGGATCCCTCGATGGAGCGGAGGAGGTCATCCTCGATGTCAACGAACTGGCGAAGGGGGAGAAGTTCATGTCGGCCCGCGTGGCGGACGTGAGCGACGATGGCACCAAGATTATCTTCCTCTCGGACACCACCGGGTTCCGGGAGTACATGCTCAGTGTGAAAGACCTGACCACCGGGAAGGTGCTCGAAGACAAATTGGTCAAGGCCGCCGATGTGACCTGGGCCGCTGACGGGAAGACGCTCTTCTACGTCACCGAAGACGCCGCCAAGCGCTCGAACAAACTGTGGCGGCACACCGTCGGCGAACCCAAAGAGAAAGACGTGCTGGTGTATGAGGAGAAGGATGAACTGTTCCGCCTCGCGGTCGGCCGGAGCCGCGACAAGAAGTACCTGTTCCATGTATCGGCCAGCAGCACCAGCACCGAGCAACGCTACTTGTCAGCCGACACCCCGGCGGGCGAGTGGAAGATGATCCTCCCCCGCGAAGACAAGCACGAGTACTCCGTCGACCACCGCGACGGGTTGTTCTACATTCGCACCAACCGCGATGGGGCGACCAACTTCAAGGTCATGACCTGCCCGGTGGCCGACGCTGGCGACACGAAGAAGTGGAACGACTTTCTCCCACACAACCCGAAGGCCTTGATCCAAGGCGTCAGCCTGTTCAAGAACTACGCGGTCATTGGTGAGCGTGAGGCCGGTATTCCGCAGATTCGCGTTCACTCCTTCGCCGACAACACGTCTCACCGCGTGGAGTGGCCGGAGCCGGTGTTCAGCGCTGGGGCCGGGGCGAACCCGGAATACGACCTGGAGAAGATCCACGTCTCGTACACGTCGATGGTGACGCCGCCGTCGGTGTACGAGATCGACCTGAGGACGAAGGCGAAGAAACTGCTCAAGCGGCAGGAGATCCCAGCCGGGTACAAGGCAGAGGAGTATGTGTCGGAGTGGGTGTTCGCCACGGCGACGGACGGCACGAAGGTGCCCATCTCGCTCGTGTACAAGAAAGGGCTGAAGAAGGATGGCACCGCGCCAGTGCTGCTGTACGGGTACGGTAGCTATGGGGCGAGCGCAAGCGTGAACTTCAGCCCCACAAGGCTCAGCCTGCTCGACCGGGGAGTAGTGTTCGCCCAGGGGCACATCCGCGGCGGGTCCGACATGGGCCGGCAGTGGTACGAAGACGGCAAGATGCTGAAGAAGATGAATACGTTCACCGACTTCATCGCCTGTGCCGACTACCTCGTGGAGCAAAAGTACGGTGACCGGAAGAAACTGGTCATCCAGGGCGGCAGCGCCGGCGGGTTGCTGGTCGGGGCGACGATCAACCTGCGCCCGGATGTGTGCCAGGCGGCGGTGCTCCAGGTGCCATTCGTGGATGTCATCAACACCATGTTGGATGAATCACTCCCGCTGACGGTACAGGAGTTTTTGGAGTGGGGCAACCCAAAGAAGACCGAGGAGTACGAGTACATCCGGAAGTACTGCCCCTACACGAACCTGGCCAAGAAGGCGTACCCGGCGATGTTGATCGAAACGAGCTTGAACGACAGCCAGGTGCTGTACCACGAACCGGCAAAGTACACAGCGAAGATCCGCACGCTCAAGACGGATGCGAACCCGGTGGTGTTCAAGTGTCGGATGGTGGGTGGGCACGGCGGTGCGAGCGGGCGCTACGACGGGCTGAAGGAAGTGGCCTACACCCAGGCGTTCATCCTGGACCAGATGGGCATCAAGGAGTGACGTGAACGAGCCGCGACCGCGCGAGAGCAGGGAGTCAACACCTTCCGCACCCTCGCGGTCGCGGCTCCCGGTCTACGGCTTGGCCAGGTCGATCACCACCTCTTCGCCGTCTTTCAACTCGCGGGTGATCGCCGTCTTCTCGGGGGAGAACTTGCCGCCGAGGGCGTCCGGGGTGCCGGGGCCGGTGTTCACCTGTACGCTCACCTTGTACCGGCCCAGCCGCACCCCTTTGCCATCCGAGCCGGCCAACTCGAACGTGCCCGCGGCGGGGTCGGTGATGGTGGCGAAATACGTCTCCCCGCGATCGATCGGGAGGAAGATCACCTGCAGGGGCTGCGCCCCCGGTGGCAAGGAGACGCCCTTGGGCAGCCTGGCCTTCAGGGCATCGGCGGAGAACGGCTGGCCGTTGTCGAGCAATCGACCGCGGACCACCGCCTTCGGAGTGGGGTCGGCCGGGCCGCAGCCGGCAAGGGCGGCCACCAGCAGGGCAGTGACAGGGGCGAGGGCGTGACGCATGGTTTAGGGTCCTCACCAGCCGTTGCCGACGACCAGGCCGTCGCTGCGGATGCCGGCCGCCTGGAAGGTGGCCTGGCTGATGGTGAAGCTGACGCTCCGCACCGATCCGTCGCACAGCACGAACTGGGCAACGCCAGGGTGCGATGATCCGAACCGGTTGTCCGAGTACCCGCGGTTCCAGCGGCCGTCCGCCGCCGGCGGCACGTTCGCCGGCCGCACCACGTCCCAGTCCCAGCCAGACGTATAACCCTCGTTGTCGTCGCTCTGGTACTGGCCGATTCGCGTGATGTCGAGTTGCTTGTCTCCGTACAGAATGGTGTTGGCGGTGCCGTCGGTGATGCCCAACAGGGTGATGCCCCGCGGGGTGTTCGGGGTGTTCCTCACGATCGCTCCGTTGTCCTCGGTGGTGCCGTGGCTACCCGCGTAGTCGGTCGGCCCGTGGGCGAAGGTACCGCTCGGCGGGTACCAGTTGGCGATCGGCGGCAACGCCACCGCGCCCCGACGGCTCGGACAGATGAACATCTTCTGCGGGGTGCGGATGGCGATGATCTGGCAGTCGGCGATCGTGGTCGCCCCGCCCCCCCGCCACACTGCGTCCTGTTCCAGGAAAGGCAAGATCTGGAAGCCCCACCCGGCGTACTGACGTCGGCCGGTGAGCGGTTGGCCGGGGGCGGAGTAGGTCGGCGGCTGGCCCCACCAGTCGCCCCCGTTTGGCAGTTCACCGAAGGAGTCGTGGTGGTTGTGAGTGGCCAACCCGAGTTGCTTCAGGTTGTTGGAGCACTGCATGCGAGCGGCCGCTTCACGCACTTTCTGCACGGCCGGCAGGAGCAGTCCGATCAAGATGGCGATAATGGCGATGACAACAAGCAACTCGATGAGCGTGAAAGCACTTCGGCGCGGAAACATGAGACGCACCTCCGACGATGAATTGGGGAGAGAATCCGCAGACGGGAGAATGAATCCGGCATCTTCTGTAACCCGACTTACCAGCGACCGCCAGAGGAAAATGAGGAAAACTTCAGAATTCGCTGGTCAGGTCCGGGATGAACCGCATCGGGTGGAAGTATCTCGTTCCGGCCCGAACCGCCGCCCGGCGGTATCCTGATCCAGACCGCTCCGAGGGACACCCGTGCGTCGACTCGTGCCCGCCGTCGCCTTGCTCTTGCTGGTCGGCTGTACCCGCCCCGATGGACGAGTGGTGGTGTACTCCGCCCAGGATCAGGAGTTCGCCGAGGGGGTGTTCGCCGATTTCACCGCTGTCAGCCGGCTTACCGTCTCGCCCAAGTTCGACACGGAGGCGAATAAGTCGGTCAGCCTCGCGGCGGAACTGGAAGCCGAAGCCAGCCGACCTCGCGCCGATGTTCACTGGAACAACGAGATCCTGGCCACCATTCGCCTCGCTCGCAAGGGGGTGTACCGGCCGTACACCTCGCCGGCCGCCGCCCCCTTCCCCGACTGGACGCGGGCGAAGGACGGCACCTGGCAGGCGTTTGCCGCTCGTGCCCGCGTGTTGATCGTCAACACGAACCTCGTGCCCGAGAGCGAGCGGCCGACGAGCCTACTCGAACTGACCCAGCCGAAGTGGAAAGGAAAGGTTGCCATCGCCAAGCCGCAGTTTGGCACCACCGCGACCCAGGCGGCGTGCCTGTTCGAGGTACTCGGAACCGACGCGGCGAAGGCGTTCTACCGCGGACTCAAGGCGAACGATGTGGCGGTGGTGCCGGGGAACAAACAAGCGGCGACTGGGGTGAGCGAGGGCCGGTTCGCGGTAGGGTTGACCGACACCGACGACGCCCTGATCGAACTAAACGCCGGGAAGCCGGTGGCGGTGGTGTTCCCGGATCGTGGCGGTCACCCCGATCACCCGCGGTTGGGGGTGCTGTACATCCCGAACACGGTCGCCGTGGTGAAAAGGTGCCCGAACCCAGCCGGCGCGGAAAAGTTGATCGACTTCTTACTCCGGCCCGAGACCGAAGCGAAACTGGCGGTCGGAGGGGGCTTCCAGATTCCGCTCAACCCAGCGGTGTCAGCAGAACTGCCATCAGCACTGCTCCGGCCGAGCCAGGTGAAAGCGATGGCAGTTGAGTTCGAGCGAGCAGCCGACCTGTGGGACGAAGCGCAGGCATTTCTGCGGGAGGAGTTCGCCCGCTGACGGGGCATCAAGCGAGTGCCCGACCGACGGCGGTGAGCAATTCGACTGGTCGATACGGTTTGGGCAGCATGCCGACGATACCGGTGGTGTCGGATAGGTCGTCGGCTGAGTATCCGCTGGAGAACATGACGCGGGCCGTCGGAGACAACTCCACCAGGGCGCGGAAGGTGTCTCGCCCAGACATCCTGGGCATGGTGAGATCGAGTACGACCAGATCGATGTCGGCTCGGTGGTTGCGAAACACCTCAACGGCGTGCTCGCCGTCGTGGGCTTCCAGCACTCGGTAGCCGCTCGTCTCCAGTACGGCCCGAGCAAGATCGCGGATCATCGGTTCGTCGTCTACCACCAAAACCGTCCGTACTCGTCCGCTGGCTGGCATGGGTGTGTCGGCGTCGGGGCGGGTATCGATGGCTCGCAGATCGAGGGGGCGAAGTTCGGAGGGTGGTTCTGGCGGCAACTCACAGCGGGGGAGGAACACGTCGAACCGGGTACCGCGGTCCACCTCAGACTCACACTCCACCCACCCACGATGCTGTTCGATGATGCTCTGCACCATCGCCAAGCCGAGCCCGGTACCCTTGCCGACGCCCTTGGTGGTGTAGAACGGCTCGAAGATTTTCGCCCGCACCTCAGCAGGCATGCCGACACCAGTGTCCTCCACCCGGATGCGAACAAATCGTCGGCCGCGCCCAGGGGGTGTGGCGTCCGGCGGAAAGTCATGCTCGTCGACCGCCACCGAGAGCCGCCCGCCATGCGGCATGGCATCGCAGGCGTTCAGGCACAGATTGAGGAGTACCTGGTGGAGAAAGGTCAGGTCGGCCTCGACAGTCGCTGAAGTGCCGACGGCCGACACCAGTTCGATACGGGGATCGCAGGTCCGGCCGACCAGTTCGGTCACCTCGGCGACCACGGGGCCGAGAGCAACGGGCACCCGCCGCAGTTCGCTCTTCCTGGCCAGACCGAGCAGGTTCTTGCTCATCTTCGTCGCCCGTTGGGCGGCCGTCTGGACGGTGTCCAGGAGTCGGCGGTTTGGGTCGCCGGCCGGTAAACGGATCAACTCTACGTGACCCAGCAACCCGGTGAGCATGTTATTGAAGTCGTGGGCGATGCCCCCAGCCATTTGCCCGATCAACTCCATCTTCTGGGCCTGGATGAGTTGCTCTTGCGTTTGCTTGCGGTCGGTGATGTCGTGGCTCACCCCGGTCATGCGGCTGAGGGTGCCGTCGGCTCCGCGTTCACAGGCCCACTTTTCGTAGATGTGCCGCACCTCCCCGCTCGGGCGGATGATGCGGAACTCGCATGAGTCGGCCGTGGCCGAGCCGGTGACGGTTGCGCGTTGTAGTTCGCTCACCCGCGGTCGGTCGTCGGGGTGGACGAGGGAAAGGAAGCCCTCAGCCGTCGGCAGGAACGAGGGATCGACTCCAAAGATGCGGTACTCTTCTTCCGACCAGCGGCTCGCCCCGATCTCCGGCTGATACTCCCACGAGCCGATATGGGCGATCCGCTGGGCTTCCGCCAGCACCTCTCGGCTGTGCCGTAGCTCGGCCTCGGCCACCTTGCGATCGGACACGTCTCGCTGGATCATCACCCAGTGGGAACACCGGCCGGATGGATCGGGAACCGGCACCACGCTCAGTTCCACCCAAAACGGCGACCCGCCCTTCCGGTAGTTGAGCAATTCGCACTGATAGGCCTGTCCGCCGTCGAGGGCGTCCCGAAGGGCGGCCAGGGTGTTCTCGTCGGAGTCTGGCCCGCGGAGGAAGTGCAGGCTTCGGCCTGTCAACTCGCCCGCTGTATATCCGGTCATACGGCAGAATGCATCGTTGGCGTAGAGCACGCTCCGCCCGCCGCCGCCCTGTGGCCGCCCTTCCAGAATGACGACAGCATCTCGGGCGTGGACCACCGCACTTTCCAGCAACCGCAGGCGGTCCAGGTGGGTGTAGCGGTCGGTGACATCTACCAGCACACTGGTGACGGTGCCGGTCGGCCGTCCGTCGTCTTCCCCAGCCGCCGATCGGGAAAGCACCCACCGCGTTCGCCCGTCGGCCGGGGAAATGACACGGAACACGGTTTCGCAGCGCTGCCCCCCTCGCATGAGGGCGTTGATCTTGTCGGCCAGTGGGTCGATGTCGGCCGGGTCCACAAGCGGGAGCATGTCGGCGACGGTGGCAAACGGCGTGTCGTCGGCCACATCGAGCCAGCGGGCGAACCCGCGTGGGTCGGCCACCCGGCCGCCACTGACCTCCCACTCGACGACAGTGGTATCGGCGGCCTGGAGGGCCAGGCGTAATTTCTCTTCGCTCCGTCGTAATGCCCGGGCTGCCTCCTTCTGGGCGGTCACGTCGGCCATCACCGAAACCGCCCCGAGCACCTCTCCATGGGGCCCGCGAAGGGGAGCCGCCGACACGATCACATCGACCGGTGGTTTGCCGTGCGGGTGCAACCGGCCGCTCCATCCTTCCACTGCCTCCCCTTCGCGCAAGGCCCGCACCAGCGGCGTTTGCTCAAACGGAATGCGGTGAACCTCGGTGCTGCTCGCCCGTACCTCGGAGTTGTCGTCCAGCGTTGCGGCAGTGTCACGCCCGAGTGTCTGGCGGTAGCGCTCGTTGCGGTGCTCGACTGTTCCATCGGCCCGCACGATCATCACTCCGGCCGGCAGTTGGGCGAGCACGGCTTCGAGCATCACCGCTTTCCGTCCTACCTCCGCGGCCCGTGCCTCAGCCGCTGAGTGTTGGCGAGCTAGTGCCTCCTTGAGCCGCCGCACCCGCTCGCTTGCCATCCACGCCGCGGCGGCCACCCCGCTGGCCAACCCAAACCCGGCCGACGTAGCCGTCAGGAACCAGTCGTGGGTAGATGGGCCGCTGACCGCGCGGACCAATGCGAACGAAAGCAAAATAGCCGCGACAACGGCGGCGACAGACGGGACCAAGGATACGCGGGAGAGTGGCATACCATTGCCAGGATGAGGGACGTGTCCGGAACAACGGACTATAGAAGACACCTATCACCTCTGCCGCCGATTCCACCCACGGTGAACGAGGATTCAGCCCGGACCGTAGTTCACAAGCCGGGCTTTTCTCGTGCTGGTGGAATTCTGTGGCCTCAGTGAATCGGTCGGCGGTTGCTGCTGCCGCCGCCGTGCGGTTTCCCACGCATGATCCACCGCACCCTCACCGACGCCGTTGCCGACCTCGAACGCCACGGCCATCTCGTTCGCATCGATTTCCCTGTCGATCCCCACCTGGAGATGGCCGAGGTTCAACGGCGGCTGTACGTCCGCGGTGGGCCGGCGGTGCTGTTCACCCGCCCGAAGGGCACCGCCTTCCCCATGCTCGCCAACCTGTTCGGTAGCATCGACCGTACGCGGTTCCTCTTCCGCCACACCATCCCGCTGGTGAAGAAACTGGTGTCGCTCAAGTCCGACCCCGGCGGGGCGGCAAAACACTTCTGGCGCTACTGGGATCTGCCGTTTCAGATGCTCAAGCTGCTGCCGAAATTCATGCGGACTGGGCGAGTGTTGGCGAACCGCCTCCCGCTGACGCAGTTGCCCCAGTTGAAGTGTTGGCCGATGGACGGTGGGGCGTTCGTCACGTTACCTCTGGTGTACTCCGAGCACCCAGACAAACCCGGCTGGATGAAGTCGAACCTCGGCATGTATCGGGTGCAGTTGAGCGGCAACGAGTACGATCCCGAGCGGGAGGTGGGGCTGCACTACCAGATCCATCGCGGGATCGGCGTCCATCATGCTGCGGCGGGGCGGCGGGGCGAGCGGTTGCCGGTGGCGGTGTGGGTGGGCGGCCCGCCGGCGCTCACCGTTAGCGCCGTCATGCCCTTGCCAGAGGGGATGCCCGAACTGGCGTTCGCCGGGGCGCTGGGCGGCCGACGGCTGCGGATGGTGAAGGGACTGAACGGGTTGCCGATGCCTGCCGATGCCGACTTTGTAATTGCCGGCCACATCGACCCGACCCGCACCAAGCCCGAAGGGCCGTTTGGCGATCACCTCGGGTACTACAGCCTGGTCCACGACTTCCCGGTGATGACGGTCGAGGCGGTGTACCACCGACCGGGGGCGATCTGGCCGTTCACGGTCGTCGGCCGTCCGCCGCAGGAGGACACCAGCTTCGGCGAGTTCATCCACGAACTGACCGGCCCAGTTATCCCCACCGTGCTGCCGGGGGTCCACGGCGTTCACGCGGTCGATGCGGCCGGCGTTCATCCGTTGCTTCTGGCGATCGGCAGCGAGCGATACGTTCCATATGCGTCCGAGCGCCGCCCGCAGGAACTGCTCACCCTCGCCAACGCCATCCTCGGCCAGGGGCAACTGTCGCTCGCCAAGTACCTATTTCTTGTGGCAAAGGAAGACCATCCCGAACTGGACATCCACGACATTGCGGCGTTTTTCCGGCACCTGTTGGAGCGGATTCACTGGCCGCGCGACCTGCATTTCCAGACGGCCACCACCATCGACACGCTCGACTACTCAGCGGGCGATGGGTTGAACAACGGCAGCAAGTTGGTGGTCGCGGCGGCCGGGCCGAAGAAGCGGGAACTGGGCACGCAAGTGCCCGCCGGTCTGACCCTGCCCGATGGTTTCGGGGATGTGCGGGTGGCATTGCCCGGAGTGTTGTGTGTGAGTGGGTCGAAACACAACGGCATCCCCATGGGGGCCGAATACCACCCCGACCTCGTGCGGCTGTGCGACCACCTCGGAAACTGTCCCTCGGACCTCGCTACCTTCCCGATGGTGACGCTGGTAGACGATGCCGAGTTTGCTGCTCGCACCCTGAACAACTGGCTGTGGATCACTTACACCCGCTCGAACCCCGCCGCCGATGTGCTGGTGGCCGGCGGGCGAACGTGGCGAAAGCACCACGGCGGGGCTGGCCCACTGGTGATCGACGCCCGGTTGAAACCACACATGGCCCCGCCACTCGTTGAAGACCCGGTGGTGACGCGGCGAGTGGAGGAACTAGCCGCCCGTGGCGGACCGCTCCACGGGCTGATTGGCTAAGCGATCGGAGCCGCCCCCAGGCCCGTGTGTGGCCCGGATCTGAACCGATCTGGATTCGGCCGCTATCATCGTTTTGCTGCGATTGCGACCAGTTCCGCCAGATTGTTTGCCCCCATCTTCCGCATCAGCCGTGCTCGGCGGTCTTCTACCGCCCGCACGCTGAGCCCGAGCGCATCGGCGATCTCGCGGTTGGTACGACCCGCGACGACATGGTCGAGCACTTCGCGCTCTTTTGGTGTCAAGGCGTTCAGCCTTGCCTGGGCGTCGGCCGTCTGCCCGCGGGCCGCCCGGTCCGCCGCATCACGTTCGATCGCCTTCTGTACCTGCCCCAACAACTCATCCAGGCGGAATGGTTTCTCGAGAAGCGTCACCGCCCCGAGGGTCATGGCCTCGACGGCGATCCGCACGTCAGCGTGTCCGGAGATCATGACCACTGGGAGCGGCACCCCGTCGTTGGCGAGTTTCCGCTGTAACTCCAATCCTGTCATACCTGGCATCTTCACATCCAGTACCAGGCAGCCGGGTTGATCGGGCGTATAGGCGGCGAGAAAGGCAGCGGCCGAGGCGAATGCCCGCACCGGGTGGCCCAGCAACCCACCGGCTGAGGCCACGGCCTTCCGCACCGCGTCGTCGTCGTCGACCACGAACACCGTCGGCGAAGTCATTGTTAGTCCTCCCGCACGCGGAACAGGGTGAAGGCGAACTCAGTGCTGTCGGGCGACGGCTCCGCCCACAGTCGCCCGCCGTGTGCTTCCACGATTCCCCGACTAATCGCCAGCCCGAGGCCCAGCCCACCGGCCTTGGTGGTGTAAAACGGCTGAAACAACCGGGCCGGGTCGAACCCGCCGGGGCCGCCATCTCGCACCTGTACTGTCACCGTGTCGGCGTCTGCGCGGGCGGTCAGTTCCACCCACCGGCGGGCGTCGGGCATACCGGCCACGGCGTCCAGGGCGTTCTGAAGAAGGTTTACCAGCACCTGCTCAAGTTGCACGCGGTCGGCCTCGACGACCGCTTGCGGCCCGCCCGCAGTCACGCGCACCGCCGCCCCAACTCGCCCGGCCTGCCACCCGAGCAGGGCCACCGCGGCTCTCATCACCTCATCCACTGCGACCGGATCCGTGCCGGGCGGGTCGCGGCGAGCCAACCGACGGATCCCGCGGATGATGTCGGCGGCGCGAGCCGACTGACCGGCGATCTCGGCCAGGGCATCGGCCACTTCCGGCCGCAGCGGTTCGCCGGGGTTTGCCCACCGGCGGGCGAGTTCGGCCTGAAGGCCGATGGCCGAGAGCGGTTGGTTCAGCTCGTGTGCCAGCCCGGCAGCCACCTGCCCGAGCAAGCTTAGCCGCCCCACGTGGGCGAGATCGGCTTGGTGTGTGCGCAGCAACTCTTCGGCCCGCTCGCGGGCGGTCGCGGCCTTCCGCTGTAGAATGCCGAGCAGAGTCGTGATGCCAATAGCGAACACGGCCAGGCAGCGGTTGGCGATCACCTTCCACATTTCCGTTTCGCCGCGGTCGTGGACGATCCCCAGTTTGCCGATGGTGAGTACCCCGCACAACCCGGCCACCACCGGCCCGACCCATGCCCGACGGTCGGCCAGGGCCAGCAGAACGGCGAATGTATACGGCACCGCCGATGCCACCCCGAGTGGGAGCGACAGGTCGATGGTAAACACGACCGCCACCAGCAAGAGCGACAACACCCACGGCGGCGGGCGAAGCGGCACGGGCATGAGTGAAGTCCTGACCCTGTGACGACTGCGGGCACGGTTCACGAGCAGTGGCCACCATCGCGGGCTGAGTGAACACCCTGCCGAGGCGACCAGCGGATGATAAAGGAACCTCGAAAAATCGCCAGATATACTGTGGTAAACCACGGTAATTCAATTATTGTCGCCGTCTCACACGGAATTCGGCACCCCGCCTGCAGTGCGGGTGCCTCAACCCAGTTCGACGGTCGATTCGGAGTAACACCGTGACCCACCTGGTTCCGGGGACCGTGTACCTCGTCGGCGCGGGGCCGGGAGCGGCCGATCTCATCACCGTCCGCGGGCTGCGAATCCTGCGGGCGGCTGATGTCGTCCTCACCGACGCCCTGCTGAGCGACGACCTTCTCGCGGAGATTCGCCCGGACGCCGAGCGTCTGCATGTCGGCAAACGTGGCTACTGCGTCGGCAGTACAAAGCAAGAAACCATCAACGACGCCCTGGTGCGGTTGGCCCGCGAGGGGAAGTCTGTTTGCCGGCTCAAGTGCGGCGACCCGTGCGTGTTCGGCCGCGGGGGCGAAGAGGCCGAGGTACTGGCCGCGGCCGGCGTACCCTTCGAGATTGTGCCGGGCGTGACCGCCGCGATCGGCGCGTTGGCGTCGGCCGGAATCCCGCTGACCCACCGCAGCGTTGGCCCGGCGATCGCGCTCGCGACGGGGCACCACGACCCCGACTCCCCTGAATGCACCCACGACTGGGACGCGCTCGCCCGCATGCCGGTAGTGGTGTTTTACATGGCGGTGCGGCACATCACCGCCATCGCCCATCGCCTTACGGCCAGTGGGCTATCCGCTTCTACGCCAGTGGCCGTTGTGCAGGCTGGCACTCTACCAGAGCAGGTGGTGGTAGTGGGCGAACTGGCGACGATCAGCACGCTGTCGGCCGGGGTGGCTGGCCCCGCTGTGTTCGTCGTCGGCGAGGTGGTGCGGCGGCGGGAGAAGTTGATGGGGGTTGTGCGAGATGTGGTGACAATGCCCTGAGCTAAACAGTTCCAGACCTTCCATCGGAACACAGTACACAAACTCAACAAGCACCCCGACGCCGGACAGTTCTTCAGGTCGCGGTGCCGCGCATGCTCAGATCAGGTGGGGAGATTCATCCGGTCCGGGCGGGCGTGGTTGGGGTGCTCCCTTGCCGCCACTGCCGCCTCACCGGACAATGCCGCCGTTCCGCTTCTCTCCCGCGAGGCCCGCCATGAAAGTCGGCATGAACCTGCTGCTCTGGACCGGATTCGTCACCGAAGCCGACTTCCCCACCATCGCTGCCATCAAGGCCGCCGGGTTCGATGGCGTCGAACTGCCCCTCTTCGACGGCACCGCCGAACACTACAAGAAGATCCGCGCCGAACTCGATAAGCAGGGTCTGGCGTGTAGCACCGTGACGGTGATGAACCCCGACGCCAACCCTATCAGCCCAGACGCCAACGTGCGAAAGGCCGCAATCGACCGGCTGAAATGGGCGGTGGAGATGAACCACATCCTCGGCAGCGTGGCCATGGTCGGGCCGTACCACTCGCCGCTCGGGGTGTTCAGCGGCACCGGGCCGACCGCCGACGAGAAGGGGCGGGCGGTGGAGGTGCTGCGACAGGCGGCCGACTTCGCCAAGCAAGCGAACCTGACGCTCGCCATCGAGTACCTGAACCGGTTTGAGTGCTACTTCCTCACCACGGCGAAGGACGCGGCCGAATTGGTGAAGGCGGTGAACCACCCGAACTTC
Organism: Fimbriiglobus sp.; assembly: GCA_025459365.1. GTDB lineage: Bacteria > Planctomycetota > Planctomycetia > Gemmatales > Gemmataceae > JALHQU01. The sequence goes on from JALOQR010000034.1 coordinate 24,073, forward strand.
CGCTGCATGTACGACACCTTCCACGCCCACATCGAGGAGAAGAGCCAGGCCGCCGGGATAGCAGCGGTGAAGGATGTGTTCGCCCACGTCCACATTAGCGAGAACGACCGGGGGGTGCCGGGCACGGGGCAGGTGCGGTGGGACGAAGCCTTCAAGGCGATCAAGGGGACGGGCTACGACGGGTGGCTGGTGATCGAGGCGTTCGGGCGGGCGTTGCCCGACCTCGCCGCCGCAACGCGGGTGTGGCGCGATCTCTTCCCGAAAGCCGAAGACGTTTTCCAGCAGGGCATCACGTTCATCAAGCAGAAGTGGCAACAAGCCACGTGACAGCTCGTGTGGCCACCTAACACGGTGATCGCACTGCAACTTCCAAAGATCGGATGGCCTCCACGAGCAGCAGTGGCTCGATCGACCTCAACCCGGCGAAGGCAACAACGCCGGGTTCCATTTTCAACTCCGCAACTTGTTGACCCGACCCCCTCGAACGGGTACTCTCGGCTCGTCAGTCCCTGCCTGCCGAAGCCCTTTCCCGTTCGGGCCTCCCCCCATGCGACCCCGCCTCCCCTGCGGTCGTGGCATTTCTCGCCGCTCGTTCGTCGTCGCTGGTGCTGGCCTCGCTGGCCTCACCCTCACCGACCTCCTCTGCGCCGACGCCGAGAAACCGAAGAAGACTTCCCCCAAGTCGATCCTGAACATCCACCTCGACGGCGGGCCACCCCAGCACGACACCATCGACCCCAAGCCCGACGCCCCGGAGGAAGTCCGCGGACCGCTGAAGGCGATCCCGACTAAGCTGCACGGTGTACATCTGTGCGAACTCATGCCGCGGGTGGCGGCGCTGGCCGACAGGTTCGTCTTCCTCCGCTCGCTCGTCGGCAGCACCGGCTTTCACGACGCTTTCCAGACGCAGGCTGGGTTCCACCCGAAGAACATTGAAAGCGTCGGCGGGCGGCCGGCGATGGGCAGCGTGGTGGCCAAGCTCTTCGGCAAGCCTTCCGACACCGTGCCGCCGTTCGTCGACCTAATGCAGGGCCGTCCGCTGGTGCGGAACAGCGCCCGCCCTGGCTACCTCGGCCCGGCGTTCGCCCCCTTCCGCCCAGATCTCTCCGCGAAGTTCCCGCGAGAACTGGAAGAGGGGATGAAAGTGGAATTGCAGCGCGGGGCCGCCCGCCCGAGCCTGCAACTCGATCTGGTGGACGGCCTGACTCCCGACCGCTTGGCCGACCGGCAGTCGCTGTTGGAGCAGTTCGATGACGTCCGTCGTGAGGTCGATCAATCAGGCACGATGGACGCCCTCGACCAGTTCGGCCAGCAGGCGGTCAGCATCCTCACCTCCGGCCGGTTGGCGAAGGCGCTGAGCTGGGACGACGAACCGGAGAGCGTGGTGAAGATGTACACCCCGCCGGCAAGCAAGTTGGACAAGTTCGAGACAGGCGAAGACGAACACTCAGCGAAGAAACTGCTCCTCGCCCGGCGGTTGCTGGAGGCCGGAGTACGTTGCGTGAGCGTGTCGTTCTCTGACTTCGATACCCACTCGCAGAACTTCCCACGGATGCGGAAGTTGGTGCCGATCGTCGATCACGCCCTGGCGGCGCTGGTGACCGACCTGAGCGACCGCGGGATGCTGGACGACGTGGCGATCGTGGTGTGGGGCGAGTTCGGGCGGACGCCGAAGGTGGCGAAGGACGGCGGGCGGGACCACTGGCCGGAGGTGGGGCCGGCGCTCCTGGCCGGGGCGGGGTGGAAGGCGGGGCAGGTGATCGGGGCGACCGACCGCATCGGCGGGCGGGTGACCGACCGCCCGGTGAGCTACGAGGACGTGTTCGCCACCCTGTACGCGACGCTCGGCGTGGACGCCCGCAAGACGCACCTGAAAGACCCGTCCGGCCGACCGCAATCACTTCTGGATGCCGGGCAGGTGATCCGTGAGTTGGTGTAGGTCGTGGTCGAGCAACCGCAAAGCGAGAGCGAGGCCCGTCGACCTACTTCCGCGCCACCGCTGCGGTAATCGCTTTCTCCTTCTCTTCTTGCTCCTTCTCCCGCTGCTCCCGCAGCCGCCGATACCAAGGCGAGTTCCAGGCATAGTAGACCATCATGCCGACTACCACCGGCACCATCACCACAGGCCACCAATCCGGGTGCGACGACAGGACGAACAGCAACCCACCCAGGGAGACGAGGAAGAGAGCCATTCGCCCACCCCAGCCGAGCGCGTCCTTGAGGATGAGGTCCCAGCGGTCGTGACGGGTAGCGCTGTACACCAAACTCACGGCGACAAGCAGGACGGGCAGGTGCAGGGCAACAGTCGTCCACCCACCGGCGGCGAAGAGGGGAGTCATTTCACGCCCCCCGTCGGGGTGGGCGACTTCGGCGTACCGTCTGGGTTCATGTCGTCCCGCACGAGCGGTCCAGCCAGAGCATCGTAGATCACCAGCACGTTCAGCACCCCGGCGATGACGGTCATCACCCACCCCAGGTCCCAGTTGGTGTCGGAGTTCCTTTGCAGGTCGTTCAACTTGGCCTCGGATGGGGCCTGCATGTACGACCCGAACACAGCGTGCGGTTTTGGCTGCCACGCTTCGTCGTCGGCTGGGTGGGCGGGGAGCGGGTCGGTGCTCAGGTACTGAAGAACCGCCGGCCACGCCGCCGCCCCGATCCAAAACTGAGCGAGGAACTCCTTGCGATACGACAGGTCTTTGGGCAGGCCCGTCACTTCGCCGGCGGCGGGCAACCGCACTGCGGGCAACTTGGCCGTGTTCGCCAGCCACACGTTGCGGAACTGGCCCAGCCACAGCCCGTAGAAGAACAGGCCATACAGGCAGGCAAAGTAGAGCACCCCTTTCCCGATGCGGCCTTGCATCACCTGCCCGAGACCGGGGATGAGGTACGTCAGGAACGCGGCGAGGAAGTCGTACTTCCGCGGGGAGGGGATCATTACAGACGTGGCTCGGGGGATTCTGGCCCAGGCGCTGGGGCGGGCACGCCCCCGGCGATAGTAGGCATTCGACGGCCAACCGCGGGACTTTTCCCGCAATCACAGATTATAGGCGTCCGCCCCCACCCGGCCAGGACACCCATCCCATCCCCCGCGCCGCCCACACCCCAGCGGCGAGCAGGAGCAGCACTCCCGACCATCCAAGGAGTGTCTTGGCGAGGGGGCGGGTGAGCAGGTGGCCGATCGGGCCGAACCAGCCAAGAGCAAACTCCATCACCCAGTTCAGGGCGAACACCGGCCACAAAAACACCGGCACCGAATGCGTGGTGGTCGGCTCGGGTGGCGGGGCAATGGGTGGGAACGATTCCGCGAACGGGTTTACCTCGGGGAAGTCGGCGGCCGGCGTGGGGGCTGTGGTCGGCGGCTCCTCGGCTGGATGGAAGAACGGCAGGGCCGGAGCATCGACGCCGCGGAGTGTTCCGGGGGCGACAAACGGCTCGGGTGCGGCCGGTTCGGGCGGCGGGGCAAACAGCCGCGGAGGGGGCAGGTCGGCGGCGGGGCGGTCGGGGGTGGTTCGTCCACCAGGCGGGAACGGTAGCACAGTGGGCGTGAAGGCGACCGTCGGCTCGGGTGCTGGTGTGAGGTGCGGCGATTTGGACGACGGAGCCGTCGGGGTGTCGGCGCGCCAACTGGTGATGGTTGGCTCGGGCAACCGTGGAGTGGGGCGGGGGGGGAGATCGGGCAGTGGCGGGGGTGGCGGGTAGGCCACGGCGGGCTCGGGCTGGCTAATCGGCAGCGCGAGCATTCGCTGGAGCAGAGTGTCCAGTTCGTCCAATTGCTGGCGGGTCAGGTCATTCGGGCTTGGCGAAACGGCCATTGGCGGGAATCCTTCCGCAACCGGGACGCGCGGGGCTGGGAGTGTACGCCACCACCGGACGCGAAAAAAGGGCAACTGGCAGATGGAGCGTGCAATCGCCTCTCAGGGGTCGTTGGGAGGAGTGGAGTGGCCCACAAAACGCATGAAGGGAGATGCGAGTAACTCCGTGGCTTCTAGGCCAGCCCCCCCCTCTCTGCCACACTGCCACCTGCCACACATATACCCCCCCTCGGCCACCGCCAACCTAAGTGTTGCGCCAATCAGGCTTTCGCTCAATTCGGCCCCTCGGCCACCGACCCAGATAGGGGGAGATTGCTGTGCGAGCTTTTGGGAATCTTGGTACTACCCGTTCGGAGTGCGATCCGTGATGGCGCCGGCGAAGGTCGGCCACGTCTGGCTCAGTATCTCCCGTTCTCCGCGGGTGTAGTCGGCGTATTCGAACCCTGGCGCCATCGTCGCCCCGATGAGCGACCATCCGAACGCCCCAGGCACCCGCACGCTTCCCTGCCACACCCCGCCAGGAATGACCAACTGCGGCAGCTGACCGGCCGCGAGGTCGCCGCCCACCATCACGACCCGTCCGGTACCATCGGGGAACAGCAGGAGGGTTTCAAGTGGGTCGCCGGCGTAGAAGTGATACACCTCGTCGCCGGGCAGGCGGTGCATCTCGGAGACGCCACGGCCTTCGAGCAGGTAGTAGATGGCGGTACTGTGCGGCGAGCGGTACGTCTCGCGGAAGTGCCCACCCTCGACGGGGTGCGGGGCCAGATTCAGAAGGCGGATGACGTCAGCGGCGGTCATGGGAACAGACCATGTATGATGGAGAGGCGGCTCGGCCCAAGTCCACACCGCCAACCCCGGAAGCGAGTCAGCGTTGGGAACAGTCTATTTGGGTGAAATCGATGGGAAGGACCGGCTCAGCCTGCATCACATGACTTGGGTGTGACCGCGAGCGAACGCGGCCACTCTGCCCCTGGGTGCTGAACGTGGGAAACAGGATGTGAGGCGGGTGTCGCTCCGCCTCGTTGGGAGGGACCATCGCGGCGAGTGGGGCGGCCCTGCCCGCCTGTCAGAGGGGGTGGTCAGCCGTTGTCTTCATACTCCAGCGGAATGGCGAGATCGAAGCGAAGGCCGGCGTTGCCTTCGGTGTCGTTCCCTGGCCCGTCGATCTTCACCTTCAGCTCTTGAATCCAGTTGACTGAGTTGACGTTCACCGGGATCCACTGGTGGTTCTTGCCATTCACCACCATGTTGATACTGAAGTCGGCAGCGCCCAGCACCTTCACGTTCGACCAGTCGCTCGGCAAGGGCATCAACACGTCGGTCACCAACTGCAAGTGGGTGAAGTCCCTGCGTCCCTCGATCACGTCGTACACCACCTTGCACCGCAGTCGTTTGCCGTTCGGCTCCACCACGGGGCGGGTGATCTTCAGTTGGATGTTGGTGTGGCGACCACTCTTGGTGTGCACGTCGGCATCCCCAGGGCCGACATCCTCCATCGTCCGCATCTCGCGCGAGAACAGGTACAGGGTCTTCATCAGACTCTCCTCGATCCGTGTGGCTGGTCCGCCCCTCCGGCTGGTGGGACGGGTGCAACGCACGAAAGCCCAAATGCAGGAGGCCATCCGTGCGGCGGGGGAGAGTGCCCGAGCAGGCACAAAGCGTTACAACGGAAGCCTGTTTTCCTGAGCCGGAATTCGTTCGCGTCGGGAGTTCCGCGGTGGGAACCCGATCCTACTCTTGCCGGTGGGGGGGGCGGTGTGATCGGGCCGACAGACCGGGCGAGACCCTCCACGGGCGAGGGGACCGACCAACTTCGCTACCTGCCTGAGGTGGAGTCCGATACCAACGCCCCAACACATAATCCCATCACATTCGTCCGCCCGCCCGCCCGCTCGCCCCCTGCCTGCCGAGAAATTTCCCCTTCCTAAATCGTTATTTCAAAAAGAGTTACGGTAAACCGACCCCGACTGGCCACCATCCCCGCTTTTCCCGCCGACTCCCTTCGGGTAAAAATGGACGGACCCAGGAGGGGCGTCGGGAGCCATTCGCTCCCACTCACCCGCCAGGAAGGCGGGATCTTGGCAGAAGGATTCAAAATGGCGCATCCCAGCGCCGGTTCGACCGCCCATATGTTTCTGGCCGCCCGCGGAAAAGGCGGCCGACGTTCCGACCGCTTTCTGGCTGGCCTCGGCGCCGCCAATCGCGTCGTGTTCGTCTCCCACGTTCAGCCCGATCCCGATAGCCTCGGCAGCATGTGGGGCCTTGCGCACCTCGTCCGTGAACGGCTCCGCAAGCCAGTTCTTCTTACCCAGGACGGTGGCATCTTCCGGGCAGAAAACCGGGCGATGGTCGATCTTCTCGACCTGCAACTCACGCCGGTGGCAGACTTCCAGCGGCAACCCGGCGATGCTGTGGTGATGGTCGATAGCCAGCCGGGCACCGGCCGGCACTCGATCGCTGGCCCCGTGGCGGCGGTGATCGACCACCACGTGACTCCCGGCGATCTGAGCGGCGTGAACTACGCCGACATCCGCCCGGAACTCGGCGCGACCTGCACGGTGGTGACCGGCTACCTGTTCGAGCAGAAGGTCGGCATCCCTCAACCGCTCGCCACCGCCCTGCTTTACGGCATCGAAACCGAACTGAGCGGGTTCCCACGGGAAGGGGCCGCGGAAGACGACGACGCCGTCGGCAAGTTGTACCCGCTCGCCGATAAAGACCTGCTCGCCCAGATTCGCCACGCCCGCCTACCGAAAACCCACTTCGACGTGCTCGCTCAGGCCCTCCGCTCTGCCACCGTTCATGGGAAGTTGGTGTTCGCGTGGGTCGATCCACTCGGCCAGCCCGAACAAGCCGCCGAGGTGGTCGATTTCCTCATTCGATATGAGGATGTTGATTGGGCCGTGTGCTGCGGGGTGATCGGTCAGAAGGTGGTGCTGTCGGCACGGGCCGCCCGCGCCAATGCGAAGGCGGGCGAAATGCTCGCCAATGCGGTGGGCACTCTCGGCAACGCCGGCGGACACGAGCGGCGGGCCGGCGGGTGCGTGGTTTTGGCCGACTGTTCGCCGAACACCCTGAGTGCTCTGCGGGCGGAATTGGCCCGGCGGATCATGAGTGTGTTCGGGGATGGTCGCCCGCCGGTGCCCCTGGTCGGAAACTCACCCGGTCGGA
>JALOQR010000279.1 GCA_025459365.1 Fimbriiglobus sp.
CGACCCATGCGGCCACGGCCAAGAGGCCGAGCGCGAACACTGCTGCGATGATCTGCAATCGACCTGACATGCCGGACTCCCGACTGGGTGCGGGTGTCCTCCTCGCGGTGGGGTGGGGGGTGGCCTGACGGGACGCGGAGGGCGGGGGAGCAGGGTGTGCAGGGGGAGGGTGCGTACCCGAGATCGGCCGGCGGGGAGGTGATGATCAGTGTCGCCCCACAGGGGGTGACGGTCAACTCGTTTCACTCGCAACGGCCCATTTTTCGCAGCGGCAACACCGACCAACGGACCAACTCGCCCCATCTCCGCCGATCACTTTCCGCCACCGCAGCCGCATTGCTGCCTACCACGCCGTGAAACCGCCGTCGATCACCAGTGTGGCGGCCGTCATGTAACTGCTGGCATCGGATGCCAGGAACACCACCGCCGGGCCAAGTTCAGGAGGCACACCGAACCGCCCCATCGGGATGTGCTCCAGGAACGAATCGCGGAAGTCTGGTTTGGTGGCGAACCACTTCTTGTTCGGGTCGGTCTCGAACACGCCAGGGGCGATGGCGTTCACCCGCACCCCACGGGTGGCCCAGTCGGCCCCCAGGCTCCGCGTAAGCGCGGCGAGTGCCGCCTTCGCCGACTCATAGTGCCGCCCGCGGATGCCCTTGATGGCGATCGGCCCGGCGATGCTCGTGACGTTGATGACGCTCCCCGTCCCTCTCGCCAGCATCGGCTTGCCCAACTCCTGACAGCAGACGAGTGCCGCGGTCAGGTTGAGGTCGTACATCCGCTGCCACTCGTCGAGCGGGAAGTCTTCGGTGGGCACGTCCAGCCGCCGCCCGCCGACGTTGTTCACCAGCACATCGATCGGCACACCGAGTGACAACGCACTGTCGCAGGCCGACTTTGCCCCGGCCGGGGTGCTCACGTCGGCCGTGACGGTGTGAACCTGCCGCCCGAGTTCGCACAACTCGGCCCGCGCCACCGCCAGCGAATCCGCATCCCGACCGACGAGCACGAGGTCGGCCCCCGCCTCGGCGAGCGCCTGGGCCATCGCCCGCCCCAGCCCACGGCTACCACCAGTCACGAACGCCGTCTTGCCGGTCAGACGAAACGAATCCAGTACGCCCATCGTGGTTCTCGGAGGCGGGGGGAAAAGGTATTGTTGTAGTGGAGAGGGCTTCATCTCATGGCCAAGTGCGACCAGGGCTACCCGTGCGAGGTGTGCGGCGGCGACGTGGAAGGCGTCACCGAGTCGGAGCTTTACCTCCGGTTCGTGCTGGGCGAAGTCCCGCTAGAAAAGCTACACCTGCACCCGGAGTGCCACCTCCGCTGTCGGCCGAGTACGGCACAGTACATTGTGGATGCCAACTTCCCGCCGGTGGTGTGCGACGGGCCGTTCGACAAGCAGACCCTCGACGCCGACTTCGTGCAACGGGAAGAAGCCCGCGTCACCCGCGGTTGGCGGCGGTTACAGGCGATCCCGACGCTCGGCCTGAGCATCCCCGAGTACCCACTGAGCGTCACCCCGGAGGAGTTGTCATGAACCTGCTGATGCTTGCCGCGCTGGCCCTCGGTGCCGACGACCCCGGCCCAAAGGCGGGTGCCGGTGTACCCAAGTTGCCGGCCTTCGCCGTAACCGAAAAAGCGGCCGAGAAGGAAACCGACCTGGCCGACGACCGCAAGGACGACCCGACGGTGTATGTGTTCGTGAACGCCGACCCGTTCAAGGACGGGAACATCCCGTACAGCCGGCCGGCCCACCGGTTCGTGAAAACGCTCGACGAGAAAATCGCCGACATCACCGGGGCAAAGGTAGTAGCCGTGTGGGTGGGGGGAGAAGCGGACAAGAACAAGGAATACGTGCCGAAGGTGTCGAAGTACTACGCGAACACGCTGCTGGGGGTGTCGGCGGCCGACGGCAACGGGCCAAAGGACTGGGGGCTGAACAACACCAACACGCTCACGGCGGTGGTCGCCCACAAGGGCAAGGTGGTGAAGGCGTGGGCGTTCGACAGCGTGAACGAGACCGACGTGCCGAAAGTGGTAGACGAGCTAAAGAAGGCGGCGGAGAAGAAGTAAACCGGGAACTGAGTGATCGGGTGTTTGGTACCGGGAACGCAGTAACCAGACAAGAAACTGCATTCATCTTCACCGTCAGATGAATTCGGCTTTTCTAAGGAAATTTGTCTTGCCACCGGCTCTGAGTTTGGTATTTTTGCCACACATTCCGACTTCCTACTGAGAGCACCATCATGGTCGCTGGTCGCTGGTCTAGCACTACTTGTCTCGTCTAATCTCATAGGCACCAGTCTCGCCCAAACTGTAAATGCCGTCATCACTCAGTCTGGTACCAACGTTACGTCCGTTTGGTAACTCTATCGAACCCGGTGGGACCTATAGCATCACTTTACAGAATGGTGGTGCGGCAACGTTCGTGTCCATCGAGACGGAGTTGTTCAAAGAAGTCAACGGCGGCTGGGTTTCACAGGGAGCCGCTACTGCCGCGCAGGTCAACCAGACGACCGGCGTGTGGAGCAATCTGCGGTACAACAATCTCGCGGCCGGAAAATATAAAGTTGTGGCGACGCTGAAATATAATCAGACAAACCCCATGCCGCCAAACAATCCCAAATCTACGTCAGATCCATTTGAGGGCACCTTCAAATAGCTTTTTGGCGTATTGCCACTTCGTCGAGCTTATCATTCGTGGTCAGAGGATGACCCATGCGACGCCGCGGTGCCACCCTTGTCGAAATTCTGGTCGTGATCGTGTTGATCGCGGTACTCATCGGCTTGCTGCTTCCGGCAGTTCAAGCCGTCAGGAGTACCGCCGCCCGTCTCCACGACCAGAATCAATCACGTCAGATTACGCTCGGTTTCCACCACTACGCATCGGCTCACGCCGGGCAACTCCCAGGGAGCAAGGTGGCATCGATTTACCCGAACCACATCGGGTATCATTCCCCTTTGTTCAACATCTTGGTATTCCTCGAGGCGGGAGCAGCGGTACCACCGCGCGCACCCGTGTATGGAGACGCCCCGTACCCGACAGTGAAGGTGCTGCTTTCGCAGTCGGACCCCTCAACGACCAACCCCAAATGGCCGGTCGAGACGGGGTCTGGCGCGACCAGTTTCCCGGTGAACGCAATCGCATTCGAAGGTGCCCCTACACTCTCGACGACCTTTTCTGACGGCACATCACACACAATCGCCGTGGCGCAGCGATACTTCCGTTCTGAGAACCGGGCGAATTCTTCCACCTACATGTACGTCTCTCCGTGTGCACGGGTGAGTGGGACCACCACCCTTGATTGCCGCTACGACGGCGAGCGGAGTGGCACATTCGCGGACCCGGTGTTTCTCGACGTGATTCCTGTGACTTCCGGCAGTCCACCCACTTCGCTGCCATCGATACCGAACATGACCTTCCAACACCGCCCCTCTCCGCTCCAGGCTGATGGTCGCTTGCCACATTCCTTTCACACCAGCGGGCTCATCACTGGCATGTTCGATGGGAGTGTAAAGACCTTCTCGCCGACTGTCACGCCAGCGGTTTTCTGGGCCGCGATCACCCCATCGAGCGGTGAGTTAACGGAATAGTGATCGCGATTGGATTCAGGAGTATCGCACATGTACTTGAGAAATGTAATCCTGTGTATGGTCATCCTGGTGGGCATGACAATGCTCGGCTGTGGACAGCCGAAATCACCCGCTCAGCCCGAAGTCAAGGGGCGTGTCTTACGTGAGGACGGGTCGCCAATCAAAGGGGTGAAACTCGAATTCGTGCCGTTTCCCTTCTCCGACATGCAATCGGGCGCGACCTGTCCAATCGCGATCACAGATGACTTGGGAGCATTCAAGGCATCCGACGGCAAATCATCCACGATCCCCCCGAGACGCTACAAAGTTACAGTGAAGGGCATCCTGCCCACCCAACGGGGGCTCACTCCCAAAGAGTATCAAGACCCAGAAACCACGCCTGTCGATATTGTGGTTCCACCAGACGGTTACGGCGATCTCGTGATCCGTGTAGGCGGGTGAGTTAACGCCTTCAATACACCTTGTCGATCACGCTCACGCTGCTGGGCAGGATGGGGTTCGGGCGGTTGCTCACGTCGTACACCATGTCGTGCGGGTCGATGCCCAGGTTCTTGTACACGGTGGCGAGCACGTTCGGGTACGGCACCGGGTCGTTCTTCGCCTCGCCGGCGATGGCGTCGGTGCTGCCGATCACCTGACCCGTCTTCATCCCGCCGCCGCTCATCAGGGCGAAGTTCACCCGCGCCCAGTGGTCGCGGCCGGCGTCTTTGTTGATCTTCGGCGTACGGCCGAACTCGCCCCACACCACCACCGTGCAGTCGCGGTCCAACCCGCGGGTGTATAGGTCTTCGACGAGTGCCGAGATGCCCTGGTCGAAGGTCGGCAGGTGGGTTTTCAGGTGACTGAAGTTGCCGCCGTGCGTGTCCCAGAAGCCGTACCCGAGGGTGACCACGCGGGCGCCGGCCTCGACCAACCGGCGGGCCATGAGGAGTTGCTCGTTCCACAGCGGGGCGCCGTCGCCGAGGTGCTTCGGGCTGCCCTTGCCGTAGCGGTCCCGCACGGCCGGAGACTCCCTCGTGATGTCGAGGGCGTCCACCAACTTGCTGCTCGTCAGCACGTCGAACGCCCGGTCGTGGAAGGTGTCCACGCCCAGGCCGCTGCTTGTGTCGGCCGTCTTCCTGAGCCGGTCCATGTCGGAGAGGAGTGCCTGACGGTCGTGCAGGCGGTCGGCGGGCACGGTCAGGTTTTTCATCACCGCCACCTCGTCGCCGTCCACCTTCACTCCGGCGGCACCGCGGCCGAGGTTCATCGGGCCGGGCGAGTTGTACGGCTTGTGTTGCATGGTCGGCGACAGGTCAACGAACGCCGGCACGAGTGGATCGGTCGGCCCCTGCACCTTCGCCACCACGCTGCCGAAGTGCGGCCGCTTCTCCCGTTTGGCGGGGTCCATCGGTAAGCCGGTGTAGCTCATCCAACTGCTGTGCTCGTCCGGTTGACCGAACACCGCCCGCAACACGATCAACTTGTCCATCACTTTCGCCATCCGCGGCAGCAGGTTGCCGAACCGCACGCCGGGGACGTTAGTGTCGATGGGGGTGAACTCACCGCGGACCTCGGCGGGGGAATCGGGCTTGAGGTCGAACGTGTCCTGGTGGGCCATCCCGCCGGACAGGTAGATCATGATGACCGACTTGTGTGACTTGGCCTTGCCGGCGGCTTCCGCACGCATCAGGTTCGCCAGGGTCAGCCCGCCGAGGCCGAGGGCACCGACTTTCAGAAACGAGCGGCGGGAGTGGCCATCGCAAAAGCGGCCGGGGGAACCGTGAAAGGTGAGCATGGCAAGCAGCCCGTGAACGTGGGGGCAGGGGTGGGAATGAAACTGTAACAGACAATGGGCCAAACCGCCAGTGGTCGGGGCAAACCTTGTCGCCAGCCGCCGCCAGCCGCCAATTTCGACAAAATTCCCTCCACCCTGGACCGGCCTCGTATGATGATTGTTTCCGCCGAACGCACGCTCCTCTGCCCGCACGTCTGCGGTTTGCAATCCGGGGCCATTGTTCGCATCCCCTGCACGCCGCCGGCTCCATCCGGTGGGAAGGTTCGTTTCGTGACCGAAAGTCCGATCGTTTCTCCGTTCGCCGCCCTGGGTCTGTCCGCCGAGTTGGCCGCCGCCGTCGAGTACAGCACTCCGTCGCCGATCCAGGCCCAAGCGATCCCGCCGTTGCTCGCCGGCAAAGACCTCGTCGGCGTCGCCGCCACTGGTACGGGCAAGACGGCCGCGTTCGCCCTACCGCTCGTTCACCGCCTGGGTGCCGCCGACAACCGCGACCGCCGCAAGCCGGCCGCTCTGATTCTGGTCCCCACCCGCGAACTGGCCGTGCAGGTGGCGAAGGCCGTGAGCGGCTACGGCAAGCCGCACAAGATCAAGGTGGTGCCGGTGTACGGCGGGGCGGGTTTTGCCGAACAAGTGCGAGGGCTGCGGCAGCATGCCGATGTCGTGGTGGCCACACCAGGGCGGGCGCACGACCACCTGCGGCGAGGCACCCTCGATCTCTCGGGCCTCCTCACGGTGGTGCTCGACGAGGCCGACGAGATGATGGACATGGGCTTCGCCGAAGACATCGAAGCACTGCTCTCGGCCGCCCCGTCGGGGCGTCAGACGGTGCTGTTCTCGGCCACCATGCCGGCCCGCATCGCCGCCATCGCCGCCAAGCACCAGACCGACCCAGTGCGGGTGCAGATCGCCGCTCCGGTGCCGGCCGCCGGCGCCGCCCCGAAGGTGAAGGAGTTGGTGTATCACGTCCGCCAGTCGGACAAGCCGGCCGCCCTCGCCCGCCTGCTGGCGATGGAACCCGACGCCACCGCCATCGTCTTCTGCCGCACCCGCAACGACGCCGACGGGCTGGCCGGGGCGCTCACCGCCCGCGGGTTCAAACCGGAGGCGATCCACGGTGGGCTAAACCAGGAACAGCGGGACCGGGTGATGGGTCGTTTCCGCGACGGCACCGCCCGCGTGCTGGTGGCGACCGACGTGGCCGCCCGCGGGCTTGACATCGGCCACCTGTCGCACGTCGTGAATTACCACCTGCCCGAGATGGCGGAGACTTACGTTCACCGCATCGGGCGGGTCGGCCGGGCCGGGCGCGAGGGAACGGCTATCACCCTGCTCGACCCGCGGGAGCGGGGGCTGATGGTGCAGGTGGAGCGGACCACCAACCGCCGGATGACGCCAGCCCAGGTGCCGACGAAGAGTGCAGTGCGGGGGAAGCAGACCACCGCAACGGCGGAAGCGCTGCGAGCGAAAGCGACGGCCGGCGGGTTGGATGATGTTAAGAAGTTGCTCGCCCCGCTGCTCGCCGACCTGCCGGCGGAGGACGTGGCAGCGGCAGCGGTGGCGCTGCTGACGGCGGCCCAGCGGCCGGCCGACCACGACCCCGAGGTCATCGCCCCCGCCGCCCCGGCTCAGCCGGCCCGCATGCGGCCGCCGGTTGGGTCGCGGGGTGGGTACCAGAAGTGGGGCAGCCGGCGGTGAATGCGGAACCGACCCCGCGAGGGGTCGGCTCAGCGGTCCCCCTCCTTCACCCACGCCGCGTTGAACGCGGCGTGCTTCATGCTCTTCCCCTCCTTCACGAAGTAGCTGTACACGCAGTGGAGGGTACCGTCCTTCCCCTGGATCACGGCCGGGTAGTGGTACGACCCGCTGTCGTGCTTCTCCAGGTGCCGGGTCCACTTCCACGTCTTCCCTTCGTCGTCGCTCAGGCTGACCGCCAGGCTGCTCCGCCCCCGCGTTGTGTCGTTGTAAACCATTGCCCAGGTACCATCGGCCAGGCGTACCGCGTCGATGCCGGCGCCGGGGTTGGGCAGGTCGGTGCTGGTCACGCTCCCCCACGTCGTGCCGCCGTCCTTCGACTCGCTCGCCCGGATCTTGCCGAACAGCCCGTTCTCCCGCATGTACGCCACCAGCGTGCCGTCCTTCCGCTCCAGCACCGTCGGCTGGATGCTGCCGAACCCGGCGAGCGGGGTGGAGGCGGTCCACGTCTTGCCGTCGTCGTCCGAAAGTGCCATCAGCCCGACGCTGAACGTGTCGGAATACAGCGGCAGGAGGATCCGCCCAGACTTCAGCACCACCGGCTTGCACCGCGGCTGCCACCCGAGCCGAACGGCCAGTTTGTCCTTGACCTTCTTCGTCACCGCGTCGGGTGTCAGGTCTTTCGGCAGGGTGAAGCCAACCGCTTGCTTCTGCCACTTCTCGAACTCGGCGGTCATCACCGCTTCGAAGTCCTTTGGCTTGAGCGGGATGCTCGCCTGCCAGTCCCACTTCGGCGGGCCGTCCTTCTCGTAGTCGGTGCTGGTGCGGTACTGGGTCAGGCAACTCTCCCAACTGTTGGCGAGGATGAGCGGCCAGAACATCCACAGCTTGCCCTTGCGGTCGATGAACAGGGCCGTGTTGCCGTCCGGGAAGCCGGGGTTGTCGCCCAGGTCGAACGCCTCGCTCCACCCCTTGCCGGGCTTCTTGCGGCTGCCGAACAGGGCGACATCGTCGGCGTTCTTCTCCCCGCTCCCGCGGTACCACGACACCAGTAGGTCGCCGTTCGGGCACTCGACGATACCGGGGGCGTGGTTGTGCTTGGGGTGCAGGGGGAAGACGAGTTCGGCCGAGTGACTCGGCTTGTCGTCGGCGAACAGCGGGCAGGCGAAGAGGGCGACCGCGAGGAGAGAGAGCCGGCGCATGGCGGACCTCGGGGAAAGGAGTGGGTGTTCTACGGCTCGTC
>JALOQR010000280.1 GCA_025459365.1 Fimbriiglobus sp.
GGCAGGTGGCAGTGTGGCAGAGAGGGGGGGCCGAGAAGGGAACGTCTCACCATGCTCCGATCGTGGGGTGGGGTGCTCCCGGCCGAGTCGCTATCCTGTCCTCATGCCTCATGAAGGGTCTGCCGTGTCGCCGATTGTGGTCAACGTGGGTCCGTACCGGGTCGGCCCGGGTCATCCGTTGTTGTGGGTGCTCGGGCCGTGCGTCATCGAGTCTCGCGATCACTGCCTCGGGGTGGCCGAGCGGGTGACGCGACTGGCCCGCGAATTGTCCTTTCCCGTCGTGTTCAAAGCGAGCTTCGACAAGGCGAACCGATCGTCCGGGAAGTCGTTCCGCGGAGTTGGGCTAGAAGCCGGGCTGGCCATCCTGGGTGAGGTGAGCCGCACGTTCGGTGTGCCGGTGACCACCGACGTCCATGAGCCGGCGCAGTGCCGAGCGGTGGCCGAGGTGTGCGAGGTGCTGCAAATCCCCGCCTTCCTGGCCCGGCAAACGGATCTGCTCGAAGCCGCCGCCGCCACCGGGCGAGTGGTGAACGTGAAGAAGGGGCAGTTCATGGCCCCGTGGGACATGAAGAACGTGGTGGCCAAGTGCGCCGCCGCCGGGAACGAGCGAGTGCTGCTGTGCGAACGCGGCACGACGTTCGGGTATGGGTTGCTGGTGAACGACTTCCGCGCCATCCCGTGGATGCAACAATGCGGGCGGCCGGTGATCTTCGACGCCACCCACAGCGTACAGACCCCTGGGGCGCTCGGGGACCGCACCGGCGGCGACCGCTCGATGGTGCCGGTGCTGGCGAAAGCCGCTGTGGCCGCCGGAGCCGATGGCCTGTTCCTCGAAACCCACCCGAACCCGGACGCCGCCCCGAGCGACGGCCCAAACATGCTCCCGCTGGACGACCTGCCAGCCCTGGTCCGCACCCTGCTGCGGGTCCGGGCGGCCGTCGCCCTACCCGACGAGACCCCCTCCCCATGAAGTTCCCCCTGCGTCCGGTTGGCGTTCTTTTGGTGGCGGGCGGGGTGGCCTTTGCCGCCGGTTGCTCCGGGTGCGGGCAGACCGCCACCTACGACCCGACTGCCCCCACCGGCACCGCCGCGGCGTCTGCCAACCCGTGGCCACGGTTCGTAAGCACCGTACGGAACAACCCCGGCCCGAAGGAACTGCGAGCGGCGGTCGCCGAGTTGAATGCCGGCCTGGTGAACGCCCCACCGGCCGAGCGACCGAAAGCGGCCGACCCCGCCGCGGTCGAGGCGATCGGCAACGCGCTCCAACTCACCCCCGCTGAGCAGAAATACCTGGCCGGAGGCGAGTACACCGCGCTCGATGCCAACCACCTGAGCGAGTGCCTGTATCTCTCCGACGTGATCGCGGGCCTGGGGGTGACGACTGCCGACCCGCCGGCGGCGCGGGCCGACGCGGCGTTCCGGTTTGTCACCCGGCAGGTCGTGCTGGCTCCGGCGACGCTGCGGAACAGCTACCTCCCGCCGGTGCCGCCGACGTTCGTCCTCACGCGAGGTTGGGGCAGCGGGCTGGAGCGGGCATTCACCTTCATCGCTCTGTGCCGCCAACTCGACCTCGACGCCTACCTGATTGGCCCACCCACCGCCGCCGGGCAGGGATGGACGTTCCGCGGCCCGAGGCCGCAAGACCAACCGCCGAAAGGGCCGTTCTGGGCGGTCGGGGTGGCGTCTCCAGCCGGGGTGTTGCTGTTCGACCCGTGGCGCGGCGAACCGGTGCCGGGCAAGACCGCCGGCCGACCAGTGTCACTGGTGGAATTGAAGGCCGACCCGACCGCCTGCCCGTGGACGGCTGACAAGGCCAGACCGTGGGACGTGACGCGTGACGATATCCAGGCGGCCGGTCTGTTCGTGTCGCCCCCGTTGCCGGCCCTCACTCTGCGGATGGCCCGACTTCAGGAGAAGCTCAAGGACGCAGTCGGGGCGCGGCTGGCGATCGACTGGGCGACCGCGTCGGCCGGCGGGGCCACCGCGTGGAACCCCAAGGACGACCGATTCACCCCGGTGCGAGCGCTCGGGGCGTTTCTGCCGTTCGAGCAGGGCGGGCTTGACTCCACACCCGAGACGAGCCTCAACTCGATGTATCAGCAATACACGCTCGCCCGACTGCCGATCGACCGGGTGTTGCGGGCACCGCTGGGAGTGGTGAACGAGCAGGCCCGGCAGACACTCGGTGGCATGGCCGCCGAGGCGTTCCGCACCGCCTTCCTCGCTGCACCCACCCCCCGGGAGCAACTCCAGCGTGGGCAGTACAACGCCGCAGTGGAGAACCTGGTGAAGCGGCGAGATGAGTTCAACAAACTGCTCGCACTGCCCGAAGGGAGCGACCTGGCCGAGTGGTACGCCGGGCTGAACGCGGTGTACAACCGCCTGGCGACGGCGCAGGGGACCGCCAACGAGCCGGCGGCCAAGGCGGAGGTCGACAAGTTCCTGCGGGCCGGCGGTCGGTCGCTGTCGCGGGTGATCGGCGGAATGGTGGCCGAGGCTGGGGTGGGAGAGGCGACCTACCTCCTCGCCCTGGCAACCCACGAGCAGGCGGAGGCGGCCGAGGCGGCGGCCGGGAAAGACTCGCCCGAAGCTCGCAAGGCGGCCAAAGAGCAGTGGGCGAAGGCGGCGATCGGGTGGCGACAATACGCCAAGCACGCCATCGCGCAGGATATCAGCTTCCCAGGCCGGAAAGCCGCGGCCGAAGCGATGGCGGCGCGGGCCGAGAAGCTCAAGCAGTAGGGTGGTGCCGATGCGTGCGCGACTGATCCCGGCCGACGGTGGCGACCCGGTGGATCTCACCCGCGACGTGGTGCTCGTCGGCCGCGGCGAGGATTGTGATCTACGGGTGGACCACAAGAGCGTGTCGAAGCGGCACTGCGTGCTTGTCTGTACCGATGGGCTGGTGCTGCTACGCGACCTGGGAAGCACCAACGGTACACGGGTGAATGGTACCCGTGTGCGCCGGGCCGCCCTCCTGCCGAACGACCAGATCGCCTTCGCCAACTTTCGCTTCAAACTTGAATTCGGCCCCGGCAGCCCCGCCCCACAAGCCGACCAGCCAGGCGAGACGATCCCGCCCCGCCCAGACGATCGCGATGACTTTGAGGTCGACCCCGACCCGCCCCCCGGCCTGCGGGCCGACGAAGATGATGACGACGAGTAAGGCTATTCCGATAGGGTGGGCGAGCCGGATGCAGACCAGCGACCCCTGCCGACGGTGGCTTGCGGCGGGGGTGCTGGGTATAGGCCGGTTCGCCCCGCCCTACTTCGCCCCCTTCTTCGCCGTCGCCGCGTGCTCGGCAGTCAGCTTTTCCCACAAGTCGGACAGCTCTTTCACCTTTGCCGGCTGCTCTTTCGCCAGGTTCTTCCCCTCGGTGCGGTCGGCCTTCAAGTCGTAAAGCTCCCACTCGGCCGTCTTGCCCGCCGCCACGATCTTCCAGTCGCCCGCCCGCAACGCCCGGTTCCCTTCGTGCTGCCACCAGATCGTCTCGCGGCTCACCGTTCTATCCTCGGCGAACAGCGGCACCAGGCTCTTGCCGGGCATCGGCGGGGCGTCCTTCTTCGGTTCGGGTTTGACGCCAGCCAGTTCCAGCACCGTCGGCACGAAGTCGACGACGTGCCCCGGCGTGTGCCGTAGTTCGCCCCTCGCCCGGATGCCCTTCGGCCAGCTCACCACCAGCGGGGTACAGATGCCGCCCTCGTGCACCCACGTCTTGTGCCGGCGGAAGGGGGTGTTGCACAGGCTGCTCCACCCCGGCCCGATGCTCAGGAACGTCGCCCCGGTGCCGCACTCAGCGTGCGGGTCGTGCCCATCGCCGCGCACCATGATCTCGGCGCTCGCCCCGTTGTCGGACAGGAACAGCACCAGCGTGTCGTCGAGCATGCCGGCCTTCTTCAGGTGATCGACGATGCGGCCGATCTCACGGTCCATGCGGTCGACCATCGCCGCATGCACGGCCATCTTGTCGGCCTGGAACGCCCGCTGCTCGGCGGTCATATCGTTCCACGCGAACGGCCGGTTCACCTCGTTCGGGCCGAGCTTCTTGATGTCGTCCGGCCGGGCGTACGGCGGGCCAACCTCCCGCTCGATGGGCGGGAGCGAATCGCCGAGGTGCAGGTCTTTCTGCCGCTTCCAGCGTTCCTCACGCAACTGGTCCCACCCGGCGAGGTACCTCTTCCGGTACTTCGCCACATCGTCGGCCGGGGCCTGCACCGGGAAGTGCGGGGCGGTGAACGCCACGAAGCTGAAGAACGGCTCCTTCGCGTACTTCTCGGCGTGCTCTTTCAGGCACTTGATGGCGTGGTCGGCGATGGCGGTGGACGAATAGTAGCCAGACTTCGGATCGGCGGCGGGTAGTTTCTGGTCGTCCTCAGTGTGGTTCTTCGGGCCGAAATGGCGGTCGTGGTCGTTCAGGCTATACGACCGCTCGAAGCCGGTCTTGAGCGGTTGGCCGTCGATGTGCCACTTGCCGGAGTGATACGAACGGTAGCCGGCGGGCCGAAGCAACGCCGGGGCGAGGGCGGCCCATTCGGGGCGGGTGCCGGCGTTGCCGCTCGTCACACCGGGCACGGCGTCGCGTCGGATCTGCTGAGCGTAGTATCCGGTCAGGATGGCCCCGCGAGTCGGCCAGCAGCGGGCGGTGTTGTAGAACTGAGTGAACCGCAGGCCGGACTTGGCGAGGGCGTCCAGGTTCGGGGTATCGATCTCGCCGCCATAGCAGCCGAGGTCGGAGAAGCCGAGGTCGTCGGCGAGCAGGAGCAGAACGTTGGGCTTCTTCGGGGAGTCGGCGACCGCAACCGGGGCGAGAAGTAGCAGGCCGAACAGTGGGAGAGTGCGGGGCATGGGGAGAGGTCCTTGCGGGGGCTGGGATTGTTGTACTCCCCCTCACTCCTTTCCGTCGCGTTCCATCGGCTCATCGAACCGCTGGTAGATGGGCAGGTAGCGGTACTCGACCGTGAGGGCGAGAATGGCCATGCTGGTGCTGTACGCCGACCCATATCCGGCACCATCACCGCCGCCGCGGAGCCACCCGCCGTTGTTCTCCGGCGGGTTGTCTCGAAGTAGTAGGCGGTGGAGCTTCGGGCGATAGCCTTCCCAGTAATTGCCGCCGAGTTGGAACATTGCCTGCGAGACGTAGTACACCCCGTAGTAGAAGTGTGGGTCGGTCGGGCGCATTTGGTGGCGGTCGTTGAGCAGGAACGCCCCACCCTTGAGGGCCGGCTCGCTCAAGTGGTACTCTTTCCCACTCAGTTCCAGGCAAAGTACCCCGACGCCCGTACATGGCACGGTCACCGCCCCGCCCGGCTGGTAGCAGAACCCGCCGCTGTTGCCCCGAGTATCGACGCTTCGCAGCACATACGCCACGGCCGCCCTGATGCGGTCGGCCGGTACATCGCACCCGACGTTCTTGGCCGCCCGCAGAGCCAGGAGTTGCCACCCCGTGACGCTCAGGTCGGCGTCGGCCCCGAACCCATTGGCCACCACCGAATACCGCCACCCGCCGGCGGCGCTGCCCGGCCCGAGCCGCCCCTCCGCCTTCCGCTGGCCGGCGAGGATGATCAGCACCGCTTTCTCCAGGGCGGCTCGTAGGCGGTCGGCGTTCTCCTGGCGAACTAGCCCGACAACCTCGGCCAGCATCAGGGTTGCGATGCCGTGGTGGTACATCTCGGTCGGCAGGTTTCGCGGCACCAGTTTGCCGTCTGGCTGTTGGTGATCAAGCACCCACTCGATGCCCCGGTCGATGACTGTCCCATAGTGCCCCTCACCGGGGACGTGCCCGGCCGACAGAAACGCCATGACGGCCAGGGAAGTGATGGCCAGATCGCCGCCGCCGCCGCCGCGATCGAACCCACCGCCCCACGGGTTGCCGGCCAGGTTGCCCCAACTGCCGTCCTTCGCCTGCGACGTGCGGAGAAACTCCAACCCACGATCGACGGCGTCGTCGATCGACTCCCGTTTGCGGGCAGGAGCGGGCGGGGCGGCGAATACCACCGGAGCCGGCGGGGCCGAGGGCACCACCGCCAGCAGGACCGTAGCGAGCGGGAGCAGGAAGAGGACACGCATGAGTCGCTCGTGGCGAGCCGTGCCCCGTGAGGGGCCGGTT
>JALOQR010000281.1 GCA_025459365.1 Fimbriiglobus sp.
ACGCCGGCCCCGACCGCGTACAATGGCACATGTGTATCGTAGGAGTGCGGGCTACCGTGGGTGGTGCCAAGCGACGCGATTCCCATAGGCACACAAAACGCTTTTGTCACCACATACACATCTCCGCCGCGTCCCGAATGGTAGCCATACTGACACCGACTGATCAGCGGGTCGGCCGAAGGCTTCGCTAACAACTCGGTACGTGTGAATGCCGCCTCCACGTGTGGGCGGTTGGCTGCCCACTTGGCCACTGCCGCCGCCACGTCGAGCACTTTCAACCCCTGCGCTTCAATCGCCGCGTGGTTGAGATGAATGTGCGGTAGGTGATACCGTCCGCCGTCGGCGAACCACGCTGGATCGAGTTCCGGCCGGGGGTCGAACCGCTCGGCCTCTGGATTCGACGCGGTCGTCCGCTCAGGGAACGGGCAGACACCGTGGTCGGCCGTCACAATGAGCGACCACCGTCCCACACCCACATGGGCATCGAGCCACTCTCGGGCTTGCCGAATCAGTTCGTCGGTGCGGATGGTGCAATCGAGTACCTCGTGCGAGTCTGGCCCCCACTTGTGCCCGATCACATCATTCGCCGAGAACCCCAGGAATAGCAGATCGGCCCGACCGTTGGTGCCAAGTCGCTCGACAGTGATACACTTCCGTGCGAATTCCCAGAGCAGTTCGTTCCCGAACGGCGATGCCTCCAGCCTCTCGTAGTACCGCTTGGTGGGTTCGGTTCGCCCATCGATGTTGAGCGGATGGGGAAAGGTGGAACCGTAGCCGACCCGCCCGCCGGTTTTTCCATCTTTCTCGTATCTCGTTTCACCGGGGGCGTCGTCCGGCCCGACAGCCGCGTCGTACACCGCCGCTGGCTTCCGCCGCTCCCACTCTTTCTTGAACCAAGCATCGGCAGCGCCAGTATCGTTGAATTCCTCCGCCCACGGGTGTGGAGTGTCGCGGTAGCGAGCGGCTGTGTGAAACCGGCCAACATCCGTGTCGAATGCATACACACCATCGGGCTTCTTGCCGCCCATCATCACCGCCGCTCGGTCCTTCAGTGCCAGGCTGAATACGCGAGAGTCGGGCTTTGCCCGTTTCAAGTGGTCGCCCAGGCCATCGATGAGCAACTGGTCTGGGGCGAACCCATCCGTGTTGCCGTCGGTTCGAGTTGGCACGCGGGCCGACGGCCGTTCCGGTGTGATGTTCTGCACCTTGCCGCCACGTTTGCGGTCGAACCACTCGTTCTCGATGATCCCGTGGACGCTCGGGAGTTGTCCAGTGCCGATGCTGGCATGGCCGGGCGCGGTGGAAGTGCAGGAGTAGGGGAGATGAGTATCCGCGTACCAAACACCATCTCGCTCCATTCCAGAGAAACCGCCCAAGTCAAGCT
Source organism: Fimbriiglobus sp. (assembly GCA_025459365.1). GTDB lineage: Bacteria > Planctomycetota > Planctomycetia > Gemmatales > Gemmataceae > JALHQU01. The sequence continues at coordinate 1,385 of JALOQR010000281.1, forward strand.
GTTCCCTCCACCGTACGGGGAAGTCACCGCGGAGTTGGTCAAAGACCATCACCACCACCAACCGGCCAGGGTTGGCGGGAGCCTGCCGATCGGACGCCGCCGCCGGTGCATCGGTGGGGCGGTCATTCCAGTGGGCAGGAAGGTAGACCGCCGCCACAACAACGAAGGCGGCGGTGGGGAGTAGAGCAAGGGCAACGCGGACAAACTTGGGCACGGCAGAGCACCCGGCAGGATGTGGGTAGCATAGCCCACTACCGGGCGACTGCTCAGAGCGACTTGAGGAACGCTACCAGAGCCTTGCGGTCGGCGTCGTCCAGGTCGAGTGGTTTCATGTGTGGGTCGAGGTGCGGGTTCTTCCCGCCGCCGCGGTTGTAGAAATCGACCACCGCGTCGAGCGTCTCCAGGCTGCCGTCGTGCATGTAGGGCGGGCGAAGTGCCACCCCGCGCAGCGTGGGTGTTTTGAACCGCCCGCGATCGCCTTCTTTCTTCGTGACCGCGAATCGGCCGAGGTCGGTACCACCCCAACTCACGCCGGTGTTGTGGAAGTCGTCGTCCGAGAAGTTCGCCCCTGAGTGGCACTTCCAGCACGCTCCCTTGCTCTCGTAAATCCAGAAACCCCGCTTTTCGGCGGGAGTCATCCCCGCCACGTCGCCCTTGATACGAAATCGATCCACTGGGCTATCGCCGCGGACCAGTGCCCGTTCAAATGCGGCCAGTGCCTTGGCCAAGTTTCCCGGAGTTACCCCATCACTGAAGGCGTCGGCGAACAACTTCGAATAGTCGGCGTTGGCCTTGAGCTTGGCCAAGGCATCGGCCACCGTCGAGCCCATTTCTACAGGGTTCTCAATCGGTTCGAGTGCCTGTTCTTCCAACGACTTCGCCCGCCCATCCCAGAAGAAGGCGCTGCCCAGGCCGCGATTCAGCAGGGTCGGCGCCCGACGATGCCCCTCCTTCCCACCGATGCCGCGAGCCTTCGCACCCTCACCCGCGAAACCCAACTCGGGCCGGTGACACGTGGCGCACGCAATGGTGTTGTCAGCAGACAGGATCGGATCGAAGAACAGTTTCCGGCCGAGGGCCACCCGTTTTTCCGTCAGCGGGTTGTCGGTTGGCACCGCACGAGCGCCCAACCCCAGCGGGAGTGCGTCGAGCGGGAGTGTTGCCGGGAGGGTATCCTTCGGCACGGCCGGCGGTTTTGGTGGGTCGGCCGCGAGCAAGAGGAACACAGGGACAACAAACGCCAGAGCCGCCAGAAGTGGGCGTGGCATAGTAATGACTCCAGGCAAGGCGATTTCAAGCCTTGGCCGGTTTGGAGGCGTCCTTGACAGCCAGTTTGAATGCGTTGGCAGCTTCCAGAGTGGCCACTTCCGCGGGCAGTTCTGGTCGGCCAGTACGTGATGGAACGATAGGCTCGGTTGCCTTCTCCTTGCGGATGTTCCGCATCGTCTTCACCTTGTCCTGTACCCGCATCAGTCCTTCGAGCAGAGCCTCCGGTCGTGGCGGGCAACCTGGCACGTACACATCCACCGGTACGACCAAATCGACTCCCTTCACCACGTTGTAGCCGTACTTGTAGTACGGCCCACCACCGCAAGTGCAGGCGCCCATGGCGATGACGAACTTCGGGTCGGGCATCAGGTCGTAGAGCCGCCGCACCCGTTCGGCCATCTTCAAATTCACCGTGCCCGCGACAATCATCAGGTCGGCCTGCCGCGGGGTGGCACGGAACGCCCCAGCGCCGAAGCGGTCGATGTCGTACCGCGGCCCGCCCACGGCCATCATCTCGATGGCACAACAGGCCAACCCGAACGTCATCGGCCAGAGGCTCGACGCCCGTGCCCAGTCGATGGCCTGGTCCAGCGTAGTGACGACGAACCCGTCTTCGAAGCGGTTCTCAAGCAATGGCATGGGCGAACTCGGTGCGAGACGATGGGGGGGTGGAGTGATTCTATCCCCCCCTGGGGCAGTCACTTCTTGAACGCCGGGTGCTTGCGGTCGCCTTTGCTGAGCAGGTATGCCATCAGGTCGATCACCTCGTCGTCGGTGAGGGTGTCGAGCAAACCCGTTGGCATCATCGACACCTTGGATGGGGTGATGCGATCCACATTCGGCTGCTTCACCGTCACCATCCCGTTCGGGTCGAGCATGTCCACCATGACCTTGATGTCGTTCCCGTTCAGGTTGACGATCCGGCCACTCACCTTCTTCCCGTCGAGCGTGTCGATATCAACTGCCTCGTACTGGTCGCTCACCTCTTTGCTCGGGTCGAGGATGCTTTCCAAAAGATCCTTCTGGCTGAATCGTCCGCTCACTCCGGTCAGGTCCGGGCCGATCGCCCCACCTTCCTGATCGTACCGGTGGCAAGCGAAGCACTTGGCCTCGGCGAAGAGCTTGCGGCCCTTGTCGAAGTCTCGCCCACCGGTGGCGATCGCTTTTTCGAGCTTCGGGGCGAGGTCGTCCAGAGTGTGCTTCTTGATGAACGGCCGCGGCTTCGTTGCTTCAACGAGTGTCGTCGGTTTCGCTTCGAGGATGGGCTTGAGCATTGCTTTCTCAGCATCGGTGAGCGTCTTCTCGGCGTCGGCCTTCATCGCCAGCACGAACTTGGTGAAACTGTTTCCGCCCTTGTAGGTTTGGGCCTTCACGAACCACTCGAAGTACGTCTTCCGCAAGTCCGGCGTCCACCCCTCTTTCAGCACCCGCAGAGCGCGAGCGTACTCCATCTGCTCCTCTTGTGTGGGAGCGGCGGCCAGCAACTTCACGCCTTTTGCGGCAGCCGTTGGGCTTTGCAGGTAGACGAACACCTGCAGCAGTTCGCCGTCCACGAACCGCTGGCCGGTCGGGAACGCCGGCTCGTACTTGGCCAACCATGCGGTCCGCTCGCCGTCGGTCGGCGGGCCGAAGCGGTTGAACAGGATGTGGTAGACGCGGATCAGGTCGAGCCGCTGTTCAAAGGTCAGTTTGGCGAAGTCGATCCTGCCGAGTGCGGCGAGGATTTCCGCCCGCAGTTTCGGGTCGCCTTTCCGCTTCCGTTCTGGATCGTGCTGCGGGCAACTCGCCTGACTGCGTGCGAGGGCGAGGGCGGAGCCGATCACTGCGGCCGGGTTGTTGGACTCCAGCCCCCGCCCCCTCACCAGGTCGGGGATCTGGCGTTCGAGCATCACCCGGCCAAGGAACCGCACGGTGCGATCGTCGGACTCGACCGCGTCGATCCCGATCGACGAAAGCGCGTCGTAACGATTATCCAACTCAACCTCAAGCCCAGCCCGCGAATCGAACGCACCTGGCCCACGCCGACTGAGTTCGCTCGGCTTTTTCCGGGGTGTGACCGCCGACGGCTTGGTGTCCTCCGGGCCGGTGTATGTGACGCGATACAACCCACTCTGCACCCGTCGCCCGCCGGTGGTGAAGTACAGGGCTTTGTCCTTCTCGCTCACCACGAGGTCGGTGAGTGGGAGCGGGGCGCCCGTCACGAACTCCTCCGCCATTCCCTTGTAGCTACCGCCATCGGGCGTCAGGTGGACGGCGTACATCTTGCCGTAGCTCCAGTCGCAGATGAAGAACGCGTCCTGGTACTTGGCCGGGAACTTGGTTCCGTACCCGAATGCCACCCCCGTCGGCGAGCCGGGGCCGATGTCCACAATCCCCGGCAGGTTGTCCGGGTAGTAGGCCGGGTATTTGCCGGCTCCGTTTCGCCAGCCGAACTCACCTCCTCGCACCGCCAGGCAGACCCGCGTCGGGCGGTACCAGGGGGTGTTCACGTCCCATTCCATGTCGGCGTCGTAGGTCAGGAGGTCGCCATCGCGGTTGTAGGCGGCGTCGTACTGGTTGCGGAAACCGACACAGTGGAGTTCCCATTGCTTGCCATCGGGTGTCACGTTGTACATCGCGCCGCCCGGGCCGTTGACACCGGCCATGAAACCGTTGCCATCGGGCAATCGCGGTAGCAGGTGATCTTCGCCCCAGTTCGCTGGCACGGCCGATTCGTCGTACTTGGTCAGTTTCGTCTGGTTGCCGCACACCACCGTCAGTCGTTTGCCGTCCGGGTGCTTGATCACGGCATGTGGGCCGTGTTCGCCCAACCCGCCGCCGTTGTGCCCCTCGAAGGGGCGGAGCAGTTCCACCTGGTCGAGTTTGCCGTCCTTGTTGGAATCGGTGACACGATAAAGCCCGCTCACCTTCCCCTGGTTGACGACCACATACAGGGCATCGAACGCCCAGCACAGCCCTTGTGCCCCGCCGAATGGCTTGCCATCGTCAAACTTCAACTCCAGCGGTTCGACCTTCGTTCCCTCCGTTTGCCCAAGGGGTGGCGGGGTGACGACGTACATTCCTTTGTCGTACTGGTCGGAGACCACCAACCGCCCATCCGGTAGGTTCGTCATGCACACCCACGATCCTTCTTTGTCTTTCGGGACGGAGTAGAGCAACTCGACCTGAAACCCTTTAGCCACTTTCAGTTTGGAGGCCGGTGTGGCGAGAATCCCTTTGGCGGGAGCTACGGCCTTGGGTTGGGCATGAACAGGGACGAGCAGCGCGAGCGCGGCGAGGAAGACCGCGAACAACAGACGCACCATGCGAGCCTCGAGGGGCACGAGGAAGATGGCAGATAGGATACCCGAGTTGTTACACTCATGGAAACCCATCTCCAGTCAACCGGAGCGCCCGGCGGGATCGGTGGCAGTCGCACGGAATGGCTGTTCGGAAGGGTATGAAGGCCCGGAAACTCGCGTGCTCCTTCCATTTCTGCGGGCCGACTGGCGACCCCAGGGGTACACGATGGCCACGCTGTCGCACGGCTGTCAAGGTTCGATCGAAGTGGGCGAGGGAAGAAAATGGCTGATTTTGCAAGATTTCGGGTGGTGTTGGTAGGGGGGGGTATGTGTGTGGCAGGTGGCAGTGTGGCAGAGTGGGGG
>JALOQR010000470.1 GCA_025459365.1 Fimbriiglobus sp.
GGCAAGGAGGCGCTCGCCCGGATCGAAGCCGGTGTCATCGAACTGAAGCAGCAACAGCAGGCGACCGCCGGTATCGGGCTAACCCAGGTGGCCACCCCGGAGCCAGAAGTGAGCGGGGTGGACGTGAGCCAGCGGGTGGACCTACCGTCGTGCTACGTCACCCTCTACGACAAGCCGACCGGCAACGCCCTCGGCATCTACTTGTTGTCGGTGGAATTGAGCCACTACCGCGGCATGGCCCCGCAGGAGGTGCCCGGCCAACCGGCGGCGGTCGAACTGCGCCCGGCCCGGCACTACAAGGCGTACACCCTCCACCTGCACGACTTCAAGTTCGACCGCTACATCGGCACCGAAACAGCCAAAAACTACAGCAGCGACGTGCGGCTGGAAGACCCCGCTCTCGGCCAGGACCGGGACGTGACCATCCGCATGAACGAACCGCTCCGCCACCGCGGCGATGCGATCTTCCAGTCGTCGTTCACTCCCGACGAAAAGGCCACCATTCTCCAGGTGGTGAGCAACCCGGGGTGGCAGATCCCGTACATCTCGTGCGTGCTCGTCATGGCTGGCATGGGCCTGCACTTCTGCATCAAGTTGGTGCAGTTCCTGGCCCGCAGCCTGACCACGGCGAAGCCAGCCCCCGTCGCCAACAAACCGGCTCCCACGGGGGTTGACCTGACCGCCCGCGGCCTGTCGCCGTTCGCCCGGTATGGTGTGCCGGCCGTCGGGGCGGTGCTTGCCCTGGTGGTGCTCGTTGGTGCCGCCTGGCCCCGCAAGCCAGCCAAGGACCGCCTCGACCTGCAAAAGATCGCCACCCTGCCGGTGGTGGACGGCGGACGAGTGAAACCGCTCGATACCGTCGCCCGGGTTGATCTGCGGCTCATCACCCACGCGGAAGAGTTCCCCGATGAGAACGGGAAGAAGCGGTCGGCCATCCAGTGGTTCCTGGACGTGGCCACCAGCACCCCCGACCGGGCCGACGGGCCAGCCGCCCTGCCCATTTTCCGCATTGAAAACGACGACGTTCGCAGTCTGCTCAAGCTCCCCCGGCGGGAAGGGCTGCGATACTCGATCGCCGAGATGAAGGGACAGTTCGCCTCGTTCGACGCCGAGGCGAAGAAGGCCGCCGAGGTGCCAGACAAGGACCGCACCCTGTTCCAGAGCAAGTTGCTCGAACTGCGCAAGCACGTCGAGATTTACCTGCGAGTGGCGTTCGGTGATACCCCACTGCTCTTTCCGCCGGAGGGGGAGAAGGGGTGGCGGAAGGTGGCCGAGGCCGAGCAGGAGGGTCGGCGTAGCGAGATGGAATCGCTGGAGAGGGCCATGCCGCGCATCCGTGAGCGGTTGACCGCCGCCGGCATCCCACCCGGCTTGAAAGACCTGACCGAAGAACAACGGGCCGTTGCTGACTACGTACACCGACGGCAAACCGGCCGAGTTCGAGACCGCGGTGAGCGAGTATCGCAAGCTCGTGATCGAACGTGTGCCGGCCGCCGACGTGAAGCGGGCCGAGTTGGAGACGTTCCTCAACCAGACCGGCCTGTACTACTGGTGTACGCTGCTGTACGGGGCGGCCGGGGCGGCGAGCCTGGTCGGGTTCGTGCTGTTGCTCCTCGCCCCGAAGGCGAGCCAGACCCTCCGCCGCGGGGTGTTCTGGTGGCTGGTCGTCACGTTCGTGGTGCACACGCTGACGCTCCTCGCCCGCATGTACCTGATGGACCGGCCGCTGGTGTTCGTGACGAACCTGTATTCGTCGGCAGTCGGCATCGGTTGGATGGTGCTCCTCCTGTGCCTCATCCTGGAAGTGGTGGTGCCCATCGGGTTCGGTAACCTGGCGGCCTCGGTGCTTGGGTTCGGCACCTGCATCATTGCCCACAACCTGGCTGCCAGCGGCGACACCCTGGAGATGATGCAGGCGGTGCTCGACACCAACTTCTGGCTCTCCACCCACGTTACGACCGTCACGTTCGGGTACGCCGCTACTTACGTGGCCGGAGTTCTCGGCTTGCTGTATGTGGTGCTTTACATCTTCCCCGAGCAAGCCGTCCTGCGGCAGAAGGTGGTTGTCGGGTCGGGCGTACACACGCTGAACCACGATCTCGGCAAGTTGCTCGGCACCGTCACCTATGCCGTGATCTGCTTCGCCACCCTGCTCAGCTTCGTCGGCACCGTACTCGGCGGCATCTGGGCGGACCAGAGCTGGGGCCGCTTCTGGGGGTGGGACCCGAAGGAGAATGGGGCGGTGCTCATCGTGCTGTGGAATGCCCTCATCCTGCACGCCCGCTGGGGCGGGATGGTGAAGGAGCGGGGCATGGCGGTGCTGTCGGTGGTCGGGATCATGATCACCACCTGGAGTTGGTTCGGCACGAACCAACTTGGCGTCGGGTTGCACGCCTACGGGTTCAACAACGGGCTAGTGATGCTGTGCGACGGGGTATGGCTCGGCTCGCTGGCGGCCGTGCTGGTCGGCGTGCTGCCGTGGCAGTGGGTGTACCGTGGCGGCGAGCCGCCGCAGGCCCATCGGGTGTGATGGAGTGGCCGATTTTTTCCGAGAGACGGCACAGGAGGCCGCTCTCGGAGAGGGTCACCCAAGTGTCCGGGGACGGTGCCCGTGGCAGAGTGGTCGAGTGGCAGAGTGGCGAAAGAGGCTGGAATTCGCTACTTTTCGCGTGGCGGTGGCAGGGGGGGTATGTGTGTGGCAGCGTGGCAGTGTGGCAGACAGGGG
>JALOQR010000282.1 GCA_025459365.1 Fimbriiglobus sp.
ACGTCGGTACTACTGGCGGAGTTCACATCGAGGCGGAGCGTACCTGCAGTGCTGGCAGTGTTGGACCCGGTGCCGACGGTCACCGTGAAGGTCGTGCCCGACCCGCTCACACTCAGCACGCTCGCTCCGGTCAGATCGGTGGCTGAGAGGGTGAAGTCGCTGAGATCGACCCCGGTCATGTCCTCGCTGAATGTGACGGTGAACTGGACCGTCGGCGAATAAGTCGTGGCGGACGAAACACGGACGACGCTGACAACGGTCGGGGCCGTCTTGTCGATGCTGTACACTTCGCTAGCGCTGAACCCCGTGCTGGTGTTGCCGGCGGCGTCGGTGCCAGCGGCGGTGTTCACATCGAGGCGGATCGTGCCATCGCCGGTGCCCGTGTCCACCGTCACCGTGTAGGTGGTGCCAGAACCGCTCACCCCCGTCACGCTCGCACCACTCACCGCCCCGGTCGTGGTGAGCATGAAATCGCTCACGTCCACTCCCGTCACGCTCTCGCTAAACGTCACCGTGTACTGCACGCTCCCCGCGTTCGTCGTCGCGCCGCCAACACGGACCACGCTGCTCACCGCTGGGGTGGTGGTGTCGACCAGGACGCTGGAGGTATCCGGCGGGGTGAAGGTCAGGACAGCGTTGTTGGCGACGAGGTCGCTGATGAGACCGCCGTTCAGGTCGATCGGGGAGATGACGGCGATACCGTCGGCGTCGGTGTCACCGGCCTGCACCGTGTACCGGAACAGGAGGGCGGTGCTGCCGCTGCCCGACTGGTAGGTTGCGAACACCGTGTTGGTGCCCACAGTGAGCGCGATCCGCGGTGTCCCGGTGACATTCACGGCTTCGCTGAAGTTCACGGTGAAGTCGAGGCTCTGGCCGCCGCGGTAGGACCCGTTCGTCGGGCCGGTCACGCTCGCAACGGTCGGGGTGACGGCGTCGACTCGCACGCCGGCGGTACTCGGGTAACCGAACGAACTGTCGGCGTCGTTACCGGCGGCATCGCGGATCGTACCACCGTTCATTTCGAGCAGACTGACCAGAATACCGTCGGTATCCAGGTCACCGGTCTGCACGGTGTATCGGAAGGTGATGCTGGTGCCGCCGCTGCCAGTGAGGTAGTTGGCGAACACCGGGGTGCTGCCGATGGTCAGCGGGATCCGCGGAGTGCCGGTGACTGTCACGTTCTCGCTGTAGGTGATCGTGAAGTCGAGATGTTGGCCAGCCACATAGGTGGCGTTCGCGGGCCAGGTGTGCGACGCGACGGTCGGTGGGGCAGCATCAACCCTCACCGCCGACGTGTTTGGCGGGGTGAAAGTGAGGGTCGCGTTGTTCCCGGTAGGGTCTTGAATCGTCCCGCTGTTCAGGTCGATCGGGGAGGTCATCGCGATGCCGTCGGCGTCGGCGTCTCCGGCCTGGACGGTGTACCGGAATTGCAGAGCCGTGGTGCCGGTACCCGACTGGTAGTTGGCGTAGACCGTGCTCCCACCGACCGTCAGAGCGATCCTCGGGACACCGGTGACGACCACGGTGTCGTCGAAGGTGACGGTGAAGTCCAAGTTCTGGCTAGCAAGGTACGTCCCGTTCGCCGGGACGCTGACGGAGACGACTGCTGGAATGATGTCAAGCTCGTAGGCGCCGATGTCCACCGCTGTTCCGTCTATTCGGCCAACAGTCATGTTCCGTTGGTCTTTGCTCAAGCCGCCCAACGCGGCGTTGCTGCCTGCGTTTACCGCCGGGCTGGACGTGCCGATGGCCATGGTTGGGGTCGGGCCACCGTTGTTCGTCAGGCTCCCGAGGACTGGGTCGGCGGTGAGCGTTCCCGTCAGTCCGGACACGCCCGAGGTGCTACGGATGATGTTGTTGCCGCCCGACGCGCTGGTGCTCCCGCTGTTGATCGTTTGAACGACGACGTCGGTGACGGTGGTGTTCGCCTCGCCGACGATGGTGTTATTGACGGCATAGGTGACGGTCGCACCGTCGCCGACCAGAAACACCCCCCGTCCGCCCTGGGCGGAGGTATTGCCGGAGATAGTGCTGTTCAGGATGGTGACCGAGCCGTTCCGAGAGAACACCCCGCCGCCCATCCCGGCCCCGCTATCGGCTGTACCCGAACCTGTACCACCCACGGCGGCGTTCCCCGCGAGTGTGCTGTTGGTGAGGACCAGTATGCCACCATGATTGAACACCGCACCGCCCATCCCGGCCCCGGCACCACCGTTACTGCCGGCGGTGCCGCCCCCGAAGTTAAACCCACCAGCCCCACCGCCGAACCCAGCGTCCCCCCGGACGCCTCCAACAATACCAGTGGCGGCGCCCCCACCGCCCCCACCGAACCCGCCGGTACCCCCTTTCCCTCGCTCGTAACCGCCGCCACCGCCGCCGCTCCCGAACCCACCGTCGCCAGCGTCCGGGGCGATCGGGAGCCCGGGGACGCCGCCCGCCCCGCCAGTCGGCCCGCCGCCGATCCCACCGGTGCCCGCCCCGACCCCGCTGTCGAACGCGACACCGCTGTTACCACCCTGCGCCTGGTTGCCGGTCAGGGTGCTGGAGGTGATCGACAACACCCCCTGGTTAAACACCGCCCCGCCGAACCCGGCCGCCCCACCGCCGCCGCCACCGCCGTAGTTCACGCTCGTGCCGCCGTCTTCCCCCACCGCGCGACCACCACTCAGCGTCACACCCTCAAGCGTCAGGCTGCCGGTACTGGTCACGAGGAACAACCGCAGGTTGGACACGCCTGAGTCACGGGCAATGGTCACACCGCTCCCACTCGTGTACCCAGTCAGGCCGTCGATAGTAATGTCGCTGGAGATGGAGAGGGCCGTCGGCCCGAAGGTGGTGTCGCCGACCAGGCTCAGGTTGATCGTCTGGCCGAAGAGCGTCGGATCGAAGCGGATGATGTCGGCCCCGCTGCCTGCCGTTGAGCCGTCCACGGAAGTATCTGTTTCGGCCGCCTGAATGGCCTCCCGAAGGGTGACGAGGCCATCGACTGTGATGTTGTCGGCCAGACTGTTGACGGTGATGACTGCCGGCACCTCCCTGTTTTCGAGTTGTTCGAGCCGAATGGGCCGTCGGCGGGAGGGGGTGGGGCGAGCGAGCCAGTGTGTGAATCGGGCCATCGGTGTGGGGAACTCTCAGGGGTGCGACAGGAAGGCGAGAACGGGGACGCGGTGCCAAGAATTGCCGTCGCGTGCTAATCGATGGGATCGACTTTCCGCCAGGAGTTGATCGTTGAGGTTCCACCTGAGTTTCGGAAGCGTGTAGCGGTCTCACGGCAGATCCGCAGCGATTTCGATGTCGTGTCTTGCTGTGGGCTATCTCTGTTGAAGGTGTGCCGCGATCGGTGTGATGGATCCGCTGATGACAAGTGAACTGGCGGCTGCCCGAGGGCAGTTGATACACTTGCGGGTGAACCGAGTTCATCCCCATACTCGCACGGAATCGGCGCCATGGCAGAGCCCATCTTTGTTGGCCGCGGAGAGCACGATGTCTACCTCCTGCCCAAGATGGCCAACCGCCACGGGCTGGTAGCAGGAGCAACCGGCACCGGCAAAACAGTCACCCTTCAGCGTCTGGCCGAAGGGTTCAGTCGCATTGGCGTGCCGGTTTTCCTGGCCGACGTGAAGGGCGACCTGTCGGGGATCTGCCGCTCCGGCAGCCCGCCCAAGCCGAAAGTGGCTGAACGTGTCAAGGAATTTGGCCTGACCGACTTCAGCTACGAAGCTTGCCCCGTGACTTTTTGGGATGTGTTCGGCGAGCAGGGGCACCCGGTTCGGGCAACGATCTCCGAGATGGGGCCGTTGCTGCTTTCCCGACTCCTCGACTTGAACGATGTGCAGTCCGGTGTGCTCTCGCTCACGTTCAAGGTGGCCGATGACAATGGCCTACTGCTGCTCGACATGAAAGATCTCCGGGCGATGCTTCAGCACATCAGCGAGCGAGCCAAGGAGTTGACCAGCGAGTACGGCAACGTGTCGGCGGCCAGCGTTGGGGCGATCCAGCGAGCACTACTTCGCTTAGAGGAACAAGGAGGCGACAAGTTCTTCGGTGAGCCAGCCCTGAACCTGATGGACCTCATCCAGACGGCCGCCGGGGGGAAAGGCGTCATCAACATCCTCGCCGCCGACAAACTTCTACAAGCCCCGCAACTGTACGCCACCTTCCTCCTCTGGATGCTGGCCGAGTTGTTCGAAGCCCTGCCCGAGGTGGGCGACCTGGAGAAGCCAAAACTCGTCTTCTTCTTCGACGAGGCCCATCTGTTGTTCAACGAGGCGCCGAAGTCACTACTGGAGAAGATCGAACAAGTGGTGCGGCTCATCCGCTCCAAGGGCGTAGGGGTGTACTTCGTCACCCAAAACCCGCTAGACGTGCCGGAGACAGTCCTGGGGCAACTAGGCAACCGAGTGCAACATGCACTGCGGGCATTCACCCCAAGAGACAAAAGAGCTGTGGCCGCCGCCGCACAGACCTTTCGTGAGAACCCGAAACTCGATGTGGAATCGGCCATCACCGAACTGGCTGTGGGTGAGGCATTGTTGTCGTTCCTCGATGAGAAGGGAACGCCGGGCATCGTGGAGCGGGGGCTTGTCGTGCCGCCCGGTGCCCAGATCGGGCCGATCACCCCGGAGCAACGGCAAGAGGTCATTAAGAAGTCGGTAGTGTATGGCACCTACGAGACGATGATCGACCGCGAGTCGGCCTACGAAGTGCTGAAAGGGAAATCGGCGCCAGACGATGGGGCGAAGGCCGACGAGGAGCAGGCAGCCAAGCGGGCGGAGTTCGAGAGGAAGCGGGCGGAGCAACAAGCCGAGGCCGCTGCGGAGCCGAAGAAGAAGGCCACCAAACCGCGATCGGATGGGATCTTGAAGAGCTTCGCCAAGTCGGCCGGGAGAAAGATCGTAGCCGTTGCCGGAGTGATCATCCAGCGGGGGATTTTGGAAAACTTCTTCGGCGTGAAAAAACGACGGAAGTGAACGGGAATCAGGTTACATCAGCGGTCTGGTTGACACACCAACGGGCTGTGATGGATGATTTGTTCCAGGTTCTACTCGAAGTCTCTGTCGGTTGGACCGACAGAGACTTCAATTCCTGAAGCGTGACACATTGCAATTCACGCTGGCCGCGGACGTGTGAACAGGCTCACTACTACCAGCACAGCAAAACTCAGTGGGATCGTCACAATCCCCGGCTGGCTGAACGGCACGGGCGAGCGGTCGGCGGGGAGCCGATAGACCTGCTGAAACGTATCGCCGCTGAGAAGAATCCACCCCAACGACGAGACCATGCCAACCCCCACCGAAGCAATAATTCCCTGCCTAGTAGTGCCCTTCCAGAACAGCAACATGACAAGTGCCGGTAGGTTGGCCGATGCGGCGATGCTGAACGCCCAACCGACGAGGTAACTCACATTCATCGTCTCGAACAGGATGCCCAACCCCACCGCCACTGCCCCCACACCGACGGCGGTCCATTTGCCGAGCCGCACCTTGGCAGTATCGGGAAGTTTCATCCGCAGAAACCCGCCGAGTAGATCGTGGACCACCGCTCCGCTTGCCGCGACGATCAGCCCGGCGACCGTACCGAGAACGGTGGTGAAGGCCACTGCCGTGATCAGGGCGAACGGTACCTCGCCGAAGGTCATCGCCAGTCGTGGGGCGGAGGTGTTGCTCTTGCTCACGTCGAGGTTACCGCCGGTCATCGCCCCGAGGCCAAGAAACAGCATCAACAGATAGAAGGCGGCGATGGTGGCGATGCCGACCACCGTACTCTTGCGGGCAGCGGCGGAGTCCTTCACCGTGTAGTAACGGATGAGGATGTGCGGGAGGCTGGCGGTGCCGGCAAACAGAGCAAGCATCAGTGAGACAAAGTTGAGTCGGGCGGCGGGCGAGTCGGTGGCCGCCCCGGAAAATTGCGGCGGCACTCCAGGGCGTAACAAGTCTGCCCCAGGTTTCGTGATCGGCCGGTACTCGCCGGACGACGGATCGAGCCGCCAGACCACGATCTCGCTTTCACGGAGAGTCCCGAGGAAGGCGACCGGGTCAAGCGGGCCGGTCTGACTTGCGCCATCGGGCAGCGTCTTCACCCGTCCGGATGGCCGGAGCGTCTCCTTCGTCTGCGGTGACAGTGCGGCGTCGGTGGCATCGGCGGTCAGCCCGCGATTCAAGATCAGCACTGTCAGCCCAGCGGCGAACAGCACGAGTAGCCCGCCCTTGATGAACTGCACCCACGTCGTGCTCGCCATGCCGGCCGTGGCAACGATGACGGTGACGATCGCCCCGACCACGCACACCCCGGCCCAGTGCGGCCAGCCGAGCAGTGGTTGCACCAACGCCCCCGCCCCGACCATCTGCGGAATGAGATAGAAGACGCTCACCACCAACGTAGAAATGGCGGCCGTGAGGCGAATGCCGCGGCTGTTGAACTTGGCATCCAGGGCGTCAGCGAAGGTGAACTTCCCCAGCCGCTTGATCGGCTCGGCGATGACGAACAGCGCCACCACCCACCCGGCCAGGAAGCCGATGCCATACAGGAAGCCGTCGTACCCGTAGAAGGCGATCATCCCGCACACACCGAGGAACGACGCGGCGGACAGGTAGTCGCCGGCGAACGCCACCCCGTTCACGAACCACGGCACCCCGCCGCCGGCTGCGTAGTAACTGCTGGCCGTGCGGGTGCGGCGGCCGAGCCAGAAACTCAGCCCGAGGGTCACAGCAACAAAGAAGAGAAACACCCCGACGGCCAGGGGCGAGACAGCCGTGTTCACGGGTTCCCCTTCGCCGGCTCCCGGCAGAGGAGGGCGTACACCACCGCGAGTACCACCGCCCCGAGCAGCAAAGCCAGGCCAGCGACGAGTGCCACGTTCAGCCGGCCAACCGGGACGCCCATCCACTCCGGAGCGACAGCGATGACCAGTACGAAAGCGACGTATCCGGTGAGGTAGACGGCGAACAGGACGAGGCCGAGGCGAGCGTTGTGCCGCTCGACGCCTGGGTCGCGGGGTTCGTCGGGCGGAGGGGTGTGGTCGGCGTGAGGCATTGTCGGTCCGGTTGGGTGAGGTGAGCAATACCATATTCACGAACCGCCAAGGGACCGCCATGAGCCGCGCCGCCCCGCCACCGAAGAAGTCGCCGTGGTCGTTCGTGCCGTTCGTCCTCGGCGGGGTGGTGATCGGGTTGGTGGTGGTACTCGCCGTGCTGTCGAACAAGCCGGGGCCCTTCGACCCGCTCGCCGAAGCGGACTCCGCCGACCCGCCAATGGCCAACATCCCCGGCGGTACGTTCATCATGGGCAGCGACACCGGCCCGGACGACGAGCGGCCGGCCCACGCCGTCACCCTCCGCCCGTTCAGAATCGACGTGACCGAGGTGACCAACGCTCAATTCGCCCGGTTCGTCAAGGCAACCGGATACAAGACCATCGCCGAGCGAACGCCCACCGCCGAGCAATACCCAGATGCCCCTCCAGAACGGCTGCGGCCAGGCAGTGCCACCTTCGTTGCAATCGAGTGCTCGACCGACCCGCGGACGTGGGACACGCCGCACCCTCCCTGGTGGCGGTACACGTTCGGCGCGAACTGGCGGCACCCGACCGGCCCTGGAAGCGACCTCCGCGGGAAGATGAAGCACCCGGTAGTCCACATCGCCTGGGCGGACGCAGTCGCCTATGCCGAGTGGGCCGGCAAGCGGTTGCCGACCGAAGCGGAGTGGGAGTACGCCGCCCGCGGCGGGTTAGACCGGCAGGAGTTCTGCTGGGGCGGGGAGAAACAAGGCGACGGTGGCAAATTCTTCGCCAACACCTTTCAGGGGGTGTTCCCGCACATTGATACGGCGGCGGATGGGTTCGTCGGCCTCGCCCCGGTGAGGAGTTTCCCGCCGAACGGGTACGGTCTTTTCGACATGAGCGGGAACGCGTGGGAGTGGTGCAGCGACTGGTACGACTCGGGCTACTACCGGATCAGCCCGAAGGACAACCCGACCGGGCCGGATGTCGGCGAGCCAGACGGCGGCATGCCCCAACGAGTGCGGCGAGGCGGCTCATTCCTGTGTGCCGACGGATACTGCCGGCGCTACTTGCCGGCCGCCCGCGACAAGAACCCCGAAGACAGCGGGGCCAGCCATACCGGCTTTCGGTGTGTGAAGGATTGAACCCCACGCCGGCCCCTACAATTTCGGCATGATCCCGGCCCCATTGGTTCACGAACTCGTCCCCTGCCCCGACCCGTGGGACGTGGCCCGCAAGCTGGCCCACCTGCCGCACCTCTGCTTCCTCGACAGTTCCGAACGCGGCGGTGAACGCGGGCGGTTTTCGTATGTGATGGCCGACCCCAACTTCTGGGGAGACGATGGGCGATCTGGCGTCACCTCGGTCCCATTCGATGACCTCGCTCTGATGAGTTGTGACGTCCGGTCGCGGACGCTCGAAGGTCTTCCGCCGTTTCAGGGCGGGCATGCGGTGATGATCGGGTACGAGGTGTGTCAGGTTCTCGAGCGAATCCCGCCGGCTCGATTCGATGACCTCACCTCTCCCAAGCTCGCAGCGGGCGTGTTCGACTGGGTTGTCAGCTTCGACCACACCCAGAAGCGGGCGTGGGTGGTTTCCACGGGGTTTCGCGAAGACGACTTCGACCCGGCTCACGCCGCGATCCGGCTGAAGCAAGTGCTGGAATGGCTCAGCACCCCCCTCCCGCTCGACCTTCGGCTGATCGCCGGCCCTCCGGCGGCCCTGCTCGCCTTCGCCGAGGGCGCGGGTGGACTCGCCCAACACTGGCCCCTCCTCGAATGCCTGGTCCACTACGGCCGCGCCATCGGGCCCGCAGCGGACGAACTGCGTGCCTCCGCCGGACCGCGCCTTCGCCTGCATGAACTGCACGCCACGGCCGAGGGACTGCTCGCCGCACAGGACACCGACGCCGGCGGCGGCCTGCGACTGCTCACGGATGCGGGCATCTTTTTCGAGTTCCTGCCGCTCGAGGAATTCGACGAGAAACGCCTCGAGCAGCTCGGGACGCGCACCGTGCCCCTCGAGGGAATCCGGCCGGGGCAGGATTACGCGCTCGTGCTCACCACGCCGGCGGGGCTGACGCGGCTCGTGAACGGCGACATTGTGCGCTTCACGGCGAAGGAGCCGGCGCGGCTGGTGCGGACGGGGGCCCTCGGCCTCCAGCTCAACGCCTTCGGCGAGCGCATGGCCGAGAAGGAACCGACCGACGCCCTCGTCG
>JALOQR010000283.1 GCA_025459365.1 Fimbriiglobus sp.
GGATCTGCTACCGCCTCGACCTGAAGAAGGACACGGTCGTCACCCGCGACCTGTTCGCCGCCTACGCCGACCGGTTCCTCGGGCCAGACAGCCCACCGTGGCGTGTCCTCGACTTCGCCGAAGAGTCTCGCGGAGTGTTCAAGCACCTCGATGCCAACCGCGATGGCAAACTGACCCGCGAGGAGTGTTCGCCAGGGCTTCAGGAGCGGTTCAGCGAAGCCGACACCGACAAGGACGGGATCATCAGCCCAGGTGAGTACCGCGACTATCTGACCGCCCGCGTCGGGTATGAGTCGCGCTTCGCCCCCCTGCCAGAACCACCGAAGGGGGAGAAGAAAGAAGAACAGAATGGCGAAAAGAAAGTGGACGAACCGGAAGAGCCACGGCCAGTGGTGTACCACGATGCCAAGAGCCTCCCCAAAGACTTGCCCGGCTGGTTCCGTGAACTCGACATCGACAAGGACTTCCAGATCGGCTTGTACGAGTGGGTGGCAGGCAAGCGGTTGACCAGCGACTTCGAGGCGATGGACCTGAACAACGACGGATTGCTGGAGGTGGCCGAGTACCTCCGATATCGCAAGAAACTGGCCGAGGGGGGCAAGGGCGACCTGCACGCGATTGCTCCTGGCGGTAAGGAGCAGGGGAAGAAGAAGTAGGGCGGCGGCGGGGGTCCGTATCCTACCGGCATCCTGCCGGAGTTTCCCCGATGCCTCGCTCGCTGCCCGCGGTCGCGTGGGTTCTCGCCATCGCCTCGCTTGGCTTCGCCCAGCAACCGCCTCTCAAGACCACCGCCGAAGCGACCAACTTCGCCAAGACGAGTACCTCGGCCGAGGTCGTCCGCTTCTGCGAAGTCCTCGCCAAGCAGAACCCGAAGGCGACACACAGCACCTTCGGCACCAGCGGAGAAGGCCGGCCGATGCCGCTGCTCGTGCTTGCCGATCCGCCAGTGGCTTCCCCCGCCGACAACGAGAAGGCGAACAAGCCGGTGGTGATCGTGACCGCCAACATCCACGCCGGCGAGGTGGACGGCAAGGAGGCGGTGCTGGCCCTGGCCCGCGACTTGGTGGCGGAGAAGGATTCGGCGATTCTCAAAAAGGTCGTGGTTGTCATCGCCCCGAACTTCAACCCGGACGGGAACGACAAGTTCGGCGAGTGGCGGAAGACGCAGAACGGGCCGAAGGAGGTGGGCACCCGGGCCAACGCCGGCGGGTACGACCTGAACCGCGACTTCGTGAAGCTCGAAACCCCCGAGACGCGAGCGGTCGTCGGCCTGCTCAACACCTGGAAGCCGGTAATGGTGATCGACTGCCACACCACCAACGGCAGCTACCACCGCTACACCCTCACCTACGACGGCCCGCGGATGCCGGCGTGCGACCCGAAGCTCATCGACTTTGCCCAGAACAAGCTCTTCCCGGCCGTCGGCGAGAAGGTGAAGAAAGCCACCGGGTTCGACACCTTCACGTACGGCGACTTCAACGATACTCACGAGCAGTGGCTCACCTACGGCACCGGCCCGCGGTATGGCACGCAACTGTACTCCCTCCGCGGCAGCCTGGGTGTGCTGAGCGAATCCTACACCTACGCCAGCTTCGAAGACCGGGTGAAGGCGAGCTACGCCTTCGTGAAGGCCAACTGCGAGTACGTGGCCGAGAATGCGGCGGCGGTGCAGAAACTGGTGCTCGACGCACAGAAGCCGCGGGCGAAGGTGGCCCTTCGCACGAAGGCGGTGGCCCGCGAGAAGCCGCTCACCGTGTTCGGGTATGTCGAGGAAAAGAAGGACGGGCGGACCGTCCGCACCGACACGCCGAAGGACTACACCTGCCGCATCATCGATAAGCTCGAAGCGACACTGGAGGTGGACCTCCCCGCCGCGTACCTGATCCCGGCCGAGTACACCGACGCCGTCAATACCCTCCGCCGCCACGGGGTGAAGGTGGAAGAGGTCCGCGAGCAGATCGAGCTAGAAGTGGAAACGTACACCGTCTCCGCCACCAAGATGGCCGCGACCGAATTCCAGAAACACAAGAACCGCACCGTGGAAGCGACCGCCGCGAAGGGCACGTTCAAGGTCGAACCCGGCATGTTCCTGGTGACGACGAAACAAGACCTCGGGCAACTCGCCGCGTACCTGCTGGAGCCGATGGCCGAGGACGGGCTGACGACGTGGAACTTCTTCGACAAGGGCATCGCCGAGAAGCAGCCGTTCCCGGTGCGACGGGTGGTGTCGGCCACGCCGATGCTCACCGGCGACCCGAAGCCACTGCCGGAAACCATCACCGCCAAGAAGCGGTTCACGCTCGACATGCTCGGCGGGCGAGGCGGCCCCGCCGGGCTGAGCGGCCAACCGATGGGGTCGATCACCTGGCTCGACGACGGCCAACACTGGCTGCAATCCAAGCAAGGTAAGCTGTGGAAGGTGGAGGCCCGCACCGGCAAGGCCGAGGTGTTCGTCGATGCGGCGAAACTGCGGAAGTCGCTCGAAGCGGTGGAGAAACAGCCTCCGACTCAACTCACTCGCGGGCTGGCCCTGCCGAACTACACGTTCACCGCCGACCGCTCACGGGTGCTCATCACCACTCCGGAGACGGTGTACCTGCTGGCCCGCGATGGCTCGCCGGGCAAGAAGATCGCCACCGGGGCCGGGGCGGAACGGCCGACCCTGTCGCCGGACGGGTCGAAACTGGCGTTCACCCGCGGGGGCAACCTGTTCGCGGCAGACGTCGCATCGGGCAAAGTCAGTCCACTCACCACCGACGGCGGGAAGGACGAGATCCTGAACGGCCGGGCCGACTGGGTGTATGAGGAGGAAATCTTCAACCGCAACCCGCAAGCGTTCTGGTGGAGCCCGGACTCGAAGAGCCTCGCCTTCCTGCGGTTCGACGACTCGAAGGTGTCGAAATTCACGCTGACCACCGCCGACGGCAAACCGGAGGCGATCAACTACCCGAAGCCGGGCCAGCCGAACCCGACCGTAAAGATCGGCGTTGCGTCGGCGTCGGGCGACAAGCCGGAGCCGACCTTCCTGAACATGGGCGAGTACAAGCCAGACGACACCGTGATTGCCCGTGTCGGGTGGGTGCCGGGCGGGAAGGTGTTCGCCTACGTGCAGAACCGCACGCAGACCTGGCTCGACTTCGTCACGTGGTCGAACCCCACCGCCGCCCCCACCAAACTGTTCCGCGAGACGACAAAAGCCTGGGTCGAAGACCTCGGTGAGCCGAAGTTCCTGAAGGACGGATCGTTCCTGTTCCTGAGCGAACGCACCGGCTGGAAGCACCTGTACCATAGCACGGCCGACGGCAAGACGGTGGTGCCGATCACGTCCGGCAAGTGGGAGGTGAAGGGCATCGAGCGGGTGGACGAGGCGAGCGGCGACGTGTACCTCACCGGCACGAAGGTGAGCCACACCGGCAACCACCTGTTGCTCGCCAACCTGAACGGGCAGGAGGTGGAGGTGCTGTCACCGCTGAAGACGACCCACCGCATCGAACTCGCCCCGACCGGCACACTCTACGTTGACCGCGAGACGGACGACGATACGCCGACCCGCACCAGCCTGCGGGAACTCCGGGCGAAACTGGTGCGGGTGCTCGACACCAACCCGGCCCACGAGCGGGAACGCTACACCTTCGGCAAGTACGAGCGGCGGCAGATCCCACTGAACGATGGGTTCGTGCTGGAAGCCGCCATCACCTACCCTCCCGACTTCCACCCGCTGAATACCTACCCGGTGTGGGTGCTCACCTACGCCGGCCCGCACGCCCCGACGGTGCGTGACGGCTGGAACCCGCGGGTGTTCGAGAACGTGATGGCGGCGCACGGCGTGGTGGTGCTGCGCGTCGATCCGCGGAGCGCGAGCGGCAAGGGGGCGGAGAGCGCCTGGGCCTGCTACAAGCAACTCGGCGTGCAGGAGTTGAAAGACCTGGAAGAGGCGGTCGACTGGATCGGCAAGAACCCGTGGGCGGACACCGCACGCGTCGGCATCAGCGGGCACAGCTACGGCGGGTTCATGGCCAGCTACGCCCTGACGCACAGCAAGAAGTTCGCGGCCGGCATCGCCGGGGCACCGGTGACCGACTGGATGTATTACGACACCATCTACACCGAGCGGTACATGGGCCTGCCGACCGAGAACAAGGCAGGGTACGAGAAGACGAGCGTGGTGAAAGCGGCGAAGAATCTGCACGGCAAGCTGCTCATCTGCCACGGTCTGATCGATGACAACGTCCACCCGCAGAACAGCCTTCAGCTCATCAACGCCCTGCAGGCGGCCGGCAAGGACTTCGAGGTGATGGTGTACCCCGGCTCCCGCCACGGCATCATCCCCGCCCACTATCCGAAGCTGCAGGCCAAGTTTGCCCTGCGGGCGCTCGGGGTGGAGAAGTGAGCGTGGCTCGCGCCCAAACACGCCCTCAAGGGTGGACCCCAACAGGATCACCCCGGCTGGAGTCCGCCCTTCAGGGCGGGCTTCGCTCACTCCAACTCAGCCACCCGGCTGGGGTCCGCCCTTCAGGGCGCTCGGGGTGGAGAAGTGAGCGTGGCTCGCGACCAAGCACGCCCTGAAGGGCGGACCCCAACAGGATCACCCCGGCTGGAGTCCGCCCTTCAGGGCGTGCCTCCTTACCTCATCAGATCCCGTTCTACCCGTCCTTTATTCCGCCAGCCGGCTACAATAATTGCACCGACTACCATCGCCCGTCTGACGCATGAACTTCTTCGCTCTCCCCCCCGTCCCGCGTGACGTCGGCTCGCCGACGGCCAACCTGCTCC
Organism: Fimbriiglobus sp.; assembly: GCA_025459365.1. Lineage (GTDB taxonomy): Bacteria > Planctomycetota > Planctomycetia > Gemmatales > Gemmataceae > JALHQU01. Next base: position 4,774 of record JALOQR010000283.1, read on the forward strand.
GCAGCGTCGGGCTGGCCGTCCGCAGCCTCTGGCTGCACAAGCTTCGGGCGTTCTTGTCCGTTCTCGGCATCATCATCGGCACCGCTGCCGTCATCAGCCTGATGGCGTTCGGCGAGGGCACCAAGCGGGACGCCCTGGAAGACATCAAGCGGCAGGGGGCAACGAACATTGTCGTGCGGAGCGTCAAGCCGCCCGAGGAAGGGGCTACTTCCTCCCGCTCGTTCGTCCTCAAGTACGGCCTCACCGGCAAAGACCTGGAACGGTTCCGCACCCTCGGCGACAGCATCGCCCGGATGGTGCCCATGCGAGTGTTCCCGACCGAGTTCCGGTACAACGACCGATCATGCAACGGACGGCTGGTGGCCACCACCGCGGACTATCCGGAGGTGAACCGGCTCACGATGGCCAGCGGGCGTTTTCTCGACGAACAAGAAGGGTACGAGCGGCTGAATCGTTGCGTGCTCGGGGCAACGGTGGCCGATCGCCTGTTCCCGTTTGAAGACCCCATTGGCAAGAGCGTGGTCATCCGCAGCCAGGAATACCGGGTGGTGGGCGTAGTCGCCGACCGCATGCCCACCGGCGGAAGCGGGGGGAGCCAGGCCGCCGAAGACTTCAACAACGACGTCTACATCCCCATCGAAACCGCCGTAGTGCGCATCGGCAAATCGGTCATCATTCGCCAGGCCGGGTCGCGGAGCGGTGAGGAAGTTCAGTACTCGCAGGTCACGCTGACGGTGGACGCGGACTTCGAGACTCGCGCCGGACGGATGAAGGTGAAGGCGGTGGGCAACTCGATCAAGGACATCCTCAAGGCCGAGCACTTCAAGGAAGACTACGCGGTGACGGTGCCTCTTGACCGGCTGGAGGAAGCCGAACGCTCGCAGGACCGGTCGAACAGCCAACTGGCGTTCACCGCCGCCATCTCGCTGTTGGTCGGCGGCATCGGCATCATGAACATCATGCTCGCTACCGTCACCGAGCGAACGCGAGAGATCGGCATCCGTCGGGCGCTCGGAGCAAAGCAACGAGACATCATCACGCAGTTCCTGGTGGAAGCAGTGGTGCAGACGCTCGTGGGTGGGCTGGTGGGGATGTTAGTCGGACTGGTAATGGTGATGGCGGTGCCACCGTTGACCGGGTGGCTGGTGAGCATCGGGTGGGCGGACATCAAGCAGCCGGCGGCGCTCACCTGGGAGCCGATCGTGCTGTCGGTGGTGGTGTCGATCGGGGTGGGGGTGGTCTTCGGCCTGTACCCGGCGTGGCGGGCAGCCAAACTCGACCCGATCGAGGCTCTACG
>JALOQR010000035.1 GCA_025459365.1 Fimbriiglobus sp.
CGGCGAGCCGTGCCCCGTCAGGGGCCGGTTCGTGGTGTCAACCAGCACTTCATGAGGCACGGCTCGCCTTCGTCACCGCTTGGCCTGCAACTGGGCGTTGCGGGCCGCCTGCATGGCTGCGAAGTTTCTCTGCCCCTGCTCGTTGGCGGCGAGCAGTTGCAGGGCCGTTGCCTGCCCCTGGAGTTGCTGCTGGGCCATCTGCTGTTGGGCCATCATCATCATCTGGATCTGCTGTGCCCGGAGCATCTGCATCTGGGCTTGTGGGTTCCCCTGCATCATCCCCATCCCGCCGCTCTGCATCATCCCCATCCCTGGCCCACCCGACCGCAGGCCGCTCGACCCCCCACCGCCCCGCATCATGCTCTGGCCACCCCCGCCTCCGCCACACTGTCCGCCGCCCCCACCGCCCCGCCCCTGCGCCCAGCCGACCGACGCCAGCCCGAGCACCACCGCCACCGCCAGCAGGCACTTGCGAACCGACATGAGCCACCTCGATCCGACACGAGTTCGATGTGATGTCGCTCCCGCCCGCCCGCACAGGCGTACCCCGAGCCAGCCCGCTCGTGTCGGGTCGTGGGCGGTTCGGGGGTGCGGGGTGAGTGTGGGGGGAACGTCAGAACTGTAACGGCGGGGTGCCCGGAAACGCCGTCGTCCGGCGGTGTCGATGAGTATTTCTCATGATTGGGTGTCGGCGAATCGGACGCGGGCTACTTCTTCACCACCCCTTCCACGGCGGCGTCCACGGCTTTCTTGAGGGCGTCGTTATCGGTCCGAAAAGTGAAGTTCCGCCGGTTGTTGAACAGCACGACCACGTTCAGCCCGTCGGGCCGTTGGCGGGCCATCGCCGTCGTACCCGGCAGGCTGCCGAAGAAGGTGCCTTGCCCGCCGACCCAGTCGCGGGGCCGCGGCTCGCCATTCACCCAGTACGCCCCCAGGAACTCGCACACCGCCGGGGCCGAAGCGATCAGCCCGCCATGCGAGTCCATCACGTCGAGCGGGAAGGCGTCGTCGGCCACCGGATACCACACTTCTCGCGGGTCGCGTTTTTTGCTCGCCGCAACCCCCACCTTGATGTCCTTCACGCCGAGCGGTTTGCAGATTTGTTCCTGAAGGCAGTCGGCGAACGACGTCTTGTGGACCGTCTCCAGCACCCGCCCGAGTAGGCAGTAGCCGAAGTTCGAATACACCTCCTTGCTCCCCGGCTCGAACTGGAGCGGCTGGCAGAGCATGTAGGTCACCACGTCGCCGGGTTTGAGCGGGCGGGTGAGTTTCAACTCGGCGGCGATCTCCGCCGGCTTGAACATGATGTCGCCGGCCCGGCCGGTGGAGTCCCACCCGCCCTTGTGTTGGAGCAGGTGCTTCACCGTGATGTCCTTCACGCGATCATCGACGATCTTCCACTTGCCGGATGGCTTCGCCCCGATCAGGTCGAACGCTTTCGCCTCGGCGTCGAGTTTCTTGTCCTTGATGGCGGCCTTCACCATGGCGGCGGTGATCGGCTTGCTCACGCTGGCGATGCGGAACAGGGTGTCGGGCGGGGTCGGCTTCTTCTTCGCCTGGTCGGCGTGCCCGAACCCGCGGGAGTGGAGCAGTTTTCCGTCCTTGCTCACCGCGACGGCGGCGGCGGTGGCCTCGATCGTTTGCATGAACTCGACCACAGCCTTGTCGAGTTCGCGGAACTCGGCGACCTCGGTGCCGGTGATGGGCGGAGTTTTGTCGGCGGCGAAGAGCGGCGAGGCGAGCAGGGCGAGCAGAGCACCGAGTGCCAAGTACCGTGTTCCGCGTTTCACGTTGGCACTACCCAAGGAGGAAGGAAATCGGTGATACGCTGGCACGAATAGATCCGGAACCCGCACCTACTCTTTCCCCCATTTCCCTCGCTTGAGGGATTTCCACTCGGCGTCTTTGCCGTCTTTGTCCCAGCGGGCAAGCATCTCAGATTCGGTCAGCCGCAACTGGACCGCGCGGCTGGCGTCGTACAGTTCCACGAACTCCGCGGTGCGAGCCACCTCGCGGAACTCCCACCTCCCCTGCCGACTGGCGGCCGCTTCCGCATTGTGTTCGAACCACTCGTCGCGGGTGCCCTTGGCGAAGTGCCCGCCGTCGTAGCTCCAGTAGTCGCGGGCTTCGGGCGGGGGTGTCACCGGCGCCGGGGCGGGAATGGCTGGCACCGGCCCAGAAGTAGGCTGGGTGGGCGGCGCCGGCTTCGGGCCGCACCCGAGTACCATTGCCGCCAGTCCGCAGAGAACGATCGTGGGCGAACGTCGCATCGGTTCAAACTCCTTAGTTTTGACCCCAGTATTCGCCTTCGTTGCGGATGGCCTGGGGGGCGATTGTCTCGCCCGGCTTGGACGGGTCGGCCAGCGAAAGCGCGAACCCGAGCGGCGATTTACCCGGCCGCACGCCCCGCTTGGTGAAGGTGCCGTCGCCCCAGTGCGAGCCGATCACCGCCACGTCGAACTGGTCGAACGTGCCCTTCTTCGGCACCCACCGCAGCACCCCACGGGCCTTCCCTTCGTATCCGCGGTCGGCATCGGTCGGGTCGGCTTGGGTGGCCAGCAGCACGCCGCCGTCGAGCCGTAGTTCCACACCGTCGTCGGTCACTTTCGTGACGGTGAGTGTCCACTCGTTCTTCCGCAGGTGGTCGGCGGCCCAGAAGTTCGGCTCGCCGCGGGTGTTGTCGTTCAGGTGGTAGCGGGCGAGGCGGGTGGCGATCTTGGTCGGCATCGGGTAGCTCTGCCCTACCTCGGCCTTCGCCGGGGCGAGTTGCTTCACCTCGGCCTTGGTCAGCCAGAGGAAGTCGCGGCTCGCCATGTCGCCACCGGTGAACTCGCACTGGCCGGCCGAGTAGTTGCCGTTCTTCTCTTCGAGGATGCGGGCGTTCACCCGGACAATCAGACCACCGGTCGGCGGGGTGCGGGTATACCGCGGATCGAGCCGGCCGTGATCGGGCACGCTCACGGCTCCGGCCTTCCGCTTCCCTTCCGGCAACTTATCGAACTTGAACAAGGCATCGCGGAAGACCTTCTTCATCACTTCGGCGTCCTGGCCGGCGTTCTTGTACCCGAGCACGGTGCCATCGGCGGTGAAGACGTAGATGCCCTGGCGGGTGGCTCCGTTCTCGCCCTTCTTACCGGCGGCGTCGGCCATTTTGCGGAAGAACTCGCCTTCGGAATCCTGGCGGCGTCGGGTGTACCAGTCGTCCGTACACACCGGCACGAACTCGGTGGTGGCCATCTTGATTACGTCGGGATCGGCGAAAGTGGACACACGGCCCACAACCACGTTGTTTCACCCACACCCGAGCGGGTGCCCGTCCATTTCCCACAACAAGATCGGTTTGCCCTCTTTCGCGGCCTTGATGCGGGCATCCCAGATGCTCGTCAGCCAGGGGATTTTGGCGAAGTCGTCCTCGCCGTCGGCCGGCATCACCGCCTTGCGGACCTTGGCGAACTGGTCGTCGGTGAGTTGTTCGGCGGCGGTGGTGGGCGCGGGCCGCACAAACAACGCCAGGGCGGCGAGCATCACGCCGACACCGCCGAGGAGCAAACGCTGGCGAAGAGTCATGGAGAGCACTCCGGGAAGGTGCTGGAATTGTAGCACGGTGCGGCGTTCTCCGGCGGGGAGCCGGGGTGTGCTTCATCCGCCACCGACTCCGCAAGATCGGTCAAGCACGCCTGGTGGTCGGCGGGTACAGTTCGACCATGACGCCGTACACCCGCCACCGCATCTTCCGCGGGTTCATCGGTGAGTCGGTCGGCGAGTCCGTCCGCCGGCGGCGGCGGGGCACTGAGCGGAGCGTCCTCGAGATCGCCCCGGAGGCCGGGTACGGCACCCACGAGTCGTTCACACGGGCGTTCAAGGAACGGTTCGGCGTCACCCCGACCGAGTGCCGCACCGTCGGGTTGAACACCCCTTTTGCCCAAAAGAGAGAAACCATGCCGACGACATTCGACGCCACGCAACTGAGCGTGCGGGTGAAGCACTTCGACCCGATGCGGATTGCCTTCCGCCGCCACGTCGGGCCGTACGAGGGCGTACAGCCGGTGTTCATGGAGTTCATGAAGTGGGTGGCGGCGAAGGGACTGTTTGCCGACCACGTTCTGGAGATTGGCGTGTGCCACGACGACCCGGCCGTGACCGACGCCGACAAGATTCGTTACGACTGTGCCGTGACGGTGGACGAGAAGTTTCAGCCGGAGGGGGACGTTCAGGTGGGCACGCTCGCGGGCGGGGACTACGCGGTGGTGGAGTACCGCGGGCCGTACACCGACCTCGACGCGGTGTACCACCACCTGTACGCCGAGTGGCTGCCGGCCAGCGGGCGGGAGGCCCGCAACGCCCCGCCGTTCGAGATCTACCGCCGCGGCCCGGGCGAGACGACACCGGACGACTACCTGACCGAGGTGTGCCTACCGCTCGACGGGCGGTGAGCGAGGGGGGCTATCCGGGGTCGGTGGCAGAGTGGTCGGGTGGCCGAGTGGCGAAAAATGCTGAAATTCGCCACTTTTCGCGTCGCGGTGGTAGGGGGGGTATGTGCGTGGCAGCGTGGCAGCGTGGCAGAGAGGGGGGGGCGTTCGTGAGCCGTGGCCAGCGTTGCAACGCATCCCCCAATCACCGAACACGCGTTCGACGCCCAACAATCGACCGACCCCGGACCGGGGGTAAGGGTGTGGGATCGGGCACTTGGCGTGGCATTCCCGATGCCCCACGCCTACCATTGCTTGTACCCCTGTTCACCCCGTCCGCAGGAGCGGCCCGCCGGTTATGGACAACAGCAGCATCGTCGTCCGGGGTGCCCGCGAGCACAACCTCCGCAACGTCAACCTCGAACTCCCGCGGAACAAGCTGATTGTCTTCACCGGGGTGAGCGGGTCGGGCAAAAGCTCACTCGCCTTCGACACGCTCTATGCGGAAGGGCAACGGCGGTACGTCGAGAGCCTCTCCAACTACGCTCGCCAGTTCTTGGGGCAACTGCCAAAACCGGACGTTGACTACATCGGCGGGTTAAGCCCGGCCATTTCCATCCAGCAGAAGAGTGCGAGCCGCAACCCACGGAGTACCGTCGGCACCGTCACGGAAGTGAGCGACTACCTGCGGGTGCTGTACGCCCGGTGCGGGCAGGGGCACTGCCCAACATGCCAGAGGCCGATCACGGCGCAGACCCGCGAGCAGATCGTCGGGCGGATTCTCGCACTCCCCGAAGGAACGAAGTTCCTGGTACTCGCTCCGGTGGTGCGGGGGCAAAAGGGGGCATTCGTCGATTTCTTCGCCGACATGGTGAAGCGGGGTTTCGTGCGGGCACGGGTGGACGGGAAAGTCGTGCGGATGGACGAGAACCTGGGCCTCGACAAGAAGATCAAGCACGACATCGAGATCGTCATCGACCGGCTGGTGAAGAAGGCCGACGGCACCTTCCGCACGCGGGTCGCCGAGAGCGTCGATCAGGCGCTGAACGTAGCCGACGGGAACGTCATCATTTCTGTTGAAACCGAGGCGAGCGGGGGGCGTCAGTCCCCGGGTTCAGGGCCGGCACGCGGGCCGGTTGCCGAAGATCTGTTACTCTCCGCCCACTACGCCTGCACCCACTGCGACATCAGCTATGAGCCTCCGTCGCCGCAGTTGTTCAGCTTCAACAACCCCCAGGGCATGTGCCCGGCGTGCGACGGCCTCGGAAGCCAGTTCACCTTCGCCGAAGAATTGCTGATCCCGGATGGTTCGGTCAGTTTCTACGATGGGGCGATTCCGCTTGTCGGCTCGCTCAAGGGCATGGGCAAATGGCGGAAGCACATCTACGAGGGCGTCGGTAAGTCGCTCGGTATCGATCTGAAAACACCGTGGAACAAGCTCCCCGAGGAACACAAGCGGCTACTGCTGCACGGCAGCGGCGATACGCACATTGTCTGGGAGTGGAAGCAGCGGTTCGGCAAGATCTGGAAGCACAGCGGCAAGTGGGAAGGGGTGGTGCCGCAACTCGTCGCCCAGTTCAAGAAAGCGACGGCCGGCCCGCGGCGGATGCAATTGGAAAAGTACATGCGGGTGGTGAAGTGCCCCGCCTGCCAGGGCCAGCGGTTGAACCCGCAGGCCCGCAGTGTGCGAGTTGGCGACAAGACGCTGATCGAACTCGGCGGCATGTCAATCGGCGACCTGGTGCCGTGGCTCGATCGCTTCGAGACGACGCTCAACCCAGTACAGAAACAGATCGCAGGTGAGTTGCTGAAAGAGATCCGCGCGCGGGTCGGCTTCCTGTTGAACGTCGGGCTGCACTACCTCAGCCTCGACCGCTCGGCACCGACGCTGAGTGGCGGCGAAGCCCAGCGCATTCGGCTCGCCGGGCAGATCGGTTCGGGGTTGGTCGGCGTGCTTTACATTCTGGACGAACCAAGCATCGGCCTGCACCCGCGGGACAACCAGCGGTTGCTCAACAGCATCCTGCGGCTGCGGGACATGGGCAACACCGTTCTCGTGGTGGAGCACGACGAAGACACCATGCGGGCGGCCGACTACCTGGTGGACTTCGGGCCAGGGCCGGGCGTGCGGGGCGGGGAGATCGTCGCGGCCGGCCCGCCCGCCGAGGTACTCGCCAATCCCAACAGCCCGACCGGGCAGTACCTCACCGGGGCGAAGACGATCCCGATTCCCCCGAAGCGCCGCGAAGGAAGTGGAAAGAGTATTCGCATTGTCGGGGCCAAGCACAACAACTTGAAAAACGTGACGGTCGACATCCCGCTCGGCAAGTTCACGGTCGTCACTGGCGTCAGCGGGTCGGGGAAGTCGTCGCTGGTGAACGATGTGTTGATGGAATCGCTCCGGGTACAACTGGCGAGCAGCGGGCGTCAGCCCGCTGATACCGACGACGATAACGGAGACGACACCCCGCACACCGTCGGCGTTCACGACCGCATCGATGGCGTTAATCACATCGACAAGGTCATCGACATCGACCAGACGCCGATCGGCCGCACCCCGCGATCGAACCCCGCCACTTACATCAAGGTGTGGGACGAGATCCGCGGACTGTTCGCCCAGATGAACGACGCCAAACTCCGCGGGTACGATGCCGGACGGTTCAGCTTCAACCGCGAGGGCGGGCGGTGCGAGGCGTGCGAGGGGAACGGGGCGAACAAGCTCGAAATGGACTTCCTGGCCGACGTGTGGGTGACGTGCCCAGTGTGCGAGGGGCGGCGCTTCAACCGCGAGACGCTCCAGGTGCGATATCGCGGCCGCAACATCCACGAAGTGCTCGAAATGGAGGTCGGCGAGGCGGTCGGGCACTTTGAGAACGTGCCGAAGATCCACGCCATGCTCCGTACCCTGCATGACGTGGGGCTGGACTACATCAAGCTCGGCCAGCCGTCGCCGACGCTCTCTGGCGGTGAAGCTCAGCGAGTGAAACTGGCGAAGGAGTTGTGCCGCCGTGGTACCGGTCGCACGCTGTACATCCTCGATGAGCCGACCACAGGCTTACACTTCGAAGACATCCGCAAACTGCTGGAGGTGCTGCATGGCTTCGCCGATCAAGGCAACACGGTGCTGGTCATCGAGCACAACCTCGACGTGATGAAGACGGCCGACTGGATCATCGACATGGGACCCGAGGGGGGCAGCGGCGGCGGGCAGTTGGTTGCAACGGGCACGCCAGAACAGATCGCGGCGCATCCGGAGTCGTTCACCGGGGTCGCACTGCGGCCTGTCCTGGGTCACCAGTCACCAGTCATCAGTCATCCGAAGAAGCCTAAGAAGAACCGGAAAGCTGCTTCGCTGATGACCACTGATTCTGTGACTCATGACTTGGTGACGCACATCGACATCGAAGGCGCGTCCCTTCACAACTTGAAGTCGGTGAATGCCAGTCTTCCCCGCAATCAGATGACGGTGTTCTGCGGGCCGTCGGGGTCGGGGAAGAGTTCGCTAGCGATGGACACCATCTACGCTGAGGGGCAGAGGCGGTATGTCGAGAGCCTGAGCAGTTACGCCCGGCAGTTCCTCGGGCAGGTGCAGAAGCCGAAGGTGGAGCATATCTCCGGCCTGTCGCCCGCCATTGCCATCGAGCAGAAAACGACGAGCAAGTCGCCCCGCAGCACAGTCGGCACCATCACCGAGGTGTACGACTACCTGCGAATTGCCTATGCCCGCCTGGGGCAACGCTACTGCCCGAAGTGCAACGTACCGATCGGTACGCAAACGACCGACGAGATCGTCGAACGCATCACCGGGCTTCCCGAGGGCACGAAGATCTACGTCATGGCCCCGGTCGAGCGCAAGGGACAGGAGACGTTCGAGGCGATCTGGGACGAAATCCGACGGGCCGGATTCATCCGGATGCGGGTGGACGGCAAGAGCTATAGCGTGGACGAAGCGCCGGCGATCGACCACCGCCGCAAGCACAAGGTGGAAGTGGTAATCGATCGGAACGTAGTTCGCCCGAACACCCGTGGGCGGATCGCGGAAGCTGTGGAGCAGGCACTTTCACTCGGCAATGGCGTGATGCACCTCGCCTTCGTGGATCACGATGTGGACGAAGCCAAGTGGAAGGTGGAGCGGTTTTCCCAGCACCTGGCTTGCGATCAGTGTGGTACGAGCTACGAGATGCTCAGCCCGCACAATTACAGCTTCAACAGCCCGCTCGGCTGGTGCCCCACCTGCGAGGGACTGGGCTTCCAGCGGGGTGCGAATGTCGAACTACTCATCGGTGACAAGTCATTGTCAGTTAGCGAAGGAGTGGTTACGGCGTGGCCGAGTTGCGAGAAGGGTTCGCTGTGGCGGCCGTTTGCCGAAGCGCTCGCAAGGCACGCCGGGTTCCACATCGACACTCCGTGGAACGAACTGGAGCCCCAGCACCAACGGGCGATTTTGCAAGGCACCGGCGAGGCGTGGCTGGAGGCAGGCGACACCACGAACCGTGATCGCAAGGGAACAGGCAAAGGGAAATCCCGCCCCCTGGCGGCCGCAACTCGTCCGACCGCCAAATTCCAGTACAAGGGGCTATTCCCCGCCATCGACGAGGCCAGCCGCGTCAGCTTCGTGTACCGCGCTCGGCTCGATCACATCGTCGACGAAGTGCCGTGCAACGCCTGCCACGGTGCCCGCGTTCGGCCCGACGCCGCCGCCACCCGGTTCAACGGGTTGACCTTGCTTGAAACGTGCTCCCGATCACTCGGCGATGTACTCCAACAGTTTCAGACGATCCAGTTGAACAAGCACGACCAACAGGTGATCGGCGAGGTGCTCCGCGAGATCGTCAACCGAGTCAAGTTCCTCGTGGACGTCGGACTGGATTACCTTAGCCTCGATCGCAAAGGGCCGACGCTCAGCGGCGGGGAAGCTCAGCGGATCCGGCTCGCGTCGCAAATCGGCAGCGGCCTCACCGGTGTGCTGTACGTGCTCGATGAACCGACCATCGGGCTGCACCCGCGCGACAACCAGCGACTCTTGGCGGCACTGCACCACCTCCGCGACCTCGGCAACACGCTGCTACTCGTCGAACACGACCGCGAGGTGATCGAGAGCGCCGACCATCTGCTCGACTTCGGCCCCGGTGCCGGCGACCAGGGGGGCGAGATCACCGCTGCCGGCCCGCCAGGTCAGGTGCTGAAGGCGAAGCAGTCCCTCACCGGGCAGTACCTCGGCGGCAAGCTCAGCATCCCGGTGCCGACGAACCGGCGACCTGTGGAAGACAGTGGGAAACAGATTGCCATCCTCGGCGCTCGTCAGCACAACCTGCGAAACGTCGACGTTCACTTTCCGCTCGGCTGCTTCGTCGCCGTGACCGGCGTGAGCGGATCGGGCAAGAGTTCGCTCGTGAACGAGGTGCTGTACAACACTCTCGCTCGCAAACTGAACCGTGCCCGCACTGCCGGAGCCGCCCACGACGATATCCTCGGGCTGGATCACCTCGACAAGATCATCAACGTCGATCAAGACCCCATCGGCAACTCGCCGTCCTCCAACCCGGCCACCTACACCGGTGTGTTCGACCTGATTCGTGAGTTGTTCAGCCGCCTGCCCGAGAGCAAGGTGCGGGGGTACCACCCGCGGCGGTTCAGTTTCAACCAGAAGGGCGGGCGATGTGAGGCGTGCGAGGGGAACGGCCAGAAGAAGATCGAGATGCACTTCTTGCCCGATGTGTGGGTGGAGTGCGACACCTGCCACGGCAAGCGGTACAACCCAGAAACGCTCCTCGTGCAGTATCACGGCAAAACGATTGCCGACGTCCTCGACATGCGGGTGAGCGAGGCGTTGGAGTTGTTCGGCAACATCCCCAAGATTCGCGGAGTGCTGCAGACGCTCGCCGACGTCGGGCTGGGGTACATGCAGTTGGGGCAGCCGGCACCGACCATGAGCGGGGGTGAAGCACAGCGGGTGAAACTCGCCGCGGAACTCGCGAGGCCGAGCACCGGCAAGACGCTCTACCTGCTCGATGAGCCGACGACCGGCCTGCACTTCGACGATGTGCGGAAACTGCTCGACGTGCTGCACCGACTGGTCGATCTCGGTAACACGGTCATCGTCGTCGAACACAACCTTGATGTCATCAAGACGGCTGACTGGATCGTCGACATGGGGCCGGAGGCGGGCATCAACGGCGGGCAGGTGGTTGCCGCCGGTACGCCGGAGAATGTGGTGAGGGTGGCCGCGTCGCACACCGGCCGCATCCTCGCCGGCATCCTCGAAGCCGGCCCACACGCCGAGCGGCCGAAGTTCGATCCAAGAAAGGCACTCGCCGAGAAACTCGGCGACATCGACCTCGCCGACGTGGGCAAGGACGCCAAGTTGCCGTGGGAGGCGGATGGGGTGAAGTGGCACACCCGCGATCGCATCACCACCAAGGGCACCCCGTGCAAGTGGGACGGCGACGCCCTGCAGAGTGTGGTCGAGCAAATCGAAGCCCTCGGCGAGTGGGGCGAGACAAACTGGAACCACCGCACCATCGTCGAGGTTGCCCCACCGAAGAAATCGCAGGGATGGTTCCTGCACGCCATGACCGGGCACGAGGCGTACCTCAAGCTCTGCCTCCGCGTCCGCCGCAACACCTTCAAACAGGCCGACCTCGCCGCCGAACTGAAGCTCCGCCCGCTCTCCGATTACCCCGGCCACGAGGGGTACAGCCGCGACCACCGCGTGGAGGTGACGAACGACGGCCGCGGGCCGGGGCAGTCGGTCACCGTCACCGTTGTGAAAAAAGAAGAGGCGGAGACGCCCGCCTTCCGGGCGTTCCTCCAGAAGTGTGTGGCGTCGTTCGCCGAACTGACGAACGCCGGCGGAACGTCAGCCGCGAAGGTGGAAGGGGCGATGCCGTGGAAACTCGACGGCGAGAAGTGGCACCTCGGCGACAAGGGCTTCCCGGCAGGCAAGGGGCGGAAGTGGGACAAGGCGCTGCTGCCGAAGTTGCTGAAGCTGCTCCGCGACATCGAGCCGAACCTGAAGATCCAGTGGGATGTGGTCGATGCCATTACCCTGCGGGTCCCACAATCGAACCGATTCTGGGTGCGGGTGAAGACGAAGGACGCGGCCAGTTTGGAGGTGTGGCTACCGACGAAGCCGAGCCAGTTCAACCTGGCCCGGTGGGATGGCATCGGCCGCGAACCGAAGCTCGACCGCGGGCGGTGGGAAGGCGTCGATGTGGTGACGCTGAAATTCGTGACGGCCAACGACTTCCAAGCGGATAGGCTCAAGCCGTTGTTGGTCGAGCAACTGCGGGGCTTCTTGGAGGTGTATGCGGGCTAACGGCGAGTCGAGTGGCATGAGCCGCCGGATGCGTGATGAACAACCGTCGGCTTACGCCGCTCCACTCGCCCGGCCGGATTGCTTCAAGTTCCGCTCCCATCTTGCCGATGCGCTCCCGGGGGATCGTGTTGCACGTCCCCTCGATTCGCCTACTATGAATTTTCCACTCACCGACACCGCACCGGGGCACCGCCTCTGATGGCCAAACCTGCCGCGCCGACCGACAGTCACGCCTGGACGCTCCAAGACGCCGCCGACACCTACAGCGTGCAAAACTGGGGGAAAGGGTACTTCGGCATCAACGGTAGCGGGCACGTCGTCGTCCACCCGACCAAAGACCCGGCGAAGTCGATCGACGTCAAGGAACTCGTCGACCAACTCCAGCACCGCGGTATCCAACTCCCCATCCTGCTCCGCTTCACCGACGTCCTCAAACACCGCATCGGCGAGATGGCCGACGCTTTCGGGAAGGCGATCACCGAGTACGGGTATCAGAACACGTACAGCTGTGTGTATCCGATCAAGGTGAACCAGCAGCGTCAGGTGGTGGAAGAGGTGCTGAACATCGGCAAACAGTTTGGGTTTGGCCTGGAGGCCGGCAGCAAACCTGAACTGCTGGCCGTGCTGGCCATCACCAACGGGGCCGATGTGCCCATCATCTGCAATGGGTTCAAGGACGACGAGTACATCAAGATGGTGGTGCTGGCGCGGAAGATCGGCAAGAACATCATCCCGGTGGTGGAGAAGTTGAGCGAGTTGGAGTTGATCGTCAAGCACGCCGAGGAACTGGGCGTGCGTCAGCCGATCGGCGTGCGGGTGAAACTGGCGACCCGCGGAAGCGGGCGGTGGCGAGGGAGTGCCGGCTACCGCAGCAAGTTCGGCCTGACGCTGACGGAAGTGCTCGAAGCCTTCGAGTATCTGAAGGCCCGCGGCATGGGCGACTGCCTGCAGATGACGCACTTCCACATGGGCAGCCAGATCACCAACATTCGCAAAGTGAAAGAGGCGCTGAATGAGGCCGCTCGCATCTATGCCGAACTGGTGAGCCTCGGGGCTGGGTTGAAGATCATCGACGTGGGCGGCGGGCTAGGTGTTGACTACGACGGCAGCCAGACCGACTTCGAGAGCAGCATCAACTACACGTTGCAAGAATACGCCAACGACGTTGTGTTTCGCATCAAGACGGTCTGCGACGAGGCCGGCGTGCCGCACCCGCAGATCATCTCCGAGAGCGGGCGGGCGCTGGTGGCCTATCACTCGGTGCTCGTCTTCGATGTGCTTGGCACCAGTAACTACGACAGTTGCTCCGCTCCGGAGAGCATCCCCGCCGACAGCCCGCAGCCATTGCAAGACCTCTTCGCCATCCACCGCGACCTGACCAAGAAGAACTGCATCGAAAGCTACCACGACGCCGTGCAGGAGATGGAGGAGTGCCTCGGCACCTTTAACCTCGGGTACATGCCGCTGATGCAGCGGGCGCAGGCCGAGCGGCTGTTCTTCGCCATCGGCCGCAAACTGCAGAAGATCGTCAAGGAACTCGACTACGTGCCGGAGGAGTTGCAGGGGTTGGAGAGTTTGATGTCCGACACCTACTTCTGCAACTTCAGCCTGTTTCAGAGCATGCCGGACTCGTGGGCCATCAAGCAACTCTTCCCGGTCATGCCGATCCACCGGCTGAACGAGAACCCCAGCCGGCGAGCGGTGCTGGGCGACATCACCTGTGATTCCGACGGCAAGATCGATCAGTTCATCGACCTGCGGGACGTGCGGAGCACGCTCGAACTTCACCCGTACAAGGAAGGCGAGCAGTACTGCCTGGGGGTGTTCCTGCTCGGAGCGTATCAGGAAATCCTCGGCGACCTGCACAACCTGTTCGGCGACACGAACGCCGTCCACGTGCATCTGGAGCCGGACGGCACACCAAACGTGGACGTGGTCATCAAGGGCGACACGGTGACAGAGGTACTGAACTACGTGCAGTACAGCGCCGAGAAGTTGACTGACCGCATCCGCAAGGATGTGGAACGCGCCGTGCGTGCGGGCAAGCTGAGCCTCGCCGAAAGCCGCGCGTTCCTCAGCTTCTACGAGAACGGCCTCTCCGGGTACACCTACCTGGAAGAGCCGTAAGTGCAGTGGTCAGAGGAGGCGAGCCGAACCCTGTAAAGGATCGGCTCGCCGCGAACCACGCCTTTACCCCTCCGCTTCCGCCAGTGCCTTGGCGCTGCTGTCCCGCTTGTCTTCGAGCCAGGCCACGTCACCGCTGTCAGCGAACCGCTTCACCCCCACCTTCTCGATCATGTGATCGGCGACCACGTTCAGCGGAGTGTAGCGCGGGTGATGGCTGTCCTTGTACGGGTCGTTGGTCTTGGCGTTGTAGCAGCAGATCATGCTCCAGCGGGGGTTGTCGGACTTGTTCTGGTCGCTGCGGTGGAGCAGGTTCGAGTGGAAGAACAAGGCGTCGCCCGGCTCCATCTCCACGTACGTCAGTGGGAACCGCTCTGGTCGCTTCAGCATCTCCTCGACGCGGTCCTTGTCGGCCCCGGCCTGTTCGCCTGTCAGGGTGTGGTTGATCCGCCCGCAGTGGTGGCTGTAGTCGATTACCTGCAAGCAGCCGTTCAGGCGAGTACACGGATCGACGGCGATAAACACGCTCACCAGCCGTGGTTCGAGCACACCATTCTGGTACCAGTAGCCGTAGTCCTGGTGCCAGGTCCACGCTCCGCCCACCTTGGCGTCTTTCAGGATCATCTTCGAGTGGTAGTGGTACACCTCGTCGGCAAGCAACTTCTCACAGCTCTTCACCATCCGCTCGCACCGCGCGAACATGCCATAAATGCCGTCGCCCGGGTGGTTCCACAGACTCAGCCGCACCACGCCGCCCTCGCCGTCGGCCCGTCCGAAGCTCCGTTGATCGAGTTCGTTGTCTTCCTTAGCGGCGCGGTACAGCAAGCCGATTTCGGCTGGGCTGAACAGTCCACGGGCGAGGGTGGATCCGCGGTCGTGGTACTCGCGGACCTGAGCATCGGTGATCGGTGGCACGGGAGAGGCCTCAGGGGGTGATGGGCCGGCGGGAGTGACCTATAGTGTAGACTCCTGCCCCGACCGCCGGAACCCACTTGATGCACTACCACCAGTTCCTTGACGCTGCCGAGTTGGGCGGGGGCACCCTGTACGCGTTGGCCGTGGCCGACCGGTTGAAGGCGACCGCCTGCCGGGTGACGGCGTGGGTGGGCGGCCACGGGCCGGCGTCGGCCGAGTGCGATCGCCGCGGGCTGGCCCACGACCGATACGACCAACCGGGTCTCCGGTCCGGTGGACTGCGGGCGGCCGTCGAACTGGCCCGGCTGTGGGTGCGGTTGCGGGGACGGGGGAATCTGGTTCACGTCCACTCGTGCCCGGCGTATGGCGTCACAGGACGGGTGTGGCGTCGCACCGCCGCTCGAACTGTCGGCCACGTTCACAGTCAGTACACCCCAGACGACTACCGCTGGGCGTTTCGCGACCCACCTCACGCGATCGTCACCTGTGCAGGTTTCCTGGTGAAGCAGGTGGAGGCCGCCCTTCCGGCCGACACCCTTCGCCGCATTCGCCTGATGGCCATCCCGAACGCGGTGGACGTGGGTCGGTTCTTCCCCGGCGACAAAGCAACGGCGAAGCAGGCTGTCTCCGCCCCGACCGACCGCCCGATGGTGCTGATGGCCGCCAACCTCGCCGAGTTCAAGGGGCAACTCACCGCCATCCGTGCCATGCAGGAACTGCGTCAACTCGGCACTGACGCCGAACTGTGGCTCGCCGGCATCGAACGCGGCGGTGTGACCACCTTTACCGATCGGGTGACGGCACTGATCGCTGAACTCGGCCTGGGGGATCGGGTACGGCTGCTTGGCCAGCGGGCCGACATGCCAGACCTGATGCGTGCGGCCGACGCCGTGGTGTTGCCGTCGGCCACCGAGGGCTTACCGCTCACGCTGCTGGAAGCTCAGGCGAGCGGTGCGCCGGTGTTGGCCGCTCCGGTTGGCGGCATCCCCGAGATCGTCGCCGACGAGAGCACCGGGTTCCTCGTGGCCGCCGACGACCATGTTGGGTACGCCCGTCGCTTGCATGAGTTGCTCCGCGACACGGCCGCCGCCGCCCGCCTGACCGCCGCTGCCCTGGAACAGATCCGCGCACACCATACCTGGGACCAACTCTTTGCCCGCCTGCGGGGGGTGTATGACGACGTACTCGCCGGCTGACCGACCTGCGAGCGGGATCAGGGGAACAACTCGGCCACCCGGCAAGAGAAATCGGGCAGCACATCGGCCCCGGTGATGGTGTCGCTCTCGTCGTATTCGGTGCCCCGGAGTGAGCCGCGGTATTCCAGCACCGTCCGCGTTTCTGGGTCGACTAGCCACACCAATCGTACTCCGGCCGAGATGTACTCGCGGATTTTGTCCCGCACCCGGCTTCGGCGGTCGTCCGGCGACAGCACTTCTACCACCAGATCGGGGGCGATCTCGAAGTAGTCAATCGGTGGTGCGGGCAGATGGGTGATGCTGTAGAACGCCACGTCGGGCCCGCGAATGGTATCCGGGTCGCTTTCCAACACCGTGCCGGATTCGGTTGCGACCCAGCCGAGCCGCCTGGGGCGAACGAACCCCAACAGCAGAGACGCGATCAGCGTTTGAGTCAGGCCGTGCAGGGCTTTGGGCGGGGGTATGGTGACGATCATTCCTTTGACGAGTTCCTCCTTCGACCCGTCGGCTGGCTCCGGCCTCCGGCCGAACTCCTCGGCGGTGATGAGTGGTGTGGAAACGGCGCTCATCCGTACCCCCTCCATCTGGCGCTCGCGTCCACGACCGCCTTCGATTACCATACCCGAACCTCCCCCGCTCCCCAACCGCGTTTCGGGCCTCCCCCATGCGTCGGCTCCTCCCGTTGCTCGCGTTCTGCTCGCTCGCATCCGCTGCCGACAAGCCCGTCCCCACCGCTGACGCCGCGGCGAAGATGAAACTCCCGCCCGGCTTCAAGGTGTCGCTGTTCGCCGGCGAGCCAGACGTTGTACAGCCGATCGCCTTCACCTTCGACGACCGCGGGCGGATGTGGGTGGTCGAGTGCCTGATGTACCCGAAGTGGAGCCAGGATGGGAAAGGCGGTAAGGACCGAGTCATCATCCTCGAAGACACCGACGGCGACGGCCGGCACGACAAGAGAACCGTGGTGCTCGATGACGGCGTGAACCTGTCGGGCATCGAACTCGGCTTCGGAGGAGTCTACCTTTGCAGTTCGCCGAACCTGATTTTCCTCCCGATCAAGGACGACAAACCCGCCGGCAAGCCCGAGGTGCTGCTCGACGGCTGGAACATCAAGGACGCCAAGCACAACGTCTTCAACTCGCTCATCTGGGGGCCGGACGGCTGGCTGTACGGGTGCAACGGCATCCAGACGAAATCGAAGGTGGGCAAGCCCGGCACGCCGGACAAGGACCGCGTGCCGTTCGACTGCGGCGTGTGGCGGTTCCATCCCACGCGGAAGGTGTTTGAAGTCGTCGCCACCGGCACCACCAACCCGTGGGGCCTCGACTTCGACGAACACGGCGAGATGTTCATCACCAACTGCGTGATCGACCACCTGTTCCACGTCGTGCCGGGCGGGCGGTACACCCGCATGTACGGCCAGGACTACAACCCGCACACCTACGGGTACATGGGCAGCGCGGTGGACTACAAGCACTGGGGCGGCGGGCACTGGACCGAGAGCCGGGCGAACCAGAAGACGGGCGAGGTGAAGAAGGAACACGACGACGCCGGCGGCGGGCACGCGCACAGCGGGGCGGCCATCTACCTCGGCGACAACTTCCCGAAAGAGTACCGCAACACACTGTTCACCGCGAACATCCACGGCAACCGCCTGAACAACGACGGCCTGGAACGCACCAAGACTGGCATGAAGGGCGTCCGTCGGCCCGACTTCCTGTTCGCCAACGACCCGTGGTTCCGCGGCATCTGCGTGAAGCAGGGGCCGGCCGGCGAACTGTTCGTGAGCGACTGGTGCGACACCGGCGAGTGCCACAACTACGACGTGGCGGACACCACCAACGGCCGCATCTACCGCGTCACCTACGGCGACCTGAAGCCATTCAAGGGCGACGTGAGCAAGATGACCGACGAGGAGTTGGTGAAGGCGGTGACGAGCCAGAACGAGTGGCTCAGCCGGAAAGCGAGGAGGGTGTTGCAGGAACGCAGCGTCAGCACCGGATTACCGAAGGGACTCGAGGTCGCGTTGAACGACCTGTTTCGGAATGACTTGTCCGCTCGCGACCGCCTACGGCTGGCGTGGTGCAAGAATGCGGTCGGATGGCTCTATCCGCAAGACTGCCAGCAGATGACGAAGCACGGCGACGATGCGGTTCGTGTTTGGGGTATCCGGCTTGGATTCGATGCGAAAGAGCCCGGCAAGTTCATCCGCGAAGTGGTCGCCAACTTGGGGGCGGACAACAGCCCCATCGTCCGCCGCGTTGTTGCGGGACAGATGAAGCAACTAAAGGGTGACTACGAGTTGGCGGCACTGTCTGGGCTGTTGAAGCATGACGCGGACGATGCAGACACAAAACTAATGGTTTGGTATGCCGTCGAAACCGCTGGATTCGACATGAGTCAGTTGATGACGGCGAAGGCGAAACAACCCCTCCTCTACGACTTTCTCTCCCGCAAGCTCGTGGCGATTGCTGACAAGTCATTGTCAGCAGCAGACGCGATTCTGAAGGAACTCCCTTCCATGCCCTCCGACGAGTGCCGCATTGCGGCCGTGCGAGGGCTGAGCATCGGTCTGGCGGGCGTGAAGACTGCCCCGTCGCAACTCTGGCAGTCCACCTACGCCCACTACCTCGACACGAAGTCGCCCGAGTTGCGGAAGCAACTCGACGAACTCGGCCTGATGCTCGGCGACGGGACAGTCGTCGCATTCCTGAAGGAGCGGATCGCCGACGGGAAGAAGCCCGCGGATGAGCGCGAACGCGCCGTGAGCCTGCTCGCCGGTCGCAAGACGGCCGGGTTCGATGCCGACTTGCGGAAGTTGCTCGCCGATCCTGCCGTGCGTGCCGCCGCCATCCGCGGGCTGGCGAACTACGCCGACGACAAGACCCCGGCCGTGCTGCTGGAGATGTACCCCAAGCTCACCGCCGACGAGAAGGCCGACGCGGTGCTGACGCTATCATCGCGGGCCGCCTACGCTTCCGCGCTACTCGATGCGGTCGAGAAGAGCACCGTACCGAAGGGGGACATCACCGCCTTCACCGCCCGGCAGATCGCCGGGCTGAAAGACAAGGCGGTCGCCGACAAACTCACCAAAGTGTGGGGCGAGGTGAAGGCCGGCACCGCGAACGCGAAGGCGAAGATCGCCGAATACAAGAACAAGCTCACCGCCGACGACATCGCCAAGGGGGACGCTACGAGAGGGAAGGTGCTGTTCGCCAAGACATGCGGGACGTGCCACAAACTGTTCGGCGAGGGGCAGGCGGTCGGCCCGGAACTCACCGGCAGCCAGCGGGCGAACCTCGACTACCTGCTCGAAAACGTGATCGACCCGAACGCGGTGGTGCCGTTCGATTACAAGATGACGCAGTTCTATTTGAAGGACGGCCGGCAACTGAGCGGGCTGGTGAAGGGCGAGACCCCGCAAACCGTCACCGTGCGAACCGTCAACGAAGAGGTGGTGCTGAGCAAGGCCGACATCGACGAACGGAAGGGCACGAACAATTCGGTGATGCCGGAAGGCTTGTTCGACGCCCTCAAACCCGACGAACTCCGTGACCTGCTGAAGTACCTGATGAGCAAAGATGGGAGGTAACTCACCCGCACGGGGCTGGGCGAGCCACACTCGCCCGGCCTGTGACCTACAATTCCGGCATGTTGGCTCCCACGCTCCCCACCGATCCCTGGCTCGCCCACGAAGACGGCTGGCTGGCCCCGTTCGCCGTCCGCACCACCGACAGCGGTGGACGTCGCCACCCCGAGCCACCCCACACGTATCGCACGGCGTTTCAACGCGACCGCGAGCGGATCGTGCACAGCTCCGCCTTCCGCCGCATGACGGGCAAAACGCAAGTGCTCGTCGCGTCGGTCAACGACCACCACCGCACCCGCCTGACGCACACACTCGAAGTCACGCAGGTCGCCCGCACCGTCGCCCGCCGCCTGCGGCTGAATGAAGACCTGACCGAAGCCATCGCCCTCGCTCACGACATCGGTCACCCGCCGTTCGGACACGCCGGCGAGGCGGCGCTCGACGAGTGCCTGCGGACCTTCGGCGGGTTCAACCACAACCTGTACGGCCTGCGGCGGGTGGATGAACTCGAAGAACGTTACCCTGAGTTCCCCGGCCTGAACCTCACCTACGAGTTGCGAGAGGCGTTCGTCCGCCATGCGGCCAAGCTCGATGCCCCGGAGATGGCCGAGTTCGTCCGCCACCGCTCACCGCCGCTTGAAGCCCAGGTGGTCGACGTGGTCGACAGCCTCGCCTACGACACGCACGACACCGACGACGCCCTCGGGCTGGGGTTCATCACCCTCGACGACCTGAAAGAGGTCGAATTCTGGCAACGGTGTACCGAACTTACCCGTCGCCGTCACCCGACTCTCTCTGGGCACGCCTTCCGCACGGCGGTGGTGCGCGAACTGCTGGCGTGGCAGGTGACGGATCTGGTGGAGGAGACTTCCCGTCGGCTCGCGGACATCCAACCGGCGAGCCTGGCCGATGTGCGGGCGGCCGAACAGTTGGTTGGATTCGGGGCGGACGTGCGGCGGATGAAGCGGGGGCTGGAGCAGTTCCTCCGCGAGCGGGTGTACCGGCACCACCGGGTGTTGCGGATGACGGCCAACGGGAAACGCATCTTGCGGGCGTTGTTCGACGAGTACGTGAAATCGCCGGAGTTGTTGCCCGAGCGGCACCTGCGGCGGTGGGCGGGGGCGAGTGCGGTAGCTGGCCCGCCGGCCGACCCCATCCTGCCCGGCCGCCGGCTAGTGCCGCACCTGGAGGTGGTGGTGGGGGATTATCTGGCGGGGATGACCGACCGGTACGCCCAACAGGAGTACCGCCGTCTGTTCCAGCCGAACGCCGATTTGTGACTCACCAGTCGGACAGCACTTCCCCGCCGGCGGGGGTGACGGCCCCCCAGATGCTGCCGTCGGCCAACCCCACCTGCAAGCCGCCCGAGTAGCTGGCGTTCGGCTGGCGGGGGTCGCAGTCGGCCGGCGTCGGCCGCACCTGGAACGTCACCCCGTTCGCCGCCGTCGTCACCGGCGGGTTGCCGGACGGAACGGGGATGTAGTCCCCCGGCGCCGGCCGGCCCCACATCTCCGGCATCGCGAACGTGGAGGGCTGTTCGGACCAACTCGACCCGGTCATGGTCAGGTAGAGGAACGTGGCCGTGCCGCATCGGTACGCGTAGTGCTCCGCTACCCAGATCGTTTGTGAAGTACCGTCCGTGATCCGCCGCAGGTGTGGGGCATCGTGCCAGAACTGGGTGTTGAGAGCATAGCTGCTCAGGGAAAGCCGCTGCTGCGCCGCAGGGGAATAGACCAGTGTGGGGTTAGTCGACCCGATGGAGCGATCGAGCGGGTTGACGTAGGTTCGCACTGGTTTGAGGAAAAAGTCCAGAGGGTCGGCATCCTTGGAGCTGAAATAGCGGTACAAGTTGTCCTGCTCGATGTAGGGCAACAGCTCTTCATAAGGCCCGAACAGGTAAGGCCCGTGATCCCTCCCCGGTCTGTGGTCCGGCAACCGGCCGTCGTGAGCGGTCGCCATCGTGTGAAACCCCAAGCCGATCTGCTTGAGGTTGTTCTGACTTTGCGAAAGGGCGGCGACCTCGCGGACCTTCTGCACGGCGGGGAGCAACAGGCCGATGAGGATCGCAATGATGGCGATCACCACCAGCAGTTCCATGAGGGAGATCGCCAAACGGCGTGGCCGTTGAGGGTTCATGTCCGCCTCACATTCAGAAGGCCCCCAATGTCGAGGACCCCTGGTCAAAACGGTGGGTTCGTTTGGCTCATGGCCTAGCTCTCAGATTCCACTTCACCACCGGTACCGTTGATCGATTTTTTGAATTCGACCTCCTGTTCGGTCGTACCTGTCGTCCCACCCCCATTAAGGTTGGCCTTGATCTTCACCTTCACTTTGCCGAACAACGGAACAGCCACTCCTCGGGCGGTGACATTAATCTTGCCGTTAAAGTTGCTCCATGAAATGTCATTGGCTGCAATGACGGTGCCGTTGATCGTGAGTTCCGCAATGGGACTAACCGTTACAGGAAAAGCCCCATTGTTGCTGAGTTCGAATCCGACGACTACAGTATTTGTGCCGTTCGTCTTACCAGATGTGGCGATCACCGGTGCTGGGTTGGCTCCCGTTGCCGCTCCGATCAGAAGGAACAATGCGAGGAAGGTTGTCAGCGTCCGCATGCCATCGACTCCACTGTGTGAGGGGCACCGTGAGTTGCCGTCACGGTCGGCACAAATTACCCCCCCCGCGTGTTCGTCAAGAGCGAACCAAATTGCTTTCTCCTTGTGGCAGGTGATGGGGGATTATCTGGCGGGGATGACCGACCGGTATGCCCAACAGGAGTACCGCCGTCTGTTCCAGCCGAACGCCGATTTGTGACTCACCAGTCGGACAGCACTTCCCCGCCGGCGGGGGTGACGGCCCCCCAGACTGCCGTCGGCCAACCCCACCTGCAAGCCGCTACTCGAACTGGCGTTCGGCTGCCGCGGGTCGCACTCGCTCACCTTCGGCCGAACCTGGAACGTCACCCCGCCCGCCGCCGTGCTCACCGGCGGGTTGCCGCTGGTGGTGGGGGTGTAGTCCCCTGGTGCAGGACGCGCCATATAGCGGTGCATTGCAAATGTCGCGGGTTGCGCCCCCTGCCAACTGGTGTTGAAGCTGGTGTTGTAAAGAAAGCTGGTCTGATCGCACTGGTAGCCAAAGTGTTCCGCCACCCAGATCGTTTGGGAAGCGCCGTCTGTGATGTTCCGCATGTTTGGGAACTCACACCAAAATGTTGCGTTTAGCGCATAACTCGAAGCGGACATCCGGCCGAACCGAGATGCCGTAGAAGAAGGAGATACGTATTCATTCACGGACCCACGAGATGGATCGAGCGGGTTTACGAAGGTTTTCACCGGAAGAAACTGCAACTGGTCGGTACTCAGCCCTCCAGTCCGGATTATTGTGTGAAGTGAGGTTTGTTCGACATATGGCAGTAGTGACTGGAAGGAATTCAGCCGGTCGAACTTCTGCAGAGTTGGGTAATGTGGAGGGAGTTGCCCTTCGTGAGACGTCGCAATGTTGTGAAACCCGAGACCGATTTGTTTCAAGTTGTTCTTGCTTTCTAGCAACCCGGCAGCCTCCCGGATCTGTTGCACTGCCGGAAGCAGTAGTCCGATCAGTACGCTAATGATCGCGATCACAACGAGTAATTCGATGAGCGAGAAGCCACCACGCTCACCTCGACCCCGCCTGCGCATGGCATACCTCCATTTGTCGGGCGGGCAGGTGCGCCCGGATCATGAGACGCACCTGCCTCAAAGTCATCTCGCAGACGACGTTCCTATCGGCTCAACAGAGATGGAGTGCCCGAGGCCGAATCACCCGACGCCGAGTTCTTCTTCCTTCTTCTCTGCGGACTTGAAGTCCACTTCCTTCGTTTGCGACACCGCTGGCTTGTTGCCCGTCAGATTGACCTTCAGAACCACAGGCGCTTTACCCGGTTGGAGAGCGCCGTTCACCGTGATCTTGCCTGTGGTTCCCGTGACCGTCACCGCGTAGGTGTTTGCGTTGATGACGTTCC
The DNA here is from genome assembly GCA_025459365.1 of Fimbriiglobus sp. Lineage (GTDB taxonomy): Bacteria > Planctomycetota > Planctomycetia > Gemmatales > Gemmataceae > JALHQU01. Next base: position 23,552 of record JALOQR010000035.1, read on the forward strand.
CGTTGATTTTCAGTTCCTGCACCGGAGTGACACCGGAGATCCCGATCCCGTCCGGCAGGTTCTTGACCTCGAACTCGATGATGACGGAATTCGTTCCGTTCGTCGTCCCGGTCGGCTTGATTTCCAGGGTCGGGTCTGCGGCCATCGCGGCGGTGGAGAACACGACCGCGGAGACGAGGGCAGCGAGGTGCTTCATTTTGTCGACTCCAGTTGTGGACTGTTTCGCGTGAGACTCCCTCACGACTGACCCAAATTACCCCCCGCCTATTCGTCAAGGGCGCATCCAAACTGCCATTCCCGCCGGCCGACCCGCCGCTGCCGGGTCGTCGGCTGGTGCCGTCGCTGGAGGTGGTGATGCGGGATTATCTGGCCGGCATGACGGATCGGTACGCCCAACAGGAGTACCGCCGTCTGTTCCAGCCGAACGCCGATTTATAGCATTTCGGGTAGCCCAGGACGAGCCGCGACCGCCAGGGAGCGGGGATAGAATCACCCGCTCCCTGACGGTCGCGGCTCGTCTTGCACTCTCTCCGAGGTCGTCCATGCTGTTGTGGGTCGTCCGCGGGGCGTTCGTCGCCCTGGCCGCGCTGGTCGCCGCGTTCGCGTTCGCTGTGGGTACCCGAGACTTCGGCTCGCCTGTGTTCGGCACGTTAGCCGGTGGTGTGGTCGCGGCGGCGGCGGCCGCGGTGTTGATTGCCGATGTCCGCCAAAAAGAAAAGCGGGTGGCGAACGTGTCGGCGGTGCTGTTCGGCCTGCTGTTTGGCCTGGTGTTCGGGTGGCTAGTGAGCCTCGCCCTCGATCAACTCGTCGGCATTGTCGCCCTGCTTGTGAACCCACCGCCGGTCGATGGCGGAGCCAAGGTGGCGGCCGTGCTGCGGGCGACGGTCATGCTGATCGGTGCGTATGTCGGGGTTTCTCTGCTGGTGCAGGTGCGTGACGACTTTCGCGTGTTCATCCCCTTTGTCGAATTTACCAAACAGGTGAAGGGCGGCCGCCCGCTCGTGCTCGATACGTCCGTAATTATTGATGGCCGCATTGCGGACCTGTGCGACACGCGCATCATTGACACGAGGCTGGTGGTGCCACGGTTCATCCTGCAAGAACTGCAGGGCATCGCGGATAGCTCCGACAAGCTGAAACGGAACCGTGGGCGGCGCGGGCTCGACATCCTGAAGAAGATGCAGGGTAACCCGAAGATCGAACTGCACATCCACGAGGGGAACGCCGGCGAACTCAAGCCGGGCGAGAAGATGAAGGTGGACGAGCGGTTGGTCGCCTTCGCCAAGGTGATCGGCGGACGCGTAGTCACGAATGACTTCAACCTGAACAAGATGGCCCAGCTTCAGGGCGTCGATGTCATCAGCCTGAACGAAGTGGCCAACTCGCTGAAGACGGTGGCCCTGCCCGGCGAGTACCTGATGCTCAAGGTGGTGCGGGCCGGCGACCAGATGGGGCAGGGAGTCGGTTACCTGGAAGATGGCACGATGGTGGTCGTCGAGCAGGGGCGGAACCTGATCGGCCAGGAAGTGTCGATTGTTGTCACCAGCGTGCTCCAGAACCCAGCCGGGCGGATGATCTTTGGCCGCCCGGAGCAGCGGCAGAGCGGCGCCTATGTGCCGCTCGGTCAGAGCGGCGCCCACACACCGGTGAAGCCGCCCGAACAGAACCCGCCGCCGAACCCTCCCGGCGAGCGGCCCGCGTGAGCGGGCTGGTGCGACTCCGGCTGGCACCAGGGGATCAACGCCCCCGCTCGCCGAAACAACCTTTCCCGAGGTCGCACCATGTTGTCGCAGTTCCGTTGGCTGCCTGTCGCCTTCTTCACCTCCGTTTTCCTTTTTGCCGCCGACCCGCCCAAACCGGCCGCCCCCGCCCCCGCCGGCCCGAACGACGGCCCACTCGTTGAGCGGTTGATCGCCGCCCGCAAGGAGTACCAGGCGTCGCTCGTTGCCCTCTACCAGCAGTACGAGAAGAGCGGCGACAAAGAAAAAGCACGCTGGGTGGAAGACGAACTACGAGCCTTCCACCTGACCAATAAACCGTCGTATCGGCTCGACATCGCCGATGTGCCCCCGCCGACGCTAGAGGCCAAGACGAACGTGAAGGAGGCGAACGACCTGTTCGTCGAGGCGATGAAGTACTTCGACAAGGGGACCGGTGCCGACTACGTGCTGAACCAGCGGCGGTGTGAGGTGCTCCTGCGGGAGATCCTGGAAAAGCACCCAAGTTCGGACAAGATCGCCGACGTGGCTTACAAACTCGGCGACCTGTACGAGGGGCGGGCGTTCAAGCAGTACGCCCGCGCCGCCGCCTACTTCGAGCGGAGCTACCAGTGGCAAAAGGGCACCCGCACGGACGCGCGGATGCGGGCCGCCTACATTTACGACAGGCTGCTGAACGAGCGGACGAAGGCGATCGAACTCTACCGCGAACAGATCGCCCACGACACCGACGAACAGCGGATCAAGCTGGCCGAGAAGCGCCTGGCCGATTTGACCAGCCGCGGCGGCCGGTAGGTTCACCCCGAGGCCGGCCATGCCGCTGACGATCGCGTGCCCCACTTGCCCGACCAAGTTGAAGGTGCCAGACGACGCCGGTGGCAGGCGGGTGAAGTGCCCGAAGTGCGGCGGGGTGATGACCGTTCCACAGACCACCCCGCCCGCCCCCCTCGCCGAAGCCCGTCCACCTGCCCCCCCGCCCGAATCGCCGTCCGTCCCGGTCGCTCGCCGCCGTGACGACGACGAGGGCGATGAAATCCCCGAACCGAAGAAGAAGAAGAACGACGACAATCGCCCCTCCCCGGCCCGTCGGCCCCGCCGCGACGACAACGACCCCCCGGTTGACACCGACACCGACGCCAGCCCGATGCATAAGGGGTGGAAGTCGGTCGCGCTCGGTTACCGAATGCTCGGTGTAAGGATGTTGATCGCGCTGATCGGCGTCCCGATCGTCGTGGCTGCGGGCATCTACTTCGACGTGATGCCGCACCTCCGTCGGCTCGCCGACGGAATGCCTCTGAATGACCGCGACGTGGAGGAGTTGTCCATTCCCTTCGCGGTGACTGGGGTGGTGTTCGGTCTGTTCGGCCTGTTCACCTTCCTCGCCCACTTGTTCCTCGCCGGCATGCCGAAGGATCGCCAGGGCGGCCGCGGGCGGGGGTTGGGCGTGCTCATGCTCATCTTTCTCTTTCTCCCCGGCTTCGCGTTTCTGAACCCCCTTCTGCTCCCCGTCTTCTCCGC
>JALOQR010000284.1 GCA_025459365.1 Fimbriiglobus sp.
AGTTTGGCGCCAACTTCCCGTGCGTTGGGTGGGCCGCGCAGATCCTGCCTTACATCGAGCAGGACAACCTGAATCAGTTCCTTCTCACCGGCGGCCCTTACACTTGGCAGGCGGCTCTGGGCCGTGCTCCGGTCGAAGTGCCGGTGAAGACGTTCCAGTGCCCGTCTCGGTCGAATCGACTGTCGCAGGCCGCTTCCTGGGGGTCGGTGTACGCCCTGAACGACTACGCAGGATGCATGGTCGAGTGGGGTAACCAGTGGCAATCCAACCAGCCGCCGGATGGGAACGAACCGAACACGTTCAAGGGGATCATCGTCAAGAGCGGTCACGTCCGTAAGGACAACCCGGCTCTCACCCGCAAGTACGGCAACGTGACGGCTGTCGGCATCATGGATGGTTCGTCCAACACCGTCGCCATCATGGAGAAGGCGGTGTCGGCCCGCCAGTACCAGGCTCAAGTGTGGGATTGGTGGGACGTGCCGGGTTGGGCTCACAACAGCGATTGGCCGAACATGCGTCTGGCTGGTAACTGGCTGCCCATCCTCGCCGACAACAACCCGAACCGTGTGAGCTGGGCGGATGTTGGTGGCGGCCGGTTCTGGGAGCCTGGCTTCGGCTCGGCCCACACCGGGATAATGAATGCCGTGTTCGGCGATGGGTCGGTGCGGAGCATCCGCATGACCATCGGCAACTCGGGGAACAGCGGGTTCCACGACAACAACAGCGTGCTGTACCGCCTGTGCCGCCGCGACGACGGCGCTGTGCTGAACGCCAACGATTTCTAACCAACTGATTCTCACTGCCGCGTGGGCGAGCGGAGGCCCGCTCGCCCACGCGGTTCCGTTACCTCACACTGGATTACTCGCCATGAACTTCCTGTCCGCCCAGCGGCGGCTCGTCCTCTCCGGTTTGGTCGTCGTGGCTGCCGCACTCACGGGCTGCGGCGGGCCAGATTACACCAAGGACATCGCCGCTCAGAACAAGTCGAACGCCCAGCGGTTGGCGAACATGTACGCCGCCTACCAAAACATGAAGAACAGCGGCGGCCCGAAAGACGAGGCCGACTTCAAAGACTGGATCAAGGGCTACGCCACCGACAAGCTCTCGGCGATGGGCATCGACCCCAACAAAATGGACGACCTCTTCAAGTCGGAGCGGGACGGCAAACCGTTCAAGATTCGCTACAAGGTGGGCGGCGGTCGTGGTTCGGTCGCCCCGGTGGTGTTCGAGGCTGAAGGCAAAGATGGCAAGAAACAGGTCGCCTTCACCGGTGGGAAGATCGAAGAGGTCGGCGAACCCGAGTACGCCAACCTCTGGGCCGGCAAGGCTGGCACGCAGCCGGCCGGCGCCCCGACTTCGTCTGGTCCGCCCGCCGGAGGTGGTGGGCGGCCCGGAAGCGGCGGCCCGCCGCCGGGTGCCCCGACCGGCCCGCCGAAGTAATCCGACCCACGGCCCCGCGGCCGTCAGTAGGCTGCGGGGCCCAGGTCGGCGGCGTAGTTTTCGTACCGCATGTATTGCTTCAGGTAGGTCAGCGTGATCTGACCGACCGGCCCGTTTCGCTGCTTGGCCAGGTGGATCTCCAGCACGTTGTCTTCCTGCGATTTGTCGAACCGCGCCGGCCGGTGCAACATCATCACCGTGTCGGCGTCCTGTTCAATCGACCCCGATTCCCTCAAGTCCGACAATCGCGGGGTATGGTCCTGGCGGTCTTCACTACCCCGGTTCACCTGTGCGAGCGCAATCACCGGGATCTGCAACTCACGGGCGAGGAACTTTAGGCGCCGGCTGATCTGCGCCACCTGCTCCTGGCGGGGGTCTTTGCGGCTTTCCGGTTCGATGAGTTGCAGATAGTCGATGACGACCAACCGTAGCCCGTGGCGCAGTTTCAGCCGGCGGGCGTTGGCAGCAATTCGGAGCATGGTCTGCTGCGGGGCGTCGTCGATAAACAGCTTGACAAACCCGTCCTGCTTGTTGCCCCGGAGGGCATCCTGCGCGGCAATGAGTTTCTGGATATCGTCCGAGTTGAGTTGACCTTTGCGGACCTTGTGGGCGTCGACCCGGCTCTGACAACAGAGCAGACGCTCGGCCAGTTCCACCTTCGCCATTTCCAGGCTAACGAAGAATGCCGGCAGTTTCTCCTCGACGACCACATGCCGCACCACGTTCAGCGCGTACGCGGTTTTCCCAACCGACGGCCGCGCGGCGATGATGATCAGCTCGTTGTTGTGCAGGCCAGCGGTCAGGTTGTCGAGGTCGACGAACCCGGTCGGGATGCCAGTGCCGGTGAGGTCGCCGCGGGCCTTGGCATCAATTCGGTCGAACGCCTCGTGCATGGCGTCTTCGAGCGTCTTGGTCACCCCCACCGTGCCCCGTTCGGCGATCTCCAGCACCTTCCGCTCGGCCATGCCGAGCAGTTCGTCGGCGCTCATCACTCCGTCGTAGGCGTCACGGAGTAGTTCGGTGTTGGCGTGGATGAGGTTCCGCACCACCGCTTTATCTCGCACGATGCGGGCGTAGTACTCGGCGTTGGCGGCGGTCGGGGCGGCGTCCCACAGTTCGGCCAGATAAGCCGCCCCACCCACATCCTCGACTTGCTTGCGCTGCTTGAGCGTCTCGTACAGAATGGTCAGGTCAACCGGTTTGCCGTCGTTGTAGATGTCGCAGACAGCCTGAAAAATTTTCTGGTGGGCGTCGAAGTAGAAGTTGTCGGCGGTGATGACGTTGAGCAAGTCGTTGATGACGCCGTTGTCCCGCAGCACGCTGCCAAGTACGCCCATCTCGGCCTCGCGGCTTTGGGGCGGCAGGCGGTCGAGCATGGCGTCGGACATGGGCAACCCCCGGGAGTCTGGCGAACGGCGGGGAATAGCAAAGAGCGGTGCGGGGTGTCAACCCGGCACCACCACGATCTTGCCCGTCAGGGTGCCCTTCTTGCCGACGGTGTTCTCTTCCTGCAACCGGTGGGCGTCGGCGGCGTCTTCCAGCGCGAAGGTCTTCCCGATCACCGCCCGCAGTGCCCCACTCGCCATCCAGGTGTTCAGGTCGTTAGCGCAGGCCTGCTGTTCGTCGGCCGTCATGGCGAACATCACGAATCCGAACAGGCTCAATCCCTTCACGTAGAACGGGCCGTTCGGGAACACCGGTCGGGCCTGCCGGCCGGCCATCACCACGACCCGCCCGCGTGGGGCCATCATTTCCACCGTCTTGTCGAAGTCGGCTGGTGGGAGTGTCTCGAAGAACACGTCCGCCCCCTTCCCGCCGGTCGCGTCCTTTACCCCCTGCACCACGTCGTCGGTCTTGTAGTTCAGTATCACGTCGGCCCCGAGTTCCTTCGCCTGCTGGGCCTTGGCCTCGCTCCCCACAGTGGTGACCACTTTTGCTCCCACCGCTTTCGCCAGTTGCACCACGCACATCCCGACCCCGCCGGTCCCGCCGTTCACGAACACCGTCTCGCCGGCTCTCAGGTTCGTCCGCCAAAACAGCCCGAGGTGAGCGGTGATGCCGACGAGGGCCAGTGCCGCGGCGTCGGCCTCTTTGACTCCGTTCGGCAGTGGGTAAAGCCACTGCTCGCCGGCGCAGCAGTATTCGGCGAACGTCCCCTGCCGGCCGAGCAACCCTTGGTTGCTCCCCCACACCCGGTCGCCGACCTTGAACCGGGTTACTCCCGGCCCGACGGCGTCGACCGTGCCGGCCAGGTCGCAACCGGGGATGAACGGCTTGGGCAGTGGCATCGCCACTAACCCAGCTCGGATGTAAGTATCGACCGGGTTGAGCGCGGCGGCGGCGATCTTGACCCGCACCTCACCGGCCTGCGGTTCCGGCGTCGGCAGTTCACCGACGCGGATGACGTCCGGCCCGCCGGTGGTTTCGTAGTATGCGGCTTTCATGGGAGGTCTCGGCAGGATCAGCGGAACGCCATGTAGACGGACAACACGAACATGACCAGCAACGCCACCCAGATCCACACCGGCTTGCCGCGGCGGGGGGAGTCTTCGTCGGCGGTGTAGTGTTCACAGTAGGGGCAGCGGGCAACGTCTTCCGCGATTTGTTCGCCGCAGTGTGGGCACGGGGTGGTAGTCAATCCGGCACCTCGATCCGCACTTCGGTTTCCGAGACAGTGACCGGGAAACAGGCGGTTTTCACCTTGGGGTTGTCGGCCCAGGCACCGTCGGAGAGGCGGAATCGCCAGGCGTGCCACGGGCAACTTACCACACCCCCCTCGACATGCCCACCGGCGAGCGATGCCCCGGCGTGTGGGCAGCAGTCGTCGATGGCGAAGAAACCATCGGGCGTGTGAAAGACCGCGATCGCCCGTTTACCCACTGAAACGACCACCGACTCCCCGACGGGAATGTCGGTCGGCTTCCCAACCAGAATACTGACGGCCATGTGCCCTCACTTTTTCGTTAGAATGGAATGTACACGGCGGAACTGAATATGTCAGTCCGCTTTGTTATTCGTCCAGTTGGGAGCCTCCATGCTCGAAGTCGAGATGAAGTTCCGATTGATGGACTGGTCTTCATTGCTGAACACACTGGCCGCCTGGGGGGCGACGGCCGCACCGGTCCGCAAGGACACCGATAGCTATTTTAACGCCCCGGATCGTGATTTCGCCCAGACCGACGAAGCCGTCCGCGTGCGCCGGATCGGACTGGCCAACGTCCTCACCTACAAAGGGCCGAAAATCGACTCCCCCACAAAAACCCGCACCGAGATCGAACTGAAACTGGCCGATGGCCCCGGCCCCGCAACCGACGCCGTGCGGTTCCTTTCTGGCCTCGGCTACCGTCCGGTGGCAGTGGTGACCAAGACGCGCACAGTGTATCGGTTTGAGCGGCATGGCTTCCCGATCGAGGTGTGCCTGGACGACGTGGGAGCGGTGGGCAAGTTTGTCGAGGTGGAGGTGATGGCTACGCCCGAACAATTCGAGGCGGCCCAGCGAGCAGTCATGACTACCGCCACCGAACTCGGGCTGACCGACCAGGAGCGGCGGAGTTATCTGAGGTTGCTCCTCGAACGAAAGTAGGGGCAGCCGCAAGGGTGCCTCTACACTGAATGTATGCTCCCTGTTGCCCCCTCTATCGCTGAAGTCCGTGCTGCTGTGTTCGCCGCTCGTTCTGCGGGCAAGCGTATCGGGTTCGTGCCGACGATGGGTGCCCTGCATGCCGGCCACGCCGAACTCGTCCGGGTGGCCAAACGGCTCACCGATTTCGTCGTCGTGTCGGTATTTGTCAACCCCACGCAGTTCGGGCCGAACGAAGACTTCGCCAGATACCCCCGCACGCTCGACGAAGACCGTCGCATCTCCGCCGAAGCCGGCGGGGATCTGGTGTTCGCACCAAGTGCCGCCGAGATGTACCCACCGAACGCGGTGGCGTTCGTGGAGGTGCCAAAGCTCGACGCAGTGCTGTGCGGCCCGCGGAGGCCGGGGCATTTTCGCGGCGTCTGCACCGTCGTGCTGAAACTGTTCAACATCGTGCGGCCCGATGTGGCCGTGTTTGGGGCGAAGGACGCTCAGCAGGCGATTATCCTCCAGAAGATGGTGGCCGACCTGAACGTACCAGTCGAGATGGTGATCGCCCCAACGGTGCGAGAGGCAGACGGGCTGGCGATGAGTTCCCGGAACCGCTACTTGAGTGCGGCCGAGCGGGCGGAGGCACCGAAGATTTTCCACGCGCTCAAGTGCATCGAGGCCCGGGTTGCGGCGGGCGAGACCGACGTCGCCCGGCTCGAATCGGCGTTGCTCGCGGAACTGAGGACGATCCCCGGCGCACGGGTCGATTACGCGAACATCCTTGACGCCGAATTGCTCACCCCGATGGGCCGTTTGAACCGCCCGGCGCTCGCCGCAGTGGCGGTATTCCTGGGCACCACGCGGCTGATCGATAACCTGATTCTGTCTCCTCGAAGCGACTCGGCCAGTGTCATGCCGATTCGTTCCGGGGAGACCGAATAACAGTCCTCGTTGATTCCGCTCGGTTAGCCGCGCCCTGGAGGGAAACGCGAACGTTCGCGTTTCCCTCCAGGGCCCCCTCGTGTCGGGGTGCCTCCATGCCCCACCCGCTCTATACCCCCGAAATCCGGGAGATGCTTGCCGAGGACGACTCCGTCGGGCTAGGAGCCTTATGTGCCGAGTTGCACCCGGCCACCATCGCCACCGCCATCGACGATTTCGACTCAGACCTCACCTGGAAGTTGCTCAGTGGCTCAGATGTCCGTACCCAGGCGGCCATCTTTGAGTACCTTCCGAGCACCATGCAGGTCGAGTTGCTCGACGATCCGTCTCGCCCGCAGGTTGTGAAGTTAATTGAAAAGATGTCGCACGACGACCGGGTGGATCTACTGAAGAAACTGCCGACGCGGGTGTACGAGAACCTCTTGCGGCTGGTGGACGAAGCCGATCGACGAGACATGAAGGCGTTGTTCGAGTATGGCGAGGGCACAGTCGGCGCCATCATGACGACGGACTACGCCTGGTTACCTCCCACGCTCACCGCGGCCGAGGCGGTTGACCAACTCCGTGCCCAGGCACCCGATAAAGAGACGATCTACTACATCTACGTACTCGGCGATGCCCGCAAACGGGCCGATGGCGGCATCTCTCCCCGGCCACTGCAAGGGATCATTTCGCTCCGCGACCTGATTCTCGCCCCGCGACACGTCCTGATTTCTGAACTGATGGAAGGCGAACTGGTTGCCCTGAAGTTCACCGACCCGCAGGCCGCCGCTGCCGACATTCTCGGGCGGTACGACTTCATCGCAGTGCCCGTACTCGACGAACATGGCGGCATGCTCGGCATCGTGACACACGACGACGCCCTCGACGTGGTCACGCAGGAGGCAACCGAAGACTTGCAGAAACAGGGGGGCGTCAGCCCGATTGCCGGCGACTACCTGAACGCCGGCTTGTGGCAGGTGTGGAAGAGTCGGGTGGGGTGGCTGGCTGGGCTATTTATTGCCCAATTGCTCACTGTCATCGTGATGTCCTTCTACGAGGACCAATTGAAGAAGGTGACCATCCTCGCCACGCTCATCCCGCTCTGCCTGTCGGTGGGCGGGAACGCGGGGTCGCAGGCGAGTACGCTGGTGACACGGGCGCTGGCGCTGGATCAGGTGCGGGTGGGCGACTGGGTGCGGGTGTTTCGTCGGGAACTGGTAGTCGGCTCCGCCCTCGCCCTTACCCTCGGCGTGCTCGGGCTGTTTCGCACCTACTTCCTCACCTTCCACGAGATCGCGCAGTCTCAAGAGTTGTTGCTGAAACTGACGGCAGTGATCGGCATTTCGGTCCTGTTCATCTGTTTGTGGGGAACGCTCCTGGGGTCGATGCTGCCGATCGTCATCAAGAAACTCGGGTTCGACCCGGCGTTGATGTCCAGCCCGTTCATCGCCACCCTCTCGGACGTGTCCGGCATCGTCATCTACTTCAGCGTTGCGTGGTTGTTCTTCTTTGCCGGCGGCGACGCCCCCGAACCGCCGCCCTC
>JALOQR010000036.1 GCA_025459365.1 Fimbriiglobus sp.
GGCACGCAGAAGTGGGCGGTGGAATCGACACAGGCCGATTGTGGCTATGCGGCGGTCATGGTGTACGAGTTCGGCAAAACCCAGACGGCCGTGGTGTGGCACGGGGCAGCGGTACTGGGCCTCGACCCGACCACCGGAAAGCGGCTGTGGAAACAAGACTTCAAGACGAACTACGGCCTGACCGCCCCGACACCGATGAAACTCGCCGGCGACAAGCTATTCGTGACGGCCTTCTACGAAGGGCCGATGATGCTGAAGGTGGCCGACAACAAGGTGAGCATGGAGTGGAAGGGGGCCGGCAAGAGCGAGAAGCCTGAAGGCACCGACAAGCTCCACAGCATCATGCCGACGCCGTACATCCAGGGCGATCACATCTACGGTGTGTGCAGCTACGGCGAACTGCGGTGCCTGACGGTGGACAAGGGCGAGCGAGTGTGGGAGACGCGGAAGCCAACGGTGGGCACGAAGGACGAAGAAGGCAAGCCGATCCGCTGGGGCAACGCCTTCCTCACGCCGAATGGCGACCGCTTCTTCCTCTTCAACGAGCAGGGCGAACTGGTGATCGCCAAGCTGACGCCGAAGGGGTACGAAGAGATCGACCGGGCGCTGATCGTGAAGCCGACGAACAAACTCGCCGGCCGCCCGGTGGTGTGGGTCCACCCGGCCTACGCGGGCAAGAAGATGTACGTGCGGAACGATCAGGAACTGGTGTGCGTCGATCTGGCGAAGTGAGCGTGACCCGAAACGAACCGCGACCATGTGGGACCGGGCGATCCATTCGCCCGGTCCCACATGGTCGCGGTTCGTTTACACAGCCTGTCGACCGCAGGCAAGAATCACCTCGGCACCGGTGTATAGGTCGATTTCGCTCACTTCACCTTCCCGTCCGGCAACTTGCCGAACGTGTCGAACAGCCGCACCAGGGAGTTCATCAGCTTCTTGAAGTCGCCCTCGTGCAGGCTCTCGTTCGGGGCGTGGGCATTGCTGGCGGGGTCTTCGATGCCGAGCAGCAGGGCGGGTGCTCCACCAAACAGGTTTGCCAGCGGGCCGACAAACCCGATGCTACCGCCGCACCCGATGGCCACCGGGTCGCGGTCGAACCCCTGCCGCAGGCTGGCCATGGCAGCCTCGAACGCTGGGCCGTTCGGGTCGGTCATCCACCACTCGCAGCCGGCCCCATTCTGCGTCACTTTCACTTCCACGCCCCACGGGGCATCGGCCTCCAGATACGCTTTCAGGCTCGCCACCACATCGGCCACTTTCTGATCGGGCACGATGCGGCAACTCACGATGGCTTGCGCCTTCGGGAGCACCTGATTGCTCGCCTGCTTGATGTTGCTCGCCTCTTGAGCGATGACCGTGACCGACGGCCGCCGCCAGGTCGTCTCATAGGTGGTCATGCCGGTTTCGTTGGCAAACCGGGCGGACGGCACAACCCCGACCTCATGTCGGAACTTGTCTTCGCTCCACGGCAGTTTGCGGAAGGTGGCTTTCTCCTTGTCGGTGAGTACCCGCACGCTGTCGTAGAAGCCGGGCACCGGGATCGGGCCGTTCTCCCAGTAGAGCTTGCTGAGCACCTTGTTCAGCGCCAGTGCCGCATCGGGGAGCGCACCGCCGGCCATGCCGGAATGCACCGGAATTTTCGCGCTCGTGACCTCGACCAGCACCGACACAACCCCGCGGAGACTGTAGGTGATGCTCGGTAGCCCGACTTCGATGTTCTCGGTGTCGAGGACGATAATGACGTCCGACTTGATCTTGTCGCGGTACTTGTCGAAGAAGGTGAGCAAGTTCCGCGAGCCGATCTCCTCTTCGCCCTCCACCACCATCTTCACATTGCACGGCAACTGGTTGGTCGTCTTGCGGTAGGCGGCAATGGCCCCGAGGAAGGCCGAGATTGCGGCTTTGTCGTCGGCGCTGCCGCGGGCATACAACCGGCCATCGCGGCGGGTCAACTTCCAGGGGTCCGACTTCCACTGATCAATAAAGTTGACCGGCTGTACATCGTGGTGGGCGTACAGAAACACCGTCGGCTTGCCCGGCCCGGCGTCAAGCCACTCACCGTAGGCGTATGGCAGGCTGTTGCCGACCTTGAGAGTCTCGACGTTATGCAGGCCCGCCTCGCGCATCTGGTCGCACACGAGTTGAGCGGTGCGGCCGATCTCGTGATCGTGCTCGCCATCGGTGGAGATGCTCGGGATGGCAACCAGATCGGCCAGTCCGCGAACGATGTCTTCGTGGTGTTTGTTCAACCAGTCGAGAGCTTGCTGCATGGACGAACCTCCGGCGGAAACGGCTCAAGGGTATCGTACTGTATGCGCGCCGTCGGCGTCGGGAAATGGGTGAGTCGGTGAGCGGAGGTCGAGCGTTCCGGTCAAGCAGGCTCGCCTCCGGTTCGTGGCTACTCCTCGTTCGGCTGAGTGGTGCGCCCCAGAGCCACATCGAACTCGGTCACGAGTGGCAAGATCATGGCGTAGACGGTGAACCCGAAGGCCGCGGCGAGAGCGAAGAACGGAAGCACCGGGTTGCCCGATTCCTGCGACCCCGGCTTGGCGATCAGCACACTGGTGACGGTGTAGAACATGGCGATAGGGCAGACGACCGCGGCGAGCGACAGAGCCGGCGAGGGCTTACTTCCGGTGAGCACCCACCACAACCCGCCAATCCCCAACACGAGGAAGCCGATGAAGCTAATCCACTGATTGCCGAAACTGCCACCGTTGATGACGATCAGGTAGATGGCAATGAGGGTACCCACGCTCAGGAAGAAGACTGTGCCGAGGGTATTCACCACCGCCAACCGGCTGTTCACCAGCCGCAGAGCAACGTGCAGGCCCAGAGCCATGACAAAAGCGAACAAAAACACCAACCCGCCGAGGACCAACCCCATCGCCAAGAAGTGAAGGCCAGCCCGCTCGCCGGGGATACCGGCCGGATCGGTGCGGGCGAGCAGTTCCGCTCCCCACCCACCGCCCAGCACCTTCCCTATTCCCATCACGCCGTAGAAGATCGCCAGTAACAGCGGGGGGATGAAGAACTCCTTCGTGTTCCACAGAACACCGAGTAACTTGCCGAACACGAACTCGCGTGGGGAAATGTCGGTGACGAGCAGCACGTCGAGTGCCCCGCCGTCGCGTTCAGACGTGATGCTGGTGACGGATTGCGAAGCGATGAGCAGCATGCTCACCACGGCGAGCGGCACCAAACCGTAGGCAGCAGCATAGGCCGGCTTCCCGCCCGACTGAAACAACATGCTAATCGACAGGTAGAGCACCAATGCCAGCACGATGCCGAACGCCAACTTGATCAGCAACGGTCGCCGCCCATAAGCGAGTGTCCGAACCTCTCGCCAGAGTACTGGGTTCTCCCAGACTCCCCGCACCGCGCCGGGGGCGGCGTGTGCCTTGGCCCGGTACTCTTTCAGTTCCTCCGGGGTCATCTTTGCTTCGGGGTCTTCGGCCGGCCCCTCACGTTGCATCACCGGCTCGCCGCTCGGGTTCCACTTCCGCAATTTCCAGATGCCCAGGGTGTTGGCGAGTACGCAAAGCCCGAGCATCACCAGCCCGTACCCATAGGCCGGGGCGAAACCACCAACAGGGGTCGGGTTGAGCACCGAGTTCATGGCGGCCCAAGGGTCGATCCACGCCTGAATTCCGACCGGAGCGATAAACCCGATCGCCTGGGCGAGGCACAGGTAGAGCACCAGAAACAAGGTGGCCAGTGCCAGCGATTCGAACGTGCGTTCCCGCCACAATGCCACCAGCCCACCGAGCGACCCCGCGGCGTAGGCGGTGGAGAGCAGCACCACCACGGCCTGAACCACTTGACTCGGGTCGATGCCGCCGAGGAGCAAGAAGAGCGCCAGCACCGGCACACTGGTGAGCAGCAAGGCGGTGATGGGAAGTAACGCACCGACCAGTTTGCCGAGCACGATTTCGTGGTCGGCCATGTCGGTCAGGAGGAGCAACACGAACGTGCGACGGTCCTTTTCTTGCGATACCGCCGACGCGGCCGACAGAGCGGCGAAGAACATCACCAGCACCAACTCCACGAACACCGAGAGTTGGAAGACGAGATGACCAAATTTCGCCGTTTCCCCGAGGGTGGCGGTTCGGTCGAAGCCCACCATCGCCTGCCAGATGGTGATGCCCAGCACCAGCAGCAAGCCCACCATCGCTGCCCGTGAGGCGTAATGACTTTTCTTCCGCGGGACGGTGGTGAGTTCACGGACGAAGATCGGACCCAGCACGCCAGCCCCCAGGTACGGGCGATGAATATCCAGGCCATTCGGCCAGGAGCCTTTTTACGACCAACGGCCGAACCCGCCCCCGGCGGGTACAATCCGTGGTCTATGAGAACCGTCGTCATCGCCGCTCACGGCTGCCCCGTGTGGTGCCTCGGAGCCTACGGCAACGAGTGGATCGCCACCCCAAACCTCGACCGCTTGGCCGCCGACGGGGTCACGTTCGACCGGCATTACGCCAGGCACCCCGACCCACTCGGTGGGCGAACGGACTGGTGGCGGTTGGATCAGGCGGCCAACTCTTGGAGAGAGCCGGCGATCCTCATCAAGGCCTCCCGCCCGTCGTTCGACGCCCCATCCCAGTACTACGCTCGGTTCGCAGAAGTGTTCGACGCCCGCCCCAATTCCACTCGCCCGTTCGCCCCGCTGTGCGACCTGTTGCCGGGCATACTCGACACCCTCGGGCCGGACGCACTTCTCTGGATCGAGACCGACCGCCTCATCCCGCCCTGGTTCGCCCCCGCCGACGTGTTCGAGGTCTATTGCGAAGACCTGACCGAAGAGGTCGGCGACGACACCGACCCCCTCACTCCGTGGGCCGATCCGCCGGTAGGCTGGTTCGACCGCGACGACCTCGCCTCGTGGGAACTGCTGCACCGGAGTTTCGCGGCGGCCGTGACGAGTTTCGACGCCGACCTCGGGCGGGTGTTCGATCTGTTGCGGGCCAAGGGGTGGGGCGACTCGGCAAACTGGGTGTTCACCTCCGATTACGGCTACCCTCTCGGGCATCATGGGTTGCTCGGTCCGCATCGCCCGTGGCTGCACGAGGAGTTTGTTCATGTCCCGTTGATCGTATGCCGACCTGGCGGGGTAGGGGGGGGCGAACGGGTTTGGGGGTTGACCCAACCGCAGGATGTGATGACAGTGTGCCGCGAGCCGATGGGGAGCGTGCAACGCGAACGTGTGGTGAGCGTGTGCGAGATCGCCGGCCACAGCGAGGCCGCACTTCGCACCGAAACGCATGCACTGTTACTTCCTCTGACAGTGCCGGACGATGAACCCCGTGTTCCGCAACTTTACGAGAAGCCTAACGACCGCTGGGAGTTGAACGATATCCGCGTGCCGAACCTGGAACTGGCTGACACGCTGGAGGCGGAGTTGCGGGAGAGGTTGTAGAGATGGGCCGAGTGGGCGGAGGATGGGTGGAGTTGCGTGTTTCGGCGGGGGAACCAGTATCAGCGGAAGGGGGGGGATTCGAACCCCCGAACGGTTTGACCCGTTGACCGCTTTCAAGGCGGTTGCGATCGACCACTCTGCCACCCTTCCCGAGTGAGCATTCTACCGACGAATGGCCAGGGAAGTAGGTCGTGGTTGTACGAGCCGGAGCGGAACAAGGCCCGACGACTCACGGCCGCTCCAAATAAGGTGGCCGGTTTTGTTTCACACCCCGATTGGAGACCACTTCCCAGAGATCATCGCAGGCGAACGACTCGGCTACGGTTACAGTCCCACCTTTTGCAACTTTGGGGGCAGGGGTTGGTGTCCGCCCTGAAGGGCGTGCTTTCTGATGGTTTGCCCTTCAGGGTGTGCTTTCAGTAGTCGCGCCCTGAAGGGCGAACCCCAACCCCTGCTGGGGTCCGCCCTTCAGGGCGTGATTTTTGATCGTGCGCCCTCAAGGGCGGACTTTCAGTAGTCGCGCCCTGAAGGGCGGACCCCAACCCCTGCTGGAGTCCGCCCTTCAGGGCGTGCTTTTTGATCGTGCGCCCTCAAGGGCGGACTCCAGCCTCCTACCGCTTCGCCGTCGTGTGCCGCAACTTCCCCCACTTGCGTTCGTTTTTCTCTGGGTAGTCGCTGCGGAAGTGCGTGCCGCGGGATTCGTCGCGTTCGATCGCGCCATCGAGCATGAGGCGGGCGACGGTCAACAGGTTCTGTAACTCCCAACCGGCCCGGTCGCGGAACTCGCGGGCCAGCACGTACCGGCACCAGAAGTCCACATCCCGTGTTGCTTCGTCCATCCGCGAGCGGTCCCGCACGATGCCGAGTTTCCGCACCATCAACGCCCGCAGCGAGTTGGTCACGTCGGCCACGTCGAGCGGTTCCGCGATGAGATCATCCACGGCGTGCCGTAAGGGCAACGCGGCCAGCGTTGTCTTCATCCCCTCCGCTGCCGCCCCCGCCCCACGGCCGCACTTCGCCCCGAACACCAACCCCTCGATCAGGCTGTTCGACGCCAGCCGGTTCGCCCCGTGCAATCCGCTGCTCGTCACCTCGCCGGCGGCCCACAGGTTCGGCAATGTAGTCCGCCCGTCGGCGTCGGTTGTCACCCCGCCGATGGTGTAGTGGGCGCCGGGCCGCACCGGGATGCGGTCGGTGGTGATGTCCAGGCCGAACCCGCGGCACACCTTGTTGATGCCGGGGAACCGCGTAAGCACGGTTTCCCGCGGCAAGTGCGACAGGTCGAGGTACACGTTCGGGTGCTGTGTGCGTTCCATGGTGCGGAAGATGGCCCGTGCGACGACGTCTCGCGGTGCGAGTTCGTGCCGGGGATCGTCGGTCAGCATGAACCGCTCGCCGTTCACATCCCGCAGATAGGCCCCTTCCCCACGGGCCGCTTCGGAGATCAGAAACCGGGCTGAACCGGCGACGTAGAGCACCGTCGGGTGGAACTGCATGAACTCCATATCCCGTAGTTCAGCCCCGGCCCGGTACGCCGCCGCCATGCCGTCACCGGTGGCGACGGGCGGGTTGGTCGTCTCGCGGTACACCATGCCGCACCCGCCGCTCGCCAGCACCACTTGCTTCGCCCAGATGAGTTCCTTGGCAATGCCCGGCCGCCAGCACACCGCTCCGACGCAAGCCCCCTCGTGGGTGAGCAGATCGAGGGTGAAGGTTTCGTCCCACAGAGTGATGTTTTCCGCCGCCTTTGCCTTGGCGATGATCGCCCGCATCACTTCATGGCCGGTCCCGTCGCCGAGGGCGTGAACGATCCGCCGGTGGCTGTGCCCGCCCTCGCGGGTCAGGGCGAGGGTGCCGTTCTCCAGGTCGAACTGGGTACCCCAGTCCACCAACTTCTCGATCTCGTCGGGCGCTTCCCGTACCACCAGTTCAACGACATCCGGGTGACACAGGCCGTCGCCGGCGACGAGCGTATCGTCGACGTGGTTCTCGAACTTGTCGTCCTTGCCGAGTACGCTGGCGATGCCTCCCTGGGCGTAGGTGCTGTTGCTCTCGGTGATCTTGTCTTTGGTAGTGACGAGAACATCGAGGTGCGGGGGCACTTCCAGAGCGGCCCGCAGGCCGGCGATGCCACCACCGATGACGAGGACGTCGGTGAAGCGGTGGATGGCCTTGCGGGCATCAAACGACACGAGATAGCGCGGGGAGAGCATAGAGAGGGTCCGGCGAGCCGGGTATGGGCTTGCTCGGCTCCTTCTGGAACACGGCACGCCCGAACGTTGGTGGCATTACTCTACTCGACCGTGAACTTGCTCCCACAGCAACACGGCGTCGCGGGTGCAGGCCACGTCATGAACTCGCAGGACGTGAGCTGCCCTCCCTGCTACCGCGAAGCAATTCACCGCCAGCGTAGCGGCAGCCCGCTCCGCTCGCGGTCGGCCAGTGATCTGGCCGAGGAAGCCTTTGCGGGACACTCCCAGGCAGACTGGCCGGCCGTGACGAGCGTGGACCGCCAGGTGCTTCAACTGTTGCCGCGTGTGGTCGAGCGTCTTCCCGAAGCCGATACCCGGATCGAGACAGATCGTGTTCGGGTCGACACCGGCGGCAGTGAGGGCGGCGATCCGTTCAACGAAGAAGTCGTCCACCTCTCGCACCACGTCGGCGTAGGTCGGGCCGAATTGCATCGTCTGCGGGTCGCCCTGCATGTGCATGACCACCACACCCGCCCCAGTGCGGGCGGCCAACCTCACCATCGCCGGGTCGCGGAACCCGCTCACATCGTTCAGGATGACAGCCCCGGCATCGAGGCATCGTTCACCCACCTCCGCTTTCAGGGTGTCGATCGAAATCGGAATCGCGGTTCGCCTGGCCAGTTCCGCCACCACTGGCAGCACACGGCGGAGTTCTTCGTCGGCCGGCACCGGGTCGGCTCCCGGCCGGGTCGATTCGCCGCCTATGTCCAGTATGTCGGCCCCGTCGGCCACCAGTTGTAGCCCATGTTCGACCGCGATCGCCGGGTCGAAGTAGTTTCCACCATCCGAGAAACTGTCCGGGGTGACGTTCACGATGCCCATCACCAGTGGGCGGGGGGCCGGGGTCAGCACCCGCCCGCGGCAGTGCCAGGGGAAATCATTCATGGAGTTTTGCTATGGATCGCGCTGCTTTCGGGGTTGATTCGTCTGCCGGGAATGTTATCTGCGCTCGCCTCCATTACACACGCCGCACCTCGCGGCCAATCTCCGAGGTCTTCTCCCATGATCGCCCGCGGTCTGCCCGCTCTCGTTCTGTCGCTGCTCGTCTGTTCCGTCTCGCTGGCCCAACCCGGTGGCGGGTTCGTGCCACCACCCGCGTTTACCCCCCCTCCCGCGGTTAACTTCGATCCACCACCCCCCGCTCCGCTAGCCACCGTCGATGGCGGGGGACTGCTGCCATCGGAGCGGCCGGCGAAGATCTGGAGCGGGGGCGGTGAGTTCGGGATTAACGGGGCTGAGGGCAACAGCCGCCTGTTCAACCTGCGGGCCGGTTTCAACGCCAAGCGAAAAACGGACACGAACCTGCTTGTTACCGACTTCCTGTACACCTACGCCCAGCAGAATGGCCTGCTGACGCAGAATCAGGCGTTGTTCAACGCCCGCGACGAAATCCTCTTCCCCGGTTCGCCGTGGTCGCTGTTTGCCTCGACCAACATCGAATACGACGACCTGCGGGCGTTCGACTTCCTCATCGGTATCTACGGTGGGGTCGGTTATCAGGTGATCCAGACCGACGCGACCGACTGGCGGCTCCGGGCTGGTGCTGGTGCCGTTCGGCAGATTGGCGGGCCGCAAGACCGCTGGGTGCCCGAACTGGTGTTCGGTACCGACTTCACCCATAAGTTCGACGACCGCCAGTCGATCGTGCTAAACCTCGATTACTACCCGCGAGTGGATAACTTCGCTCAGTTCCGAGTGCGGGCACGGGCGGCCTACCAGATCATCCTCGATCAGGCGAGCGGCACCACCCTGCGATTGGGGGTGCAAGACCGCTACGACAGCGACCCCGGCCCCGCCCGCCGCAACGATCTCACCTACTATGCCACCCTCGGGTTCACCTTCTGATCACGGCGGCATTCGCCGAAATGCTGACACCAGCGGCGGCCTCGGGCGTCTACCCTGTGGGTAGTCTCCGAGGCCGCCGTATGTTTGTCGCACTGCTCCTGGCATCGACCCTCACCGCGGATCCGATACCCGACGCGAAACTCCCGTTCCGCCCCCTCGCCCCACTCATCGGCGGGTGGAAGTGCTCGGGCAAGGCCGACGACTCGGACAAGACGATCTGGGGCGAGCGTGCCGAGTGGGCTTGGAAGTTCCAGGGCAACGATGCCTGGTTGACGGTGGTGTTCGAGAAAGGGAAACACTTTACTGCCGGCGAACTGCGGTACGACTCCAAAGAGAAACACTTCACACTCAAACTTACGACTCCGGACAAAACCGAGCAGACGTTCACCGGCACTCTCGGTGAAGGAAAGCAGAAAGAACCCATCCTGACCCTGGAACGCCCGGATGGGGAGACACTGCAGCGGTTCACACTCACCCTGCTGCACGCCAACCGTCACCTGTACCAAATGAGCAGCCGCCCAAAGACGCTGGACACCTTCACCCGTCGATGGCTGGTGGGGGCCACGAAAGAGGGCGAGGCGTTCGCCGACGTGGCGAAGGGGCCAGAGTGCATTGTCTCGGGCGGCGCCGGCACCATCGCGGTGACGCACAAGGGTACGACGTACTACGTCTGCTGCTCGGGGTGCAAGGACGAGTTCAAATCCGACCCCGAGAAGTACATCCAACTGGCGGCCCAGAAAAAGAAGTAACGGGTGACAGGAAAGGCGGTGACGGCCACGCGACTCGGGCCAGCAACGGCGGTGATGCGACGGTGCCTACGGCTTCTCGGGTGCGAACTGGCCGTTGTGCGGCGCTTGGTGATTCTGCGGGTGCGGGTTGGGCGTGTTGCCGTGCTCCGTGGGTGCGGTTTCCCGGGGAGTGTCCTTGGGGGGCAGGCGGTGGCCGCTTAGCGACAGGGCGAACCACAGCACCACCAGGCCAGCGGAGGAGATGACCGCGAGGTGACGGAGGCCGAGAGGCGGGTCGATGGTCGGGCGGTGTGCCCACACCGCCCCTCGTTGCTCGGCTGCCCGGCGGAGTCGCTCGGCCAGTTCGGAATCCAGAGTGATCGGCGGTGGAGGATCGACCGGTCGGCCGAGGGCCAGGTTCACCACCCAGCAAGTGCAAGCGGCGTGCGGACAGGTTCGGCAGTGGACGAGAACAGCCGGCACGTCGCACCCGGCCTCTTCGAGGGCGTCGGCCAGGATCGGCAAGCGGTCGAGGGCGGCGTCGAGGTCGATACCGCGGGCCAGGGCCGACACCGTTTCGGTCCGCCATTGCGGATCAAAGCGGAGCGGGCGGCCATCCGCTGCGCGCGGCGGGTATGGGGTGCAGATTTCCACCGTGTTGTTGAGCATGGCCACACCCCCGGCGGGCGCTCTTCCATGCTAACACCGGGCCGGTCGGGCCGCTCCCCCCTACTTCTTTCCGTCTTTCTTCTCCTCTTCGGCCACCGGGGTGAGGATCACCCACACCTTCGAGCCGATCGGCGGCACTTTCTTCTCCACCGCCTTGAAGTGTAGGTCCTTGTCTTCTCGGCCAATCGCCACAGGCAGATCGAGCATAGAGTCGACGAAGTTGGAGAGAGCGATCACTTCGCCGTTGTTGGCGGTGTAGTAGGGCGGGTCGCTCGGGCGGTCGGGGTCTTGCACGAACCGGCTACCGGCGAAGACCCACTCGTGGGCCATTGGCTTCTTGGTGGTCTGGTCGAGGATCCACTCCTGAGCGAGTTCGGTCACCACCTTCCCGCCTCGGTTGAGGCAGACCTCGACCCGCACTCGCTGCCCGCTCGCCGGCTTGTAGTCGGCCTCCAGCGACTTCGGGTCAACGAACTGCACCGGTTTGCCCACTTTTGCCCCGGCTCCGAGTAGAGCGGCGTGGATTAGCCGAGCATCCAGATTGACGTTCAGGATCGACTCGTGTTCCTTCGTGTCCTTCTTGCAACAGAATACCTCCAGGAACACCCCGCCACGCAAACAGACCTCGCCCACGAACAACACCCGTTTCTGACCGTTCTCCCCCACCTCCAGAAACAACTGCTCACTCTTGTCGAGGGCCGTCACTTTCGACTTGGCCGACAGAACCGGCCGTGGCGGCAGTTCCTCCGCCTTCGCCGGGGTCAGGCGGTCCGGGTTGTTGGTTTCGGCCGGCTTGCTGGTGGGGAGGCTCTCTGTTGGTCCGGTGGGCTTGGGCTTTGGTTTCTCTGCCTTGGTAGTTGGCGGCTCGTCGGGTGGGGATTGCAACCGCAGGAAGACGAGGAACCCGGTGCCGGCGGCCACTAGCACGATCATGGCCACCAGAGCGATGATGAGTCCACGCACGGAGCAACCTCGGAGGGGGTCGGGGTCGCCAAGGCAAACGGCGTTCCATTGCCAGGATACCGCTTTCGCAAGGCGGGCCGACGCCTTTTTCCCGCCGTGTGGCCAACGGCTGGCCACACGCAGGGCAAATCCTGCCCGGCCAATGACTTTTTCCGCCATCGTGGTGTACGATACCTTCACACAACCCGAAACTGTGGGTTCACCCTCCGCCACGTAAAAAACAAGGGAGACGCCTCCATGTCTGCCACTGTGCTCGACGACGTCTCGGCTGAAATCCTCGATCTGAAGAAGAAGATTGGTGCGACTATTCTCGCCCACTACTACCAGGAAGGCGAGATTCAGGAGTTGGCCGATATCACCGGTGACAGCCTGAAATTGGCCCGTGAGGCGACGAAGGTCGATACCCCTGTCATCGTGTTCTGCGGGGTGCTCTTCATGGCCGAAACGGCCAAGATGCTCAACCCGTCCAAAAAAGTGCTCCTGCCCGACCTGACCGCCGGTTGTTCGTTGGTCGATTCCTGCCCGCCCGAGCGGCTCGCCCGCTACCAGGAGATGCTCCGCGAGAACGGGCGAAAGTTCCAGACGGTGACGTACATCAACAGCTCCGCCAAGGTGAAAGCCCTCTCCGATTGGATCGTGACCAGCGGCAACGCTGAGGACGTGGTGCGAAACCGAGTACCGGCCGATTGCGAAATCCTATTCGCCCCAGACAAACACCTGGGCCGGTATCTGCAAGAGGTCACGGGTCGCCAGATGATCCTGTGGGACGGTTCGTGCATGGTCCACGAGATCTTCAGCGTTCACGACTTGGTGCGGATGAAGCAGAAACACCCTGAGGGGCAGGTGATCGCCCACCCGGAGTGCCCGAAGGCGATTCTTGAACACGCCGACTTCATCGGCGGCACCGAGGCGATGATCAAGCACGTCGGGGCGGTGAACGAGCCGACCACGTTCATCGTGGCCACCGAGCCGAACATGATGTGGCAGTTGGAGAGCCGATTCCGCCAGCACAAATACATCGGCGTACCGGGCATCACCTGCGCTTGCAACAAGTGCCCGCACATGGCCAAGAACACGCTGGAGAAGATCCGCGACTGCATGCGAGACGGCACCCCGGAGATCACCTGGCAGCCGGAGTTCGACAAGGCCAAAGAAGTGCTCGCCCGCAGTCTGCTGAATCCGCCGGTGGCGGCAGCCGTCACCCACCCACACGGGGATTGACATTCGGAATCCAGAAATGGCTTTGGCGTTCGCAGCGATGTCAGCGGCGTCCTCCGCAAGTAGTACTCCCGGAAGTGCAGCGATCGCCGTGGAGTTGGCGGCCGAAATTTTCAACCCATCCCCGATCTGAAACTCGAGAACTGAGCTAACTGACCGCTCTGCCGGCTGCATGCTAGGTTGTCTCGGTCCTTCCTGAGTCGCCCCCGATGTTCCAAGCCCCCGCCTGGGTTCCGTACCGCCTTCGCGCTCGCTGGGACCAGTGGCGGATCGAGCAGGCCGTCGCTGGCCTGGCCCGCACCCGCCCGACCCCCGCCGCCGACCCGTCTGCCGCCGATGCCGAGTTGTTCCTTCAGGTCTGCCGCCGTGACCTCCGGATCACACCCGTGGCGGTGAAGGCTCTGCTTCGTTTTGGCCCGCGGTTGGCGGTCTCGTTCCTCGACGACGGCTCGCTCTCTGAGGCCGATCGCGAGTGGGTCTCCGCTCATGTGCCGAATTCTCGCTGGCTAGCCCGGCAGATCGAACACCCGCAGTTGAACGCCGCACTGGCCGGTCGGCCGAGGCTCGATCACCTCTACCGCCAGACCACGTACATCACCACGAAACTGCTCTACCCCATTCTCACCGCTCGCACAGAAAAGGTCGTCGTCCTCGATACCGACACCGCCTTTTTCAAACGGCCCGACATACTGGTGGACTGGATTGCCAGCCCCGATCCGATGCCGGCTCTTTACCTCCACGATGCACAGGACGCGGTGACCGCTGTGCCGCCGGCGGTACTCACCGCGTTCGACGATCTGGGGCGTGCGATCACCCCGCCGGGCAAGTCGTGGGTTCGCCCGCACACGTTCTTCAATTCCGGGTTGCTGGCGTTTCGGCCGGAGGACTGCAATCTCGACGTGGCCGAAGGTTATCTGAAATGGCGTGAATCGGCGGCGGCGGAGTTGAAGTCGGGCCGCCCGTCGATCTGGTTTGGTGACTGGACACCGGAGCAGACGAGCTACCTGTGCATGTTCGCGGTGATGGCCCCAACTCCCCGGCCGTTCCCCGCCGACTACGTCATTGGCGGGGCGGCCGGCAACACGTTTAACCACTTCCTTCGGCATCACCTCGTGATGGCCGATTCCCTCCAGCGGCTGAAGCAGTTGGTTGTCGAACTGCCTTGATCCTCAGCCGGCCATCGCCTTTTGAAAGGCCGCGACGCCTGCACCGACGGTGACCTTGAACCCGGTGGCGGATAGCGTGAGCTCAAGGGCGGCGATAGCTCCGAGTACGTCGAACGCATCGACATATCCCATGTGGCTGAGCCGCCAGATCTTCCCTTTCATGTCGTCCTGCCCGTCGGCCAGTTTGTAGCCGTGAGTCTTTTCCATCGCCTTGAGGGTGCCGCTGCCGTCCACTCCCGAAGGGACGTGAATGACGGTCAGGGCGTTGTTCGGCCGCTCAGCAAAGAGTTCTAACCCCATCGCCTGAACCGCCGCCCGCGTAGCGGCCGCGACCTTCGCATGCCGCGCCCACAGTGCTTCCATCCCTTCGGCCTTCATCCGCTTCAGGCTGACGAGTTGGGCCTTGATCAGGGTGTTTGCCGGCGTGAAGGGAGTGTCCGATTCCGCGATCTTGGCGAGGCTCCTTCGCAGGTCGAAGTAGAACCCCCGCACCGAGGTTGCATCCATCTTCTTCTTCGCCTTCTCGCTCACGCTCACGTAAGCCAGCCCCGGAGGGAGCATGAAGGCCTTTTGCGAGCCGCTCACCACTACGTCGATGTTCCACTCATCGGTGCGGCACTCCATCGCTCCGAGGCCAGAGATGCCATCAACCACCAGTACAGCCGGGGTGGCGGCGACGAGCTTGCCAAACGCCTGGATGTCGTGCCCGACGCCCGTGCTCGTTTCGCTGAGAGTGGCGAAGACCGCCCCGGCGTCTGGGTGTTCTTTGAGGGCAGTTGCGAGCATTTCGGGGGTAACGGCCTTGCCGTAGGGCACACTCACGATGTGCGTGTTGGCGGCATGGGCTTTGAGGATGCCCTTCCAGCGCTCGCCCCACCGACCCGCGCTCAACAAAATGGCTTTTTCATTGGCCGCCAACAGGCTTGTGACGGCCGCCTCCATCCCGCCGGTACCACTGCTGGTGAGCGTGACGACTGGGTTGGCCGTCCGGAACACCTCCTTCAGGAGTTCCGACACCTCTTTCAGAATAGCTTTTGCTTCCGCCGAGCGGTGGTAGCCGACTGGTTTGGCCAACTCCAGCAGGGTCTCTTCGGGAACGGGCGTCGGTCCGGGGGTAAACAGGCGGGTCTTCATCGCGTGCAGGCTTCCTTCGATTAAGAGAATTGGCTCAGGGTGATTTAGGATACGAGTTGCAGGATGAGATTTGGGGTGAACCGAACCCCTGCTGTGCGAGAGGTTCGACCTGGCGACAACCCAGCCACGGAATTCATCACGAGGTCAGGAAGGTCGAAACACCCGACCGAGCTGCTGGGAAATGGCCCCGCCTGTGGTCGGGTCAGTAACACGACTGGCCGCTGAACTCCCATACTCCACGGCGGGTGGTCGATCCTTGCCCCATCTCCTGGGGTCAACGTGATCCCACTCACTTCCCGCTCATTGCCCACTTCTTCCAGGCAGCGTCGAGTTCCTCTAGCTTCCACCCGGCAGCCTCCAAGGCAGTGTTGATGCCTGGGTTCCGCCGCTCCTCCGTTTCGCGGAAGCCACCGAGGAACTTGCCCATCGTCTCTCCATCCGCCCCGTAGAGCAGGTATTCGGCCAGGCTCACCGTCAGGGTGTCGATCTCGGTGAACCGTTTTTCTCCCCACACGTCGGCCGCCTTGAACAGCCCCACTTTAGCCCTGGTGAACAGTGGCCGCGTCTTTGCCTTGTGGGCCTCTAGCAATTTGGTGTTCCCCTCGGTGCGGTACGCGATGGCCTTACCCATGCCGACGTGAATCCACGTGGGCACTGGTCCCCCGGCCTTCTGATCGATCAATAACGTCACCACCGCTGCCATGGCCTCGGCTTTCAGGTCGGCGTCGGTCGACTTCGTCGCCGGTGATGTTGTCACGGCGGCGTAGGGGTAGCCCTTGAGCGAGGTTGTTTGCATCTCGTCGGCGTCGAGTTTCCCTGTGCGTTGCTCGATGACCTTCACGAAGGGGGTGTACTCCTTCGTGCGGTCTGCCAACACGTAGAGAGTGAGCTTGCCGTCGGGCAGCCGGTCCTTGTCGGTGAACTTCAGGTCCTTGAAGGCTCGCTCTCGCGCCTTTTGGGCGGCGTCGGCGATCGGCTTGAGCTTCTCGGCCGGCAGGTCGGCGTACACCAGCAGATGGTCCGTCTCGATCAGCGTCGGCTTGGGAATCTTGATCTTGGCAAGGTTTTCGGCGGCAGTGGCCTTTTGTTTCTTCACCGCCTCCTCAGACCCCTTGTCCTGGGCGGCGGCGGGCAGGGCGAACGCGAGCAGACAGGCGAGGAAGCGAGTCATGAGGGAACTCGGTGGGAGTAGGTCGGCAAGTGGCCTGTGTGGGTCGCTCGCCGTTTCGCTGCGATAACGCCATAGTAAGCCGTAGCCGGGGTGCTGTCGTCGCCCCCAGGAGCGGACTGATGACCCGACCTGCCGCGTTTCTTTTCGTCGCATTCGCCACTGCGATGGTTCCCGCCGCCGATCCGACAAAGGGCAAGCCCAACAGACTGGCCGCCGAGAGCAGCCCGTATCTCCTCCAGCATGCCCACAACCCGGTGGACTGGCTCCCGTGGGGGGCAGAGGCGTTCGAGAAGGCCCAGAAAGAGGGGAAACTCGTCTTCCTCAGCATTGGGTATTCGAGCTGCCACTGGTGTCACGTCATGGAGAAAGAGAGTTTCTCCGACCCGGCGATCGCGAAGGTGCTGAACGAGAACTTCGTCTGCATCAAAGTCGACCGTGAGGAGCGGCCGGACGTGGATGACGTCTACATGACCGCGTTGCAGGTGACAGGTATCAGCGGTGGCTGGCCACTCACCATGTTCCTGACGCCTGAAGGGAAGCCGATCTTCGGCGGCACCTACTTCCCGCCAGCCGACAAAAAACGGGGCGAAGACACCATTCCCGGCATGACCAGCGTGCTGAAGAAAGTGCTGGAGTTGCACCGCGACAAGAAGAAGGACCTGTACGAGCAAGCCGACCACATCGCCAAACTCACGCAGGACGAGTTGAACCGTGTCAGCCGCGGAGTCGCCCTGGTCACTCTTGACAACAAACTGGTGACGGCCGCCGCCGACGCGTTCGAGTTCGACCCCGATCATGGTGGACTGGGGCGAGCCGCCACCGAGTACCGCGGAGCGAAGTTCCCCCGCGTGGCGGCGTTGCTGTTCCTGCTCCAACAATCGGCCAAACCAGGGCAGAATGAGTTGGCGAAGCACATGGCCCGCACCCTCGATGGCATGGCCCGCGGGGGCATCTACGACCACCTCGGCGGCGGCTTCCACCGCTACAGCACCGAACGGACCTGGACCGTCCCACACTTTGAAAAGATGCTCTACGACCAGGCACAACTGGTGGAACTGTACTGCATGGCCTATCGCCTGCACGCGAACCCAGAATACAAGCGGATCATCGACGAAACCCTGGCATTCGTAGCCCGTGAGATGACTGCCCCCGAAGGTTATTTCTACTCCGCGCTCGATGCTGACAGCGAAGATGAAGAAGGCCGGTTCTACGTCTGGACGCCGAAGGAGTTGGAATCGGTACTGGAGAACGAACCCGAGGCCAAGCTATTCCGCGACGTGTATGGGCTGACCGACAAACCGAACTTCGAGGGCAAGTACCACATCCTGCGGCAGCCGCGACAGCCGAGCCAAGAAGAACTGGCGAAACTTGCCCCATTGCGAAAAAAACTGTTCGACCTCCGGGCGAAGCGGCCGCGGCCGTTCCTCGACACCAAGCTCATCACCGCCTGGAACGGGCAGATGATCGCCGCCTATGCCCTCGCTGGGCAAGTGCTGAAGGAACCGAAGTACATCGCCGTGGCGGAGAAGGCGGCCGAATTCGTGCTCAAGACGATGAAGGGTAAGGATGAGCGGCTCTTTCGCATCTTTGCCGCTAAACCGGGCGAGAGAGCCGTGGCAAAGGGGACCGCGTTCCTGGACGACTATGCCTTCCTCATCCACGGACTGCTGAACCTCGCCGACGCCGCCCCGAATTCAAAATGGTCCGGTGTGGCGTCTGGGTTGCAGGCCGAGCAAGCCCGCCTTTACGACCACCTCCGCGGCGGTTTCTACACCACCCCTCACGGCGGGGAGAAATTGTTTGCCCGCGGGCAAGACCAGTACGACGGAGCACAGCCGTCGGGCAACGGTGTGTCGGCTCGCAACCTTGCTCGGCTCTTCACGGCAACCAAAGTAGACGCCTACCGCGTTGAAGCGGTGCGAGCGCTGCGGGTGTTCGCCGGCTCTCTCCAGGCCCAGCCGACAGCGGTGCCGGTGTTGGCGGAGTCGCTCGATTTCCTGCTCTCCAGAAAGGTGAACCTCGACCCACCCAGGGCCGACGAGCCGGCCGAGAAGCCCGATGCGACGGCGTCAGCCAGTGTGGTGACGACGAAACTACGGGAAGTGTCGAAGGCCGAGGGGCGGATATCGTACGCAGTTGATCTGCATGTCGCCGACGGCTGGCACCTGTATGCCAACCCGGTGAACAACAAGGAACTGACCGAGAGTGCCACTCGCATCGCGGTGGCCGTGAATGGGAAGGTGGTCGTGGCCGAGATCACATACCCGAAAGGCGTCGCACACAAAGATCCATCCGGTGCCGAGTACCACATCTACGAAGGGAAAGTGACAGCGACGTTCTCGCTTCCCTCCGACCCGGTCACTGAACAAAAGGTGTCGGTGTCGGTCTCGGTGATCGCCTGCAACGACAAGACTTGCTTGAAGCCGTCCATCTTGAAGGCTGGAGCGAAGTAACTGTGCCCCCACCGCCGCCGATCGAGGACTTGGTGCGAAAAGTCGTGTCTGCCTCTCCTGGTCGGGAGCGGCAGACACGACTTGCGTTGCTGGCCGCCCGCACTCGGTCCGGGGCTGATGCGGTTGCCGCGTTCACTGCCCTTCGGGCCACAGCGGACGGCAATCGGTTGGCTTTGGAGTATGTGGCGGCAGTGTCGGAACCGGTGCCCTCGGCGCTGGTGCTACTTGCCGCCCAGGCACTGCACGACGCCGACACCCCAGTGCCGGTGCGAATGGCCGCTGCTGGGGTATTGCTCGCCTCCGTACCCGACCGCCCGCAGACGGTCGGCCCGGTTGTGCGGGCAGTCAACGATGGCTTGTCGCGGTCCAAGACCCTTCAGCGGATGATCGAGTTGCAAAGCCGGGTGGAGAAGTGCGACACGCTCGACGAAATGGTGCGGGCGGCGGAGCGAGCGGTGATGCTGCGCTGCCCGAAGTGCGACGGCAAGTTTCGCCGCTCAACCTTTATCCGCCACCTCTGGACCGTTCACCGGCTGGGGTTCGACCGCGGGGTGGCCGTCGATCCGCGGACGAAGGCCGAAGAGGTGGTCGCCGCCGCCGCCACGTCCGCCGACCCAACCGATGTTGACCGTGTGTTCGCACTGACTGCACAGCACTTCCCGACCTCCACGCCGGAACAAGTCCTTCAATCGGTTGCGGCCCGTCAGGCCACTGTTGGCCATCCGGTGCCCGACGAACTCACCCGGTCGGCCGCTGACGCCCACGCCGGCCTCTGCCCGAACTGCCTCGCCCCGGTCGCCGACCCGTTCGCCTTGGTGCCCCCAGCGCTCGCCCTTTCCCCGACGCGACTCGCCGGCGATGGTTATGCCGTCGAGGTGGTCGAGTCCCCCGCTGGCCGCAAGGTTCGTGTTGTGTCTCCGAAAGCTGAGACAACCGAAACGCCGGCCGGTGAGCGTCGGTTCGACCCACGGGCCGTCGGAGTCTTTGTTGCCGCTCCGCTGTTGATCGGAGGAATGGCGTTTCTGTTCGTCCCTTTCGCCCTGCCACCATTCCTGACGGCCCTTGTGGTGGCGGTTCTGGCGTGGTTGCTGTATGCAGCGGTGGCGTTCACACGCCAGCCGCTACCCGTAGCACAACGGCTCGTAGTTGATGCGGCCTGGCGGGAGATTGTGCCGTCGATGAAACGGAACAAGGCGAATGCCCGCTGGCTGACCCGGCTGTGCCGGGCGAGCGTTGACCGCGGCACGCCCGAAGATCGCGGGCGGGTACTCAATGACCTGGTGTCCGACGCCGCCGATCGCTTCGACACCGGGACACCGTTCGCCCACCTCTTCGCCGCTGCCCGGCTCCTACAAGTGAGCGACGGGGCGAGCCTGGGGCGAGAGCGGACGTCGGCCCTCACGGAGGTGTTTGAACCGTTCTTCCGCGGGGAACTGTCGGCCGAGTTTGCCGAGGCCGCCGCCGAGATCGCGAATGCCGATGACCACGTGCCAGGGGTTGAGGCCGCACGGATCGGCCTCCGACTCACTGCAGCCGCGTTCGATGCCGGTTTCGCGCCGGTTGATTTGCTCCGCGTGCTGCGGTTCCTGCCCCACTTGCGGGTGCTCTGCGGCACACCATCCGCCGAGGTGCTGAAGCTTCGATACGTCGTGTGGAAGTGGCGGGAAAGTCAGCCGTGGTCGAGCGT
>JALOQR010000285.1 GCA_025459365.1 Fimbriiglobus sp.
CGCGGTTCGCCCGCCGCACTACCGCCTGCCCGAACAGCACACTGCCGACCGCCGCCAGCACGAATACCACCGGATGGCTCACCCACACGGCCGCCGCTCCGGCCGCCCCCAGGGCGACTAGCCGCCCGCGGGTGGGCGTGCGGAACAGCGGGAGGGCGAGGGCGAGCATTCCGGCGGCGACGGCGGCGTCCCAGCTATGCTGCTTCACCTCGGCCGCGTAGTTCACCACCGTCGGCGAGAGGGCGAACAGCACCACGGCGAGGCGGGCCGGCCAGCACGGCAACAGGCGGACGGCGGCGACGGCGAACGCGATCAGCCCAAGGAGCGAGCCCATCAGAGCGGTAAGCCGCAATGCCCATTCGGCCGGGCCAAACACTGTCACGCACAGCTTACCGGTGAGAAGGAAGGCGACGGGGCGGTCTGATTGCGGTCGAGCGGCTCGAATAGTTGGCTGATGCTGCGGTCGGTCAGGTTCAGGGCGATCATCGCCTTGTCGATCCACAGGGGCCGCTCGATGGCGAAGGCGGTGAACCGTACGAACACGCCGAGGGCAACGGCCGCGAGCAGGGCGACGGCCGGCCGTCGCGACGGCCGCAGGACGGCCGGGGACGCTGCAGGGGCGGGGAGGACGTCGACCGAACGGATCGGGTGGAGGCGGTTGGAGGGGGTCGCGGGTGAGGTGGCATCTGTCGGCGTCATGCGAACCGGCTCCTGCAATCCGTTGCGGGAGATATGCTACGAGTTGCGGACGGGCGTCCTCAACCGCAACCGGAGTGGACGTTACGCATCGACCCTTTTGGCCGTGAGTTCGGCGCCACCCCGGCCGGAGCGACACCCGCGATCATGACCCACCGATACAGGCAACTCAACCGGGATGGCGTTGGCAGGAAATCCGGCTGGATTCGCTCACCGCGTTTCCCCTAACATCAACCGTCTGGTTTGTGCCCCCTCTTTGCGAAGTGCTCATGTCCGCCACCGCTCCCCGCCGCCCGGTTGCCCGCACCAGCCCCGACCCGTGGGCGAAATCGGTGGTGATCGTCGGCGCCGGCCCCGGTGGTCTGGCAGCCGCCATGCTGCTCGCCCACGCTGGGGTAAAGGTGACGGTGATCGAGCGGATGCCCCGCGTCGGCGGGCGGACCTCCGCGATTCTCGCCGATGGTTTCCGCTTCGACCTCGGGCCAACCTTCTTTCTCTACCCGCGTGTGTTGGAGCGTATCTTCAAGGCGGTCGGCCGTGACCTGTGGGCCGACGTGCCGATGACCCGGCTCGACCCGCAGTACCGCGTCATCTTCGGCACCACCGGCGGGCAGGTGGACTGCACCCCGAACCTCGATCTCATGGCCGAGCGGGTGGCGAAGTTGAACGCCGCCGACGGCGCCAACGTCAAGCGGTTCATCCTCGACAACCGGGTAAAGCTCGAACGCTTCCGCCCGGCGCTCGAAAGTCCGTTCTTGAAGTGGTCCGACCTGATCTCGCTCGACCTGATGAAGCTACTGCCGCTGCTGCGGCCGTGGGCTTCGGTGGACGACGAACTCCAGCGGTACTTCACCGACCCCCGGGTACGGCTGGCGTTTACCTTCCAGAGCAAGTATCTCGGGATGTCGCCGTTCAACTGCCCGAGCCTGTTTAGCATCCTCAGCTACCTGGAGTACGACTTCGGCGTGTGGCACCCGACCGGCGGATGCTCGGCGGTGAGCGACCGTATGGGCGAACTCGCGGAGACGATGGGCGTGACTTTCCGCCTCGGCGAGGAGGTGACTGAGGTGCTGTTTGACGGCAAGAAGGCAGTGGGGGTGAAGACGGCCACCGGCGAGTATCGTGGAGATGCTCTCGTCATCAACGCCGACTTCGCCCACGCCATGACGAAGCTGGTGCCCAACCGGCTGCGGAAGGCCTGGACCGATGAGAAGCTTGCGAAGAAGCGTTTCTCGTGCAGCACCTTCATGCTGTACTTAGGCGTGGATGGCCCAGCCCCGGACTTGCCGCACCACACCATCTACACCAGCGAGGATTACCTCGGCAACCTGGACGACATCGAGAAGGCGCACCGGCTGACTGCCGATCCGAGTGTGTATGTGCAGAACGCCTGCGTCACCGATCCTGGCCTGGCCCCGAAGGGTACGCACACGCTTTATGTGCTTGCCCCCGTGACGCACGAACACCCCAACGTCGACTGGGCGAAGGAGAGTCCGGCATTCCGGGCAAGGGTGTTCGGGCAACTGAAGAAACTGGGCCTGGACGACCTAGAGCAACGGGTGAAGTTCGAGAAGGTCATCACCCCGGCCGGCTGGCGGCACGACTACCACATCTTCAAGGGGGCGACATTCAACCTGGCGCACAACCTCGGGCAGATGTTGCACCTGCGTCCGCAAAATCGGTTTGGAGAATTGCCAGGGGTGTACCTCGTCGGTGGCGGCACACACCCCGGCAGCGGCCTGCCGGTGATCTACGAGAGCGCCCGCATCACCAGTCGCTTACTGCTCAACGACTTCGGCCTGGACGCCGGCTGGCTGGATGCGGTTGACAGCCCCCCCTTGCCCGTGCGAATCTAGTCGTATTCGGACATTCTCGTCCAGAAAAGGAAGGTACTGTGCCCCCCCCCCAGCAACAGCGCATCGCCGTCGTCGGCTCCGGCCTTGGTGGCCTCGCCGCCGCCTGCACCCTGGCCGCCCGCGGCCATTCCGTGGTGCTGTTTGAGAAGTCGGATTGGCTCGGTGGCAAGGCGGCCGAGTTGAATGAGGGCGGATTCCGGTTCGACATGGGGCCGACCATCCTCACCATTCCGGCGGTGTTGCGGCAGATCTTCGCCGAGGCCGGCAAGCGGATCGAAGACTATCTGCAACTCGTCCGCCTCGACCCGCAGTGGCGGTGCTTCTTCACCGACGGTAGCGTGCTGGATCTGTGCGAAGACATGGACAAAATGTCCGCCGCCCTCGAAAAGTTCGCCCCCGGGAGCGGGTCGGCCGAGGGGTACCGCAAGTTCCTCGGGCTTTCCGACCGCCTGCACACCATCTCCGACAAATACTTCTTTTGGAAGAGCATCGGCGGCATCAGCGACATGATCGATGTGAAGGCAGGATTCAGCCCAAAGATCGTGGCCGATGTGATGGCCATGCGGATGGGCCGGAGCGTGGCTGGCACAGTGCGGAAGTACGTACCCGACGCTCGCGCGGCGCAGATGATCGATCACTTCACGCAGTACGTCGGTTCCAGCCCAGACGCCAGCCCGGCGGTGCTGTGCGGCATCGCCCACATGCAGACGAACGAGGGCGTGTGGTACCCGATGGGCGGTACACGCGCGGTACCGGTGGCCCTGGCAAAACTGGCCGCCGAACTGGGCGTTGAACTCCGTACCAATGCTGGCGTGAAGCACATCCACACCACGACGGACGGTAGCAAGGTGACAGAGGTAGAACTGGAAAGCGGCGAGCGGGTGCCGGTGAGTGCGGTGGTGAGCAACTCTGACAGTGTGCGAACGCACCGAGAGTTACTGAACGGGCACGCCCCGAAAGCGAAAGCGAAGTTTGAGAAACGCCGTGGGTACGAGCCGGCGTGCAGAGGTGTCGTACTCTACCTCGGGCTGAACAAGCGCTACGACCACCTGCTGCACCACTGTTTCGTGTTCAGTCGCGACCCGCACGAGGAATTCGACTTCATCTACAACAAGGGCGAGCCGGCCCCGGACCCGACGTGCTACCTGGCGTCCACCGCTCGCACCGAACCGGCCACCGCCCCTGCTGGCGGCGACGCTCTCTATGTGTTGGTCCACACGCCGTACCTGCGACCACACCACGATTGGTCGAAGATGCTGCCCGAGTACCGCCGGGTGATCATCAACAAGCTGAAAACGACCGGGCAAATGCCCGACCTCGAAGACCGCATCGTGTTCGAGCGGGCGCTCACCCCGCAGGACATCCACGACCGCTACCGCGTGCTCGACGGGGCCATCTACGGGCTGGCCAGCCACGGCAAGTGGCTCGGGGCCTTCAAGCCGGCCAACCGCTCTCCAGATATCGCCGGGCTGTACCTCGCTGGCGGGGCGGCCCACCCCGGCCCCGGTATGCCGATGGTGCTGATGAGCGGGTGGATCGCCGCCGACACCCTCGACCGCGACCGCGGCGGCAAGCCGCGGCCGACCCCGACCACTGCGATGGCCAATTAGGGTGGGTCGTTTTCTCCGAGAGCGACATCTGACCCGGCTCTCGGAGAGAGCCGGCCATCCGACCGAACACGCATGCTACCGACCCGCTGGAACTGGTTTGTGAACGGCTTCCGCCGCTACGTGCGGCGGTATGTCCGCAAACACTTCCACGCCGTACGGTTGAGCCACACCAGCCACCCACTCCCGGTCGACAATGCCCCGTTGCTCCTCGTGCTGAACCACCCGAGTTGGTGGGACCCGATGATCGGTGTCGTGCTCGCCGATCTGTTTCCCACCTACACCCACTACGCCGCCATCGACGCGGCCATGCTGAAAAAGTATTGGGCTTTCAACAAGCTCGGGTTCTTTGGAGTCGATCAGACAAACCTCCGCGGAGCGGCCGAGTTCCTCAAAACCGGCACCGAAATCCTCAGCGCGGACCGGCGAGCCGTGTGGGTGACGGCCCAAGGCCATTTCGCCGACGTGCGGACCAGGCCACTCAATTTGCGGAGCGGGGTCGGGCACCTGACGACGAAGCTCGATCGCGGTTGGGTGGTGCCCATCGCGCTGGAATACACCTTCTGGACCGAGAGCAAGCCCGAGGCACTGGTGCGGATTGGGGAGCCGATGTCGGTTACGCGTGAGCCAACGGCGAGCGCGGGCCGGGGCAAGGCGGCCACCGCCCGCATCGAGTCGGCCCTCACCGCTTCACTCGACGTATTGAACAGGGAAACCCAGACCCGCGACCCGGCCCGGTTCACCGAACTGCTCGGCGGCACGGTTGGCGTCGGCGGGGTGTACGACGCTTTCCGCCGCAGCGTGGCGTTCGTCCGCGGGGAGAGGTTTGACCCATCGCACATGGCGACCACGGAGAAGCCGGCGTGAGCGTCCTCGGTGTGTTGGCAGTCCTTTCGCTCCTCTTGGCCGCGTTCCCGCTCTTGATGTTCGTGCGGAACGTGAAGCTGTTCAACAAACCCTCGGCGAGTCGCGAGCCAACGGCCAGCATGCCAGTCGTTTCCGTACTCATCCCGGCCCGCAACGAGGAACTCGGCATCGCGGCAGCGGTGAAGTCCATCCTCGCCAGCACCGACGTCGAAGTCGAAGTGGTGGTGCTCGACGATTCATCGACCGACCGCACTGCCGACATCGTGAAGCAACTCGCTGCGTCCGACTCCCGGGTACGGCTCGAAACGGCCCCCCCACTGCCCGCCGGATGGTGCGGCAAGCAGCACGCCTGCTACACGCTTTCGAAGTTAGCGAAGTACGACATCATCACCTTCCTCGACGCCGATGTCCGCCTCGAACCGCAGGCGTTGGCGAACATGGTCGGCTTCCTGCACTCGTCGAACGCAGCGCTGGTGAGCGGCTTTCCGCGTCAGGAAACTGTGGGTCTGCTCGAACAACTCGTGATCCCACTCATCCACTGGCTTCTGGTGTGCTACCTGCCGTTCGACCGCATGCGGAAGGATCTGCAACCGGGCCTCGGGGCGGGCTGCGGGCAGTGGTTCATGACGACGAAAACGGCCTACGAGAACGTCGGCGGGCACTCGCACCCGATGGTGAAGGAGAGCCTGCACGACGGCATCAAGCTGCCGCGGGCCTACCGCACCTGCGGGCTGATGACCGACACCGCCGACGCCAGCCACGACGCCACCTGCCGCATGTACCGCAGCCCCGGTGCGGTGTGGAACGGGTTCGCCAAGAACGCCCGCGAGGGGCTGGGCGGGCCGGTCACCATCTGGATCTGGACGGTGCTGCTTGGTGGCGGCCACCTGCTACCGTGGGTGCTGTTGTGCGTCGCCGGATGGATGCCATCTTGGGAACTGGCCATCGTGGCGTTCGCCTGCGTGTTCTCCTTCATCCC
>JALOQR010000037.1 GCA_025459365.1 Fimbriiglobus sp.
CTCGCGGTTCGTTCAACTGAGCGGAATAGTACCCAACTCACCAACGATGTCAATCTTGCTATAGCGTGTTTCGTACGAAAGTTTTTGCATATCGCTTTCGCCCCGCGGATCGATCGCTTTTTCTCGTCCCCCGTCACCCCGCCGCCGTCGCTCGCTGCTCCTTCGCCCCCGTCGGAATACAGTAATTGCATACCCTGCGGAGCGTCCCGTGTCCGACCTGAACCCCATCATCCTTGAAGACGACGAGGTGGCCACCGCCGAGCGGCTCCGCTTCGCCTGCCAGAAGCTGCTTGGCGAGTGCGGCAAGGTGATCGTCGGCCAGGAGGAGGTGCTCGAGCAACTGCTGCTGGCCGTGCTCGCCCGCGGGCACAGTCTGCTGGTCGGGGTGCCGGGGCTGGCCAAGACGCTCATGGTCCGCACCCTTGCCGACGGCATGAGCCTGAGCTTCAACCGCGTGCAGTTCACCCCGGACCTGATGCCAACCGACATCACCGGCACGGAGATCCTGTACGACGATAAGGCGAGTGGGCAGCGCGGGTTCCGGTTCGTGCCGGGGCCGATCTTCGCCAACATCGTGCTCGCCGACGAGATCAACCGCACCCCACCGAAAACCCAGGCGGCGCTGCTCGAAGCGATGCAGGAGCGGCAAGTGACCGTCGCCGGCACCCGGCACAAACTCCCCGACCCGTTCTTCGTGCTGGCGACTCAGAACCCGATCGAGCAGGAGGGGACGTACCCACTGCCGGAGGCCCAGCAAGACCGCTTCATGTTCAACATCCGGGTGAACTACCCGACCGAAGCCGACGAGTTTCGCATCATTGACAGCACCACCAGCGCCCGCCGGCCCCAACTGGAGCGGGTGATCACGGCGAACGAGATTCTGCAGATGCAAGACCTGGTGCTGAAGGTGCCGGCGGCCCAGCATGTGATTCGGTTCGCCGGCAAGCTGGCCCGCATCACCCGGCCGAAGCCGAACCCCGGTGAGCCGGCCACCGCGGCCGTGCCCGACTTCGTGAAGAAGTATGTGAGCTTCGGGGCGGGGCCGCGGGCGGGGCAGAGCCTGATTTTGGCCGCGAAGGCGCGGGCCATTCTGTACGGGCGCACCTACGTGGCCATCGACGACGTTCGGGCGGTCGCCCCGCCAGTGTTGCGGCACCGGGTGATTACGAACTACCACGCCGAGGCCGAGGGCATCACCAGCGACGACGTGATCGCTCGCCTGCTGCCGCTGATCCCACGGGACGGGGAATAAGTAGGGTGGGTCCAGCGGGCGTTCCGCCCGCGCCGACCCACGGTGCGCCGACCCACGGTGATGGGAACCGCGTGGGTCGCGCCGAACCTGACGGTTCGTGCGGACCCACCCTACAAGATCGGGCCTCACAACCCTCATTCTGCCGCCCGCCGCCCACCGATACCATTTCATCGCCTCGATCGCCAGGATGTGCCGATGACGCCGATGATGCAGCAGTTGCAGGCCGCCCGCGATGCTCACCCCGGCATGGTCGTCCTGTTCCAGAACGGCGAGTTTTTCGAGTTGTTCGGCGACGACGCTGAACTCGGCCACCGCGTCATCGGCCTCACCCTCACCAAGCGAGAGGAGACGCCGATGGCCGGCTTTCCGCTCGCCAAGCTCGATCACTACCTGAGGCAACTGCTCGCCGCCGGGCACCGTGTGGCGGTCGTCGAGCAGATGGAACCGCCGGCGACCGACGGCAAGAAGATCATCCGCCGGGAAGTCACCCGCGTCGTCACCCTCGGCACCGTCACCGAAGATGAACTCCTCGACCCCAAGCGGCCGAATCACATTGCGGCGGTGTGCCGCAACAAGGCCGGCGTGTTCGGCGTGGCCTGGGCCGACCTGACCGCCGGCACCTTCGCCGCCTCCGACCTCGACGCGAACCAACTCAGCGACGAACTCGCCCGCCTCGGCCCGGCCGAGTGCTTGCTGTCGGAGAGCGATCAGGCGGAGTTGAAGCCGCGGCTCGGTGGCGGGCCGCGGAGCGTGACGCCCCGCCCGGCGTGGACGTTCGACCCCACCACCGCCCTCGACGTGCTGAGATCCCATTTTCAGGTCGGCACGCTCACCGGGTTCGGATTCAACGACAAGCAACCGTGCCTCGTGGCCGCCGGTGCGCTCCTCGGCTACCTCCGCGAGACAGTGAAGACCGATCTCGGCGTGCTGCGGCGGATCACCCCCCATCGCCCCGATGCGTTCCTCATTCTGGATGAAGTCACACGGCGAAGCCTGGAACTCACCCGCACCCTGCGAGAAAACCAGCGAGATGGCTCCCTGCTCAGCGTCATCGACCGCACCGTGACGCCGATGGGAGCACGCTTCCTCCACGACAACTTGCTCGCCCCACTCAACACCATTCCCGCGATCGAAGCCCGCCTCGGGGCGGTGGAAGAGTTGCTCCACGAGCACTCACTCCGCGGTGACCTACGGGAGTTGCTCGAAACCACCGGCGACCTGCACCGCCTCACCACCCGCATTGGCACCGCCCGGGCGACGCCCAAAGACCTCGCTGCTGTCGGCCGCACGCTACGGTTGCTCCCGAAACTGAAAGCGAAACTCGCCGGCCGCAAGTCGCCGTTGTTGAACGAACTGGAAGGCAAGCTCGAACTGGTGCCCGATCTACGGCAACTACTCGACGAGAGTCTGGTGGACGACCCACCGTACTCGCCGAAAGACGGCGGCATCATCCGCGATGGGTACCACGCCGAATTGGACGAACTCAAGCGGCTCTCCC
This sequence comes from Fimbriiglobus sp., assembly GCA_025459365.1. Classification (GTDB taxonomy): domain Bacteria; phylum Planctomycetota; class Planctomycetia; order Gemmatales; family Gemmataceae; genus JALHQU01. The sequence continues at coordinate 2,751 of JALOQR010000037.1, forward strand.
GCGACGGCAAGGACTGGATCGCGAAGTTCCAGGCGGCCGAGATCACCCGCACCGGCATCAACAGCCTGAAGGTCGGGTTCACCGACGTGATGGGCTACTACATCGAGATCACCAACGCGAACGAGAACCGCGTTCCAACTGACTACATCCACGAGCGAACGCTGAAGAACGCGAAGCGGTACATCACCCCTAATTTGAAGGAGTACGAGGAGAAAATCCTCACCGCCCAGGAGAAGAGTCAGGCGCTCGAGTTCGAACTGTTCCTGAAGATCCGCGACCAACTGGCGGCGCAGACGCACCGGCTGCTCCAGACCGCCGATGTGATCGCCCAGGTTGATTTTCTCGCCGGGCTGGCGGAACTGGCGTCGCTCCGCAACTACGTCCGCCCGGTGATGGCCGACACCCCCACGCTCGACATCCGCGACGGCCGCCACCCCGTCCTCGATCAGATCCTCCCGCCTGGCACGTTCGTTCCCAACGACACCCGGCTGTCGGTGGACGACGGCACCTTCTGGTTGGTCACCGGGCCGAACATGGCCGGCAAGTCGTCGTTCTTGCGGCAAACCGCGGTCATCACGCTGCTCGCACACATTGGCAGTTTCGTGCCGGCGAAGGTCGCCCATGTCGGGCTGACCGACCGCATTTTCACGCGGGTGGGGGCGTCGGACGAACTGAGCCGCGGGCAGAGCACCTTCATGGTGGAGATGACGGAAGCGGCCAACATCCTGAACAACGCCAGCCCGCGGAGCCTGGTCATCCTCGACGAGATCGGCCGGGGCACCGCGACCTACGACGGCCTGAGCCTCGCCTGGGCCATCACCGAGTACTTGCACGACGTGCCCGCCTGCCGGACGCTCTTCGCCACGCACTATCACGAACTCGCGAGCCTCGCCGAGCGCTTGCCGCGGCTGCGGAACTACACCGTGCAAGTGAAGGAACTGGCGGATGAAGTGATCTTTCTGCACAAACTCGCCCCCGGCAGCGCCGGCAAGAGCTATGGGTTGCACGTCGCCCGGTTGGCGGGCGTGCCGGAGCCGGTGTTGAAGCGAGCCGCCGAGGTACTGGCGAACCTGGAATCGCCGAAGGCCGCCGCCCCCGCCGAACCGCTCAAGCCGATTCGCCGCCCTGCCTCCGTTACGCAGGGCACGGTCGTCGCCCCTCCCGAGGCCGCCCGCCCCAAGCGGAAGGTGAGCAAACCCGTCGGGCCGAGTTTGTTCGGGGACGAAGAGTAGGTCCGGGCGAACCCGGCCGCGGTTGCCCCTCCCCCCCTGCCTGCGGTTCGTACCGTAACGGTGTCTCCGCTTTCGGAATCCGCCATGCACCACGCCCTCGAAACGATTTCCAAGAAAGTCCACGCCGGCGAGCGGCTCACGTTCGATGACGGCATGGTTCTCGAACACCACGCCGACCTGCACTACCTGGGCGAGTTGGCTAACCTCGTCCGCGAGCGGAAGAACGGAAACACCGCCTACTACAACGTCAACACGCACCTGAACCCAACCAACGTGTGCGTGTACCGCTGCCAGTTCTGCGCCTTCCGGGCCGACCTGAAGTCCCCCAAGGGGTACGTCATGTCGGACGAGCAGATCCTGGAACGCGCCCGCGGGGCGGTCGGTCGCGGAGCGACCGAATTGCACGTCGTCGGCGGGTTGCATCACCTGAAGGGGTTCGACTGGTACAAGCACATCCTCGCCATCATCCACGCCGAGTGTCCGAGCCTGCACCTGAAGGCGTGGACGGCGGTCGAGTGGGACTGGTTCCAGCGGCTCACCAAGCGGCCACTCGAAGAGCTGATGGGCGAGATGATCGAGGCGGGCCTGGGTAGCTTGCCCGGCGGCGGGGCGGAGATCTTCCATCCGGACGTGCGGGGCGTGCTGTGCGAGCACAAAGCCGACGGCGAGGAGTGGATCAAGGTCCACCGCACCGCCCACAAGCTCGGCCTGCGATCGAATGCCACCATGCTGTACGGCAGCATCGAGAAGCCCGAGCACCGCATCGATCACCTGCTCAAGCTGCGGGCACTGCAGGACGAAACCGGTGGGTTCCAGACGTTCATCCCGCTTGCGTTCCACCCGGAGAACAACCGCCTCAGCCACATTCCCAAGCCGTCGGGCTTGATGGACCTACGGCAGATGGCCATCGGCCGGCTCATGCTCGACAACTTCCCGCACGTGAAGGCGTACTGGGTGATGCTCGGGGTGAAGACGGCCCAGGTCGCGCTCAGCTACGGGGCGGACGACATCGATGGCACGGTGGTGCACGAGATCATCTATCACGATGCCGGCAGCGACTCGCCGCAAGAGATGACCGTTGCCGACCTGCGAAAGCTGATCGAAGAAGCCGGCCGGGTGCCAGTCGAGCGAGATACCCTTTACAATCAAGTCGTGCGGAGCGTGCCCACCGAGAAGCGTTGGGCCACCGGCAAAAAACTCAGCCTGGTGTGAGCCGGCGAGGGTTCAGGTCGGGAACAGGCTGACCACGCCCACGTCGTACCGTGTGCTGTTCGGGTCGTCCGGGTCGAGGGAGGCGGTCGCCAGGGCTGTCTTCCGCTGCACCACGGCAAACACCGCTGGCAGCACGAACAGGGTGGTCAGCGTCGACGCCGCCAGCCCGCCGATGACCGCCCTCCCGAGGGGGGCTGTCTGGTCGCCGCCCTCGCCGAACCCGATCGCCATCGGCACCATTCCCGCGATCATCGCCAGGCTCGTCATCAGGATTGGCCGCACCCGCCCGGCCCCGCCATCGAGGGCCGCTCGTACTGCGTTCCCGTGCGTTATTCGTGAGCGCTCCGCGAACGTCACCAGCAGAATGGCGTTCGCGACCGATACCCCCACCGCCATGATGCCGCCCATGAACGACTGTAGGTTCAGCGTCGTGCTGGTGGTCCACAGCATCAACCCGACGCCCGCGAGGGTGGCTGGCACCCCCGCCACTGCCGTGAGGGCGAGCCGGATCGACTGGAAGTAGGCGGTCAGTAGCAGGAGGATGGCCAGCACCGCCACCCCCAGCCCGACGAGCAGGTTCCGCTGCACCTGATCGAGAGCTTCGAGTTGCCCCCGCACGTCCACATTCACCCCTTTGGGTGGTGCGCCGGCGTCGGCGACCGCTGCCAGAACCGCGCGACGGACCTGGCCCAGATCGGCGGTGTCCACGTTGGCAGTGATGCTCACGAACCGCCGCATGTTGTACCGATCGACCTCACCGGGGGTGGCGGCGGTGGTCACGTCGGCCACGTCGCCCAGCAGCATCGCCCCGCCGGCTACGGCCGCAGTGGTGACGGGAACGCCTATCGCCCCGGCCACCGGCACCTGCCGCACCTTGTCGAGGCTCATATCGGGGGGAGGGAGTTGTACCTGCACGATATACCCCTGGCCCGATTTCGGGTCCATCCAGTAGATCGGGTTCATGTACCGGCTACTGGCTGTGGCAGGGATGAGGGCATCGCTCACGTTTCTGGCCGTTAGCCCGCTCACCGCTGCCCGCTCGCGGTCGATGGAGATATTCACGGTCGGGTAGTCTTGCGACTGGGTCAGTTGCACGTCTTTGAGCTGTGGCACGGCCCGCAGCTTGGGTAGCAGGGCGTTGGCGTGCTTGAGCGTGTCGGCCATCGCGTTCCCGCTCACTTGCACCTCGACCGGCGTCGGGCTGCCGAAGCTCATCACCTCGTTCACCAGGTCGCCCGGCTCGAACGACAGCCGCAGCCCCTCCGCCCGCTTCTCCCGTTCTTCAGGCGGCACTCCGTCAGCTTCCCACTTCACCCGTAACCAGTCTTTCAACTCGTGGTCGAGTATCTCCCGCAACTTCGCCTTGAACGGCTCGGTCCGCAGCCCGGCGTTGTGGGAAAGTGCTACCTTCAGTTGCACCTCCTCCGGCCCGCTGCTCCACTGGTGGACGGCCTGGATGGGGTAATTGGTGGGGAAGCTTCCGACGTACCCGACGCTCATTCGCACCTTCTCTGGGCCCCCCGCCTCTCGCTCGATGACGGCGAGCGCTTTGTGCGCCAGTTCCTCCGTGCGTTCGATGCGGGTGCCGGTTGGGGCCTTCATCCGCAGCAGGAACACGCCCTTGTCGGTCGGTGGGAAAATGGCCGTGCCGAGTTGGGTGAAGAAGAACGCGGCCGCCGCGACGCCGAGCAAGAGGAACACCGGCACCAGCGCCCACCGGGCCGCGATGGCTCGCGCCACGATTCGCTCGTAGGCTCGCTGCAACCGACTCGACCCGTGGTCGGCGTGCTTGATCGGCTTCAACAACCAGACGCACAGCACCGGCACGAACGTACTGCTCAGTAGGTAGCTGGCGATCATCGCGAACCCAACGGCCAGGGATAGCGGCACGAATAACTCACGAGCCGCTCCACTCATAAAGAACGACGGCACGAACACCGACAACACGCACAGCATGGCCAGCAATCGCGGCACGGCCGTCTCCTGATTGCCGGCTCGCACCGCCCTTGCCAGAGAGTCGGTCTTGCCCATCTGCGTGTGGATGTTTTCCACCTCCACGGTGGCTTCATCCACCAGAATGCCAACCGACAGCGCTAACCCGCCGAGGGTCATCAGATTGACCGTCTGGCCGCACACCCACAGGCCAAAGAGCGCTGCCATGAGGGCGAGCGGAATGTTCAGCACCACCACAAGCACGCTTCGCCAGTCCCGCAGGAACAGCAGCACCATGAGGCCAGTGAGCGCCGCCCCAATCGCCCCCTCCACGCCCACGCCCCACATCGCTTCCTTCACAATCGGTGACTGGTCAAAGGCGAACTGGATGTCGACCTCGGGGGCGGCGTCCCGCATCTTCGGCATCGCCTTGTTCAGTTCGTTCACCACGGAAATGGTGCTGGCGTCGGAGCGCTTGGTGACGAGCATGTACACCGACCGCCGACCGTTGACGTGGGCGTATCCGGCGGTGATGTCGGACCCGTCGGTGATGGTCGCCACGTCCTTCAGGAACAGCGGGGAAGGCCCGCCCCGTACCGGAATGCGGCCAAGTTCCTCGATCGGGTTCGCCCCTACCATCGCATTCGTGTTCACCAGGAAGATGCGGTCGCCGAGGCGGATGTTACCGCTCGGGGCGACCGGGTTACCATCGGCCACCGCCCGGGTGATGCGGTCGAGCGACAGATCCTGGCTGTTGAGCTTGTCTGGGTTGACGGTGACCACCACCGCTCGCTGGTTGCCGCCGAACGCTGGTGGTGTGCTGATGCCGGGCACGTTGGCGAACATCGGCCGCACCCGCATGGTGGCGATGTCCTGGATTTCCTTGATGCTGAGTTTGTCGGAGTTCAGCACCAGATAGCCAATGGACGCGCTGCCGGTATCGAGCCGGGTGACGAACGGCGGAACGGTGCCAGGGGGCATCATGAACCGTGCGCGGTTCACCGCCCCCACCGTCTCGGCCATCGCCTCGCCCATGTCGGTGCCGGGGTGGAAGTACAGCTTGATGAGGGCCATGCCCTGGATGTTCTTACTCTCGACGTGTTCGATGCCGTTCACGTACAGGAAGTGGTACTCAAAGTAAGTGGTGAGCAACCCTTCCATCTGCTGCGGGTTCATGCCTCCGTACGGCTGGCAGACGTAGATGACGGGGGTGTTCAGCGAGGGAAAGACGTCCACCTTGGAGCGGTAGCCGGCGAGCACGGCGGCGACAACGACGGCGACCACGCCGACCATCACCGTGTACGGCCGACGGAGGGCGAAAACGATAGGATTCATGGGGAAAGTGTAGTCGAGAGGTGGTTGATTTGCCGCGAGGCGGAGACGAGCGGGCGGCCGGCTCATCTCCGCCTCACGGCAAACCGGATTACCGTAGCGAGTCCAGAATCTTCATCCGCATGGCACTGAGTGCCGGCACCAGCCCGCCGAGCCGGCCCATGACGAACGTGAACAGGAGCGACAGGGCGACCACCTGGGCGTCCACGTTGATGGTCAGGGCGATGGTCTTGCCGCCCGGCCCGCCGCCCCCGCCGCTGAGCGTACTGGTGGCGCTCCGCCCATCGGCCAGCAGCCACGCCAGCCCCACCCCGACCAGCCCGCCGACCGCCGCCACCGCCAGGCTCTCGAGCAGGAACGATACCATTACCTGCCACCGCTTGAACCCGAGCAGCCGCAGCACCCCGATGTCGCGGATCCGCTGGGCGATGCTGGCGAACATGGTGGTCATCATGCCGAACACACCGCCGATGGCCATGACCACGCACACGACGAGCACGCAGGTGAGGAAGAAGTTGTTCGTCTTTGCCTGCTCGGCGTAGTAGTCCGGTTCGCTGAACGCCTTCAGCTTCTCGGTCGGGTACCGGTCTGGGTCGTTCAGGAAGTTGGCGACCGCCCGGCTGGCGTCCTTCGTGTCCTTGTCCGCACGCAGCACCAGGGTAGTGTACTTCTCCTTGCCGAACGTCTTGGTCACCCGGTCGAACTTCTTCACCCAGATCTCGGATCCATACGTCTTCCCCTCGCTCTTCATGATGCCGACGATCACCCACGTCATGTCCCCGAGTTCGAATGTGTCGCCCGGCACCAGGGCCGCCTTGCCCACGTCCTCGCCGAGCGTCTTGGCGATGCCCGCTCCGAGCACGCACTCCACCCGGCTCTGCTGGTCTACCCCCACGTCCTGCGAATACCACCGCCCGCTCTGCAACTCGACGTCGTGAACTTTGGCCGAGATCCCGGCATCCTCCAACGCCCGCAGTTGTACGAACCGCCGCCGCTCGCTATTCGGGATGGCCATGTTTACGCTGTAGTACGTCTCCTTGCTCGACCAGTACACGTCTTCCCCCTTCGCCCCCTTCTCGCTGCGGATGACCAACGGGGCGATTGCACGCCACTGCTTCACCCCGCCAGGGCCGAACACCGGCTTGCCGGCCGCATCCACCACCAGTTCTTCCGTCGCCCGCACCCGCTCGACGTTCCCCAGGTCGCCGTAACCCAGGTTGCTGAACACCTCGTCCGTGCTGCCGTCGGACAGGACGAACACGTTGCCGGGGATACCGCTACTCTCGGTCAGCTTGTTCATGCCGTTGACGAAGGCGAGCAGGAAGGTGAGCAGGCCGACCACGCAGGCGAAGGCGAAGGCGGTCATGGCGTTCGTCTTCCACCGTACGCTCAGGTTCCGCGCGTTGTACGCCAGCGGCACCCGCCCGATGAGCAACAGCACGCCCACGTCGAGCAGATACACACCGAGGATGACGAACGGCCAGTGCTCGACCATGGCCGGTGGCAGGTAATCGGCGAGCGGGGTGGTGTACCACGCCCGCACGGGTGGGGAGAGAGATTCCAGCCACGCCTTCTCGGCCGCTTCACGCTCCTTGTCTTTCGCCTCTCGCTCCTCCTGCTCCTTCCTCCGCTCCTCCTCCAGGGCCTTCTTCTGCTCGATCGTGAGCGGCCCGGTGGGGGCGGGCTTCTTCGTCTCCTCGGTCGGGCGTGGGGCCGGCTTGATATCCTTCGGGGCGAACAGGAACCCGCGGGCGACCGCCCGGAACGACCCCTGTTCGGGGAGCAGCCGACGGGTGTCGCGGTCGGACATGATCCGAGTCACCCCCTCGACCGATAGCACGAGCAGGGTGAGGGCGACCACCCCGCCGATGAACACGGCGGCCAGTCGGCGGAACAGGCGGCCGAGCCAGCCGCCGCGGTCGGACACGGCGTCGGTAAGCACCGACTCCTGCGGGTTGACGGCCGGGTACGCCAGCAGTAGCGCCGACAGCGGCAGAAGCGACAGGCCGAGGATGCCAAGGGTGCCGAAGAAGCCGAACACCTTGCCGAAGACGGTGCGGACGAAGCGGAACATGGGAAGCCTTTCGGGTGACACCCTCTGCCCCGAAGGGAGAGGGTCGGACGGGGCGTCTACCCCGGACGAGGAGAGAGGGGACGCCGACGACCCCTCTCCCGGCCTTCGACCACCCTCTCCCTCAAGGGGCAGAGGGCGAGAGTACCTCACGCCACCTGCGAGAACACCTCACTGACCTTCACCTTGCGGGCGCTCCAACTCGGCAGGGCCGACCCGACGAGGCCGATGAACAGCCCGAGCGCCGGCCCCATCCATAGCACCTCGACCGGCACCTTCAGGCTGGCGAAGAAGGCCGCCCCGCCGCCTGCCCCCTTCGCCCATCCTGACACCAACGCCACCCCGCCCCACATGGACCACGTGGCCAGCATGCCGCCGAACAGGCCGATGAGCACCGCCTCGGCCACCACCGTGCTCATCACCTGCCCCGGCCCGAACCCGAGCACCTTCATCACCGCCATCTCCTTCCACCGCTCCCGTACCCCGATGGTGATGGTGATGCCCACCACCAGGCACATGATGCACACGATGGCCGGCATGACGATGTACTTCATCCCCCACAGGATGTCCTTTAGCCCTTCGGTGAACGCCCCGACGATGGCCGAGAACGTCTCCAGCTTGGCTGCCGGGGTGAACGCCGTGTTGTTGTTCACCTTCCCGGCTAGCTTCTCGTACGCCGCCTTGCTTGGCATCCGCACCCACACCAGGTTCAGGCAGCGGTCGGCGTTCGGGTGCTTCTTTCCGTTGGCCTTTTCGTACTCGTCGAGCAGGCTGAGCAGGTAGTCGTAGCGCATGGCCGCCGCCCCGCCCATCCGCCCACCGGCCGGAAACGCCCCGACGATGATGCACTCGAAGGACACCCCGGGGTAGTTGGTGCTATACACGGTGATGGTGTCGCCCACCCGCTTGTTCATGATCTTCAGCCGGTCCTCGCCGATCACCACGTGCCGCTTGTCCTCCTTCACCACTTCCACCACCCGAAGTAGTTCTTCCCAGTTCGTGCTCCCCAGGTCCTCGGGGTTCAGCCCCTGTTCGGCCATCATCCCGCTGGTGATGGCTTCCGGGCTGAGGGCGAAGAAGAAGAGGGAGTTCTGTGGGGTCGGTTTGCCCTTCTCGGTACTTCCTCCAATGAAGCTCCAGGTCATGATGTTCGCGTCGAGGTCGGCCGGGCGGTCGGCTGGGTCGAGTTCCCGCAGCAGTTCCCGAAGCCGCCGTTCGTGCCCCGGCGGCATCTGGCTGGGGATGCTGTGCTTCTCCGTGAGGATGACCAGTTGCTGCCCCTCCTTGTCAGCCGTCAGCTTGACCAGCGACGTGACGAAGGTGTAGATGAGGGTCAGCATCCCCGTCAGCACGAACAGGGCGACGTACACGAGCGCCGTGCGCAAAAGGTTCCGCCGCATGTTGCGGAACACCAGCCCGCCGACCTTGCTCCACTTGCCGATGGGATCGGGCAGGTTCTGGGCGGCGCCCAGCCCGAGTTGAAGGCCGAGCAGGGCAGTGAAGAAGATGGGCAGGGTGCCGATGCCCATGAGAGTCAGGATGAAGATGACCAGCAGCAGGCCGAGGACGGCGTACACGGCCAACTGGAGTAGCGACAGGTCGGGGCCGCCGCCCATGAACGACGCCGCTTCGGGGGGCATGGGGGAATCTCCGGATGGTGTTCGCCGCGACCCGCAGGGGAGCGCGTGGGTGGTTCCGCGCTCCCCTGCGGGTCGCGGCGAACCGGCTGTTACCGCCGGGTGGAGGCGAGCCGCAGCCGCTCGTCGCCCGGCACGATCCGCCCCTTCTCCAGGTGAACGATCCGCTGGGCCCGCTCGGCGGCGTGCGGGTCGTGCGTCACCATGATGATCGTCTTGCCCAGGTCGGCCCGAAGTTGTTCGAGCAGGTTGAGGGCGTTGTCGGCACTCTTGGCGTCGAGCGCCCCGGTCGGCTCGTCGCATACCACGATGGTCGGGTCGGTCACGATCGCCCGGGCGATGCCCACCCGTTGGCACTGCCCGCCGGACAGCTTGCCGGGGCGGTGAGACATGCGGTCGCCCAGCCCGACGATCTCCAGAGCGTTCCTTACCCGCTGCTTCCGCTCCGCCCCGGTCATTGGCAGGAGCAGGAGCGGCAGTTCGACGTTCTCGGCGGCGGTGAGCACAGGCAGCAGGTTGTAGAACTGGAAAACGAACCCGACGTTCCGCGTCCGCCACTTGGCCAGTTCGCTCTCGGACATGCCGGAGATGACCTGGTCGCCGACGCGGATGGTGCCGCGGGTGGGCGAGTCCAGCCCGGCGATGAGATTGAGCAGGGTCGTCTTGCCCGACCCGGACGGCCCCATGAGGGCGACGAACTCGCCCTCCTCGACCTCCAGGTTCAAATCCTCCAGCACCCGCACCGGATCCGGCGAGTCGGCATTGAAGGTCTTCTCCAGGTCGGTCACTTCGACGATGGCCATCGGTCTGTCTCGTGTAGTTCGTCGACCAATTCGGTTTGCCGCGAGGCGGAGTCGAGCGGGTGCGGTCTACCCGCTCGACTCCGCCTCGCGGCAAACCGGTCCCCTCACTCCCGGATGCTCACCACCGCCCCCATCTCCGGCTTCAGGAACGTCCCGGGCACCTCGCCGTCTTTCAGCTTGACCCGCACGCGGACGTTCACCGTGTTGTCGGCTCGGTTGGCGATGGGCATGATGCGGTGGACGACGCCGGTGTAGATGCGGTCCTGGTAGGCGTCCGGCCGGATGGTGCAGGCCATGCCCACCCGTACCTTGGCGATCTCGCGCTCGGCTACCTTCAGTTCAGCCTCCAGTTCGGCTAGGTCGGCCAGGTCGCAGATTGCTCCGCCGCCCGAGAAGGCCATCGGGTTGACGAGCTTGCCCACCTCGGCCGATTTGGTCAGCACGGTACCGGTGATTGGCGCCTTGATGGTGCAGTTGTCGAGCCGCCACTGGGCCTGCACCAACCGGGCGCTGGCGGCGGCGACATCCGCCTGGGCGCCCTTCACGTCGGCTTCCAGGGCGGCCAACTGCTCCTTCCGCGGGCCTTCCTTCAGAATGACGAGTGTGGCCTCCAGGTTCCGCACGCGGGCGGCCGAGGTGACGGCGTCGGCCTCGGCCTGCTGCCGCTCCTTGATGGCCGCCGACGTGCCAAGCCGCTGCTGTCGTTCCAGTTCCTGGTCGGCCCGCACCTTGTTCGCCTGTGCTTCCTTGAGTTGTGCTTCCACCTGGTCGAGTTCGATCTTTCGCACAGAGGCCGGCAGTTGGGCGTCGCGCCGCTGCTCAGCCGCCGCCAGCCGTTGCTCGGCCGACGCCAGGCTCGCCTTCGCTTCGTTCACCTGAGCGAGGTACGCTGCCGAATCCAGAATGGCGATGATGTCCCCCTTCTGGTAGAGGGCACCCTCCTCGAACTCGCGGCGGGCGGTGTCGGCCGGCCGCGCCGAACCCGGTTCCGGGCGGACTTTGACTCCTGGCCCGTACAACTCGATCACTTTGCCGCCGACGTCGATCGGGCTGACACTGATCTGCCGAGCGGTGACGAGCGTGCCCTTGCCTTCCCAGCGAATGGTGCCGGGGGCGACAGACGCGGGGGCCGAGCCGCCGGCGTTCGCGTTGGTGTTGGTATTGGCGGCCGGGGTGGTGCCCGCCCCGCCGGGCGGAGGGGTGCCGACGACGGTCCCGCCTTCCTCCCGTGCCGGGGTCATCTTGTAGGTGCGGATGGCCACGCCCGCCCAGGCCAGGGCGAGCACCCCGCACAGCAGCCACGGCAGCCACGCCACCCGCCCGAGGAAGGCCCCTTTCCCCCCTCCGCCCCCGCTGCCGCCCTGCCCGCTGATGCGGAGCTTCTTCACTCGGTCCCGCAGGTCGTCGTCGGTGGCAGGGGGTGTGCCGGAGCGAGCCGCACGCGGGCCGTCCGGCGGCGGCGGCATGTTCACGACTGGCGGGGCGGGAGACTCCAGGGCGACCGGGTCGTCGTGGTCAGTCATCGGATTCACCTGGGGCGTCCGGGACGGGGGTGAACAGGGGGGCGAGGATGCGGAGGCACGCGTCGGTCAGGGCGGCACGGTCGAAGGCGTCCGGATCAACGGCCAGTTGCCCGCCCAACCCCTGGAATAATGCCATAACGATGCTGGCGGTGACCGCCGGGGGCACCGGCAGGCGAGCGTGGGCGGCACTGGCGGCTATGTCGGCGGCCACGTGTTCCCGCCACGCCGCATTGGCCGCGGCCAGTTTGTGGCGGTAGTCGTCGTTATGGACCTGGGCGAGGAAGGTATGGATGAGCGAGTGCAGTTCAGTCCGCTCCGGGCCTTGCCCTCGCATCATCCGCTCCAGGGCGTGCCGGACTCGGTCGAGTACCGATCCTTCCCCCGGTGGTGCCACGCCGTCCCGCTCGGCAGTATCGACCGCCTCGCGGATCATGCCCGCGAGCATGCGGTCAAACACCGCCAAGAGGATGTCTTCCTTCGACTTGAAGTAATACGTCAACTGCCCCCGGCTCATTTTGCACTGCGTTTCGATTCCTTTCAGTGAAAGCTCATGCAACCCTCGGCGGGCGATGATGTCGGCGGCGGCGGTGACGATTTCGTCGCGACGTTTGCGGGCAGTGGGCGAGTCTCCGCCGGCATCGGCCGAAAACGACGGTAAGGGCACTCCCCGTGGGGCAGGGCCAGCGTGGGCGTCGTTCACCGGGATAGCAGGGAATGCCGACATCGAGGGGTTGGTCCGTCCAGTCTATCGATACGTTTATGTATAGACCGGACGGTCTAAACTCGTCAAGGTGGACTTAATGAAGCTGGGCAAAGTGAGGGGAAGTTCCTCGATACGCTTGGAACAGCCTCGGACGACGGAATCGTGTTTTTCAGCTAAAATGATACCAAACATAAAGTTGCGGCGATTCGCGGATTCACTCGCGCGGCAGGGGTGTGGGTCATGGCCTGGTGATAGTGGCCCTCCATGAAAATCGTGATCCCGCCACGGAGTGTTGTGAAGTCGTCAGAACCGACGGAACCGATTCAGTTGCCCCAGTTTGCCGACCGATGGGAGAGAGGGATTAGTTGGATCACCGAAGGACGCACCGATGCGGCGGGTTGTTTGGATGGCGGCGTTGGGGCTGACGGTGGCAGTGGCCGCCGGCTGTCGGCACGCTCCACCACCGAGGGTGTACTACCCGCCACAGGTGCCCCCGCCGCCGCCGCGGGTCGAGGTGCCGTCGGCCCCGCTCACCGTGCTCGAACCCAAGCTCGAATCCCTGCCCCTCATCGACCCGGCCACCGCCGACGTCACCGGAGCCACTCGCCCACCTGCCATCGGGCTCACCGAAGCCACCTGCGCCAAGCTCGCCGCGGACCACGCCCCGCTCGCGAGTGCGCTGGAGCGGGAAAACAGCGTGCCGGTGGTGAATGAACCGGATCGCCCGCCGCCGGAGGAGTCGCTTCATCGTGAACTCCGCCCGCTCGTGGTCGCCGAGATGCGGAATCGGGCGGCTGGCGAGGCCGTGGTGGCGCTGTTTCAATTGGCTGATGTGGAGGGACGTTCCGCGGTAGTGCGAGAAACCATCGAGGAGATCGACACTCTCCGGAAGGCGGTCGATGAGGCCATAGGGAAGGGGGCAAAACCGCCGATCGATCTGGAGGAAATCGCCCGCCAGCGTGCGACGTGGATCGGCCTGCTCGGCCAGGCGGAACTGGGGGCGAGGTTGCTTGACGCCGACTTGAAGCGGCGGATCGGGGCGTCGGGCAAGACGGCCGACCGGCTGATGCCGACGGGTGAGTTCGGGCTGCCGAACGAGGTGCTCGATGTGGAAGCGGCAGTGAGGGTGGCCCTGGAAAAACGGCCGGAACTGCAGGCGCTACGGACGGCGTACCTGAAGCTGTCGCCGGAGAATTTGCCGGAGGTGCGGGAGTTCCTGCGGGCGTTGCCGGCCTCGGGTGGCTTATTGGGAAGCGGGGGCACGGGTGGCATGATCGGCTTGCCGGGGCCGCGGTTGCCGGCATTGAAGCGGATCGCTGAGCGGCGGCAATCGGAGGTGGAGGCCACGCTTCAGCAGGCAGCCGATCAGGAAGTTGCAGTGCGGCGGGGGCAGTTGTTCACCCTGATCGACGAGCGGGAGCGGGCGGTGGCCGACGAGGTGCGGGCGCAGGCACTCATTCTGACTGAGCAGGCGCGACAGGTGGGGCTGACCCGGTGGCGAGTGGAGCGGCTGGCGGCGAAGGTCGCCCAGGCGAAGGGTGAGGCGAAGGGAGCAGCGACGGTGGTGCCGGCGGAGTTGGAGTTGAACCGCGAACGGGCCGAACTGATTCAGGGTGTGATGGCCTGGCACCAAGCCCGCGCGAAGCTCACGCAAGCCCAGGGGCTGTACGCGAAGTGAGTGGCGGTGTTGGAGTCCACCCTTCAGGGCGCAAATCCGACTCCGAGGGCTGCACGCGAAGTGAGTGGCGGTGTTGGAGTCCGCCCTTCAGGGCGCAAATCCGACTCTGAGGGCTATACGTGAAGTGAGTGGCGGTGTTGGAGTCGGCCCTTCAGGGCGAAAAACCGACTCCGAGGGCTGTACTCGAAGCGAGAAGGTTCCGGAGTTGGAGTCCGCCCTTCAGGGCGTGAAATGCTGAGTACGCCCTGAAGGGCGGACTCCAGCACGTTCCATGGAAGTAACAGCACTTCACTTCGAAGCCGTCGATTATCTTGCCGTCGGATTGTCTGGTCCATCCTCACGCTGAGGTGGAAGCCGCCGAGTCGTTGACCGCGGCAACGCCGATGCGACCCGGAATTCGATAACGCTCAGGCAGTCGCCCGACACCGCCCTACATTGCTCCCGTGAGCCATAGCAGCACGCCGAGCAGCGCCAGGCCAAGCGAAATGCTGCCGAAGATCAGCCACTTCTCGGCCGGCAGCAGCGGCTCGGCCTGCTGCTTCGCCAACTCCTCGGCGGTTCGTTTGTCGTCCGGCACGTCAGTTCCCTCCCACCGTCGGCGGCTTGACGCCGTGGAAAAACAGCCACGACACCAGCAGTCCAAACCAGATCACGAACCCGAACAAACTGATCGCATACACCAGTGCCAGCTTGCCCAGGCCTTCGGCCCAGAGCCGCCGCAGGTTCGCCCCCATGCCGATGGCGAAGAACGTCAACACGAAGAAGACTCGCCGCAACTGGTCGGCCTGCTCCATTCCCTCCTTGACCGCCTTCTTGGCCACCGGGTCGGTGAGCCAGAGCCCGAGTGCGAGCAACCCGGCGAATGCCAGCACGTAGCCGAACACGAACTTCGGGAACCGCCCCCAGATGTCTTTCAGCGGCACACCTTGCCCCGGCTTGCGGTCCACGCCGTACGCCCACACCACCGCCAGCACCACTGCCCACACACCGATGAACAGGTCGATGAACACCTTCACGGTCGATGTGGTCAGCCCCATTGCCTGTTGCTGGGCGGGGTCGTCGGTGAGCAGGCCGGCGGTGATCGCCCCGCTGCTGAACGCCGCGCCGTCGGTCTTCACCGCCAGCCCCATCCACGCCGCCGCCACCATCGGCTCGTCTGTCAGGAACAGCTTGGCGGCGAACGGTAGAAGGATCAACTCCACCACGCTGAACAGCACCACCAAACTGCTCACCATGACGGGCACCACCGGCCGAGCACGCACCGCCGCTCCAGTGGTGATGGCCGCACTCACCCCGCAGATGCTAATCCCGCTCGCCAGCGGAACGGCCCACTCGCGGCTGAATCCGAACACCTTGCGAGCGAGGAAGTAGACCACTGCCCAGTAAATCAGATAGGCCTCGATAATGGCCGCCAACCCGCGGACGAGGACCGTCTGCGTGAGTTTCACGTCTTCCGCCGCCTTGAAACCATACACCCCGCCGATAATCACAATGGCCGTTTTGATGTACCACTCGGTGCGGGCGGATTCTCGCAGCCACTCGCCGGCCTTCGGGAAGAAGTTGCCGACCAGTAACCCAGCCGTGAGGGCGAGCAGGTAGCCCGACTCGCTGGTCAGGCCGAGGCCCCAGGTGATCCCCTTCTCGGCCATCTTGTTCGGCGTGGTGGCGAGGTGGGCGTAGTGCCCCAGCACCCAGCAGCCGTAGCCGACGGCGAACAGCACGGTGAACCCGACAGCGAACCGCTTCACGCTGTGCCCCATCCGCCACGCCCCGAGGCAGAGGAACCCGAGGAGCGAGGTGTACAGCAGCAGCACACTGACACCGCCGGGGAGGGCGAACGCCTTCGACGCCGGCGAGACCGCCTTGAGTGGGGTCGTCCACTCGTTGGCCTTCGGAACCCACCCGAGGGCGTTCACGCCGGCGAGCGAGAGTAACCCGAGTAGCAGCACGAGTAGGCCGGTAAGTACCGCCCACGAGTCTTCAGAACGGAGCCAAGAACGCATATCTACAGCCCCAACTTGCTGTGGTCGATCTTGCCGGTCAATTCCTTGTAGACGTGCTCGATGTTCTCGTCGCGGCTCTTGGCCGGCACACCCGTCCACTTCTCGTACCACTCGAAGCGAAGGCCGGCGGTGATGTCTTTCAACTCCTTCTTGTCGTCAATTCCCTGCTTCACCGCTGCTCGCAGGTCTTCGAACCACCGCCGCTGTTTGGCGAGTACGTCCTTGTCGGCTACTGGTCCGTGTCCAGGGCAGACCAACTTCACGTCGAACTTCTCGGCTTTCTGCAACACCTTGATCCACGACGCGGTATCGGCGTGGCCGGTGTAGTTGAAGGCTCCATTCACGCACATGTCGCCGGTGCAGAGGATCTTGTGCTTCGGCAGGTACGCCACCGCGTCGCCGGGGGTGTGGGCGTGGCCGAGGAAGTGGAACTCGACCCGCTGCGTGCCGTCGTCGAGAGCGAGTGTGTCGGAGAAGTCCTGGTCCACCAGCTTCAACTCGTTCTTCTTGATGTCGGCCCGGCCGTCCACCTTGTCTTGCTCGGCCTTCCAGTCCTTCGGCCCGCTCGTTTTGAGCAACCGGGCGCAGTCCTTGCTACCGATGACCTTCGCCCCGGCCTTCGCCCACACGGTGTTGCCCCAGGCGTGGTCGCCGTGGTGGTGGGTGTCGAACACGTACTTCACCGGCTTGTCGGTCGTCTTCTTGATGGCCGCGAGGACGTCGTCGGCTTCTTTCGGGAAATTGGCGTCGATGACGATCACGTAGTCCTTGAACACCACCCAGGTGTTGTTGCTCCCGCCGAAGGGGACTGTCTTGTCGGTGGCAGAGATGGAGGAGTAGCGGAAGAACACACCGGGGGCGATTTCTTTCACGTCGTCGAACTTCATCTGCGGCAGATCGACCTTCTCTGGCTCCTTCTTCTCCTGGGCGAACACGACCGCCAGGGCAACGACCGCGACGAGCGCACCGACGGAGATTAAGAGACGCCTGAACATGGGGGAAGCCCCGCGGGGGAGGGTGGGTAGTATAGTCGGTGGCGAGCGACCCGCGTGAGCGGGCTGGATTTCGCCCGCACCAGCCCGCTCACGCGGGCGTTCGCCGGAGCCGACCCGATGGACCCCCGCCTCCAACTCACCCGCGCCGCCGACACACTGAAGATTGGCCAGTATCATCGGCACGTCTTTCTGTGCGTCGGTGAGGAGTGCTGCACAAAGGCGGAGGGGGAGGCCGCGTGGGAGGTGCTCAAGAAGGAACTGAAGGACCGCAACCTGTCGCTCAGTGTCGGCCCGAATGCCTGCTACCGGACCAAGGTGGGGTGCCTGCGGGTATGCCAGAGCGGGCCGATCCTGGTGGTCTACCCGGAGGGGACGTACTACTTCGGGATGACGGCCGACAAGATTCCCGAGTTCGTGCAGAAGCACCTCGTCGAAGGGCAACCGATCGAAGACCGCATCTTTGCTCGCAACCCGCTTCCACTGGTGTGAGCCGCGTGATTGTCGTTTTTACCCGGTGCATCCGGGGGCAGTTCTTGCAAAAGTTGCCGAACTACCGCCTGAATTGGCCTTGATCAGCCTGCTTTTCGGGAGATTTGGCACGAAATTGCGTTTGGCACGGTCGCTGCTTTACATTCTCTCGTGTCGCCGGCACCCCCCAAGAGCCGACGACACGGCGAATCGCGAGCCACCGGCCCCCGTCATCCCCCCGATGGTGGCCACCCCCCACGGCGAACGGTTCACCACCCAAAGGCTGGCGGCGATTCCCCCAATCGCCCCGGCCGCGGGGCGGCTTCCCCCAAGCGGCCCCGACC
>JALOQR010000286.1 GCA_025459365.1 Fimbriiglobus sp.
CCCCGGCTGCTGAACAGGATGTTCTGCGCGCCGATGTTGATGGGCCCGTTCTCGCCGATCACGAACCTACCCCGGCGAGGTGCGATCGGGAGGCGGCTCAGCGGCGGAACTTGTTGACCCGTTCCTTGTCGGCGAACCCGAGCGATTCCAGGGCGGCGTCCACGATGGCCAACCGCGGCTTGTTCGCCCCTTCCAATTCCGCTCCCTTGCGGAAGGCGGCCTCCGCCTCCGCCGAACCAGTGCGAGTGCGAGATAGACCGAGGTAGTACCAGTAGCGGGCGTCGGAGGGGTACTCGGCGGTCGCCGTGGCGAATAAGCCCTCGGCGTCGGTGTATCGACCGCCGCGGAACGCTTTCAGCCCAGCGGCGTATGACTGCTCAGCCTTGGTGGCCGATTCCAACTCAGCCGGAGCGAGCCGTACCACCCCGGCCCGCGCTTCGGCCAACTTGGCCGCGAAATCGGCTTCTAGCGACTTCACCTTGGTGTCGAGAGCTTTCTCGGCGGCAGTGGCCCTGGCGGTTGCTTCGTCGAACTTGGCCTTGGCGGCGGCTTCGGCGTCGGCCTTGGCGCTGAGCTTCGCGAGGGCGACTTCGTCTTGCAGCTTTTTCACTGCGGCCGTGGCGTCGGCTAGCTCTTTCTTGAGTCCTGTGGTTGCTGCTTCGGTGGCGGTCTTCACCTTGTCGTCGATGGTTTTCATGGCACCGGCGATGGCCTTGTCGGCGTCGGCTTTGGCCCTGGTCATGGCGTCGGTGGCGGTTTTAGCATCGGTTTCTGCCTTGGTGAGTGCGGCCTTCGCGGCATCGCGTTCCTTCTGAGCGGCAACCAGCGCGTCGGCGGCCTTCTTGGCGTCGCCACTGGCGGCGACAGCAGCGAGTTTCTTCACTGCTTCGGGGAGTTTGGTGGTGTCGTCTGCATCGGCGAGCAGTTTGTTCGCCTTCAGTTCCTTCACCAAGCCGGCAAGGGTGTCGTCGGCTGCTTTGAATTTGGCGTTGGCATCGGCGGCGAGCTTGCCCTTCTCGAGGGCGTCTTTCTTGGCGAGGTCGAGTGCGGCCTCGGCGTCGTTGGCCAGTTTCTTTGCGTCGGCGGCATCTTTCTTCAGTGGATCGAGGGCGGCGATCGCGTCGGCGGCTTCTTTCTTGGCGGCGGCAAGGTCTTTCTTCGCCTGCTCGGCTCCGGCCGCGTCGGCCTCGGCCTTCTGCAACGCCAGTTGAAGGGTCTTGAGCTCAACTTCGGCCTTGTTGGCGGCCAGTTGCCGCTCCTTCGCCACCGTTTCGAAGTTGGCCGCCTTGGTCGTGAGTGCATCCAGGTCGGCCTTCATCTGCTCCAGTTTGGCGACCGCCTGTGGGTCGGCGGTCGGTGGGGCGATGACCACCGGTACCTTCTTTTCGTTCGGGATCAGACCGGTGGCATACACGATGGCGGCCCCGCCGACACCGAGCACCAGCCCGCTCACCAGCCCAGCGAACAGGGTGCCGATCCGCCGCTTCGCGACAGGGGCCGGTGCGGAGTTGGTATCGTCGGCATCAACAACCGTGACTGCTCGCTTCGGTACAGGCGGCACTGCTGCCGAGGGCCGGCCCTTGTGCTTCCCCTTGCCCTGATCTCGGCCTGCTGGCTCGCGGGCCGACGAGGTAATCCCCGCTCCGCCGAGTGCTCCAGCGGCCACTGCTGCGGCGATGGCCGGGGAGCGGTCGTCGGTGGCGTCGGCCGGAAGCGGCTCGGCCAGGTCCGCTTCGGTCAGTTCGGTCATCCCATTCGGCGTTTCCAGTTCGGCGAACAGGTCGGCCGCGACGGCTTCCGGGTCGGAGTGCAGGCCACCCCCCCGCTCACTCATCGAAGATCCCGACGCCTGGGCCGGGTCGATTGGTAGATTGAAGTCGATGTTGTCGGCATCGGTCACGATCTCGGTGTCGGGCGGTTGCAGCCGATCGAAGATGCTCGACCCGCCGCCCTCTGGCTTGGCGAGGTGGTCCTCGAACTCGATAGCGTCCCCCCTGCCGCCAACCAACCCGCCCGCGTCTGCATCGTCGAGAGAGAAGTCGGACAAAGACGAGGCCGTGTTGAACTCGTCGTCCGGGTAAGTGGGCGGGTGAGTGGTGTCCAAGACCCGCCGCACTTCACTCTCGGTGACCCGGCCGGTCCTCTCGGCATCCAGTTCGTCTTCCACCCACACACTATCGCTCGCCGGCGTGTCGGATCGGAGGTCGGCGAACAGGTCGGCGGCATCTTCATACTTACTGGTGGACGGCGAACTGGGCTGCGAAAGGTCGGTCGGCAGTGGGCCAGACCACACGTTGCCCGAGGTCGGTGCCCCGCTACGGGCGGCTGAGTCGGAAGGATCGAGCCAACCCGACCCGACACCACCGGCCGGGGCTGGGCGGTCGCTAAAGATGGAGGAATCCGCGGCCGAAGGAGGGGCCGCACGGCGCTCGTCGGCCAGGGCGTCCTCAGCGGCGGTATCGTCGTCTAGTAGGATGGCGCTGACGGGTTGGTCGTCGTCCGGGGGTTCGTTTAGCATCACCCCGCTCAGGGGTGCATCCAGATCGTCGAGCCCTTGCGTCCGAGCGGTACCGAACAGGGCATCTTCGTCGTCCAGGTCGAGCAACTCCGCCGGTTCGGGGGGCGGTGAAGGGGTGATCACCCCTTCAGCCGGTGGGACCGGCTTGCCCGGAGGCTTTGGCACCCCACGGCGGAAGATATTCGAGCCGTCGTTTGGCGGGAAAGGGCCGGTCGGCGGGTGGACGGCCATAACAGGGGCACTCCGGGCAACGGCAAGGAAGACGGGCAGGGACGGGTGGTCCGGCCGACCAGGGGGCGGCGAGAAGACAAGCGTAATCCGCACGGGCCGATCGTTCGACCACCCCCGCGCTATTTTGCGTGGAAAACCGGGCGAGGTATACCGAAAAATCAGCTTTCACGGCCGGCAAGAACCGTCGAACCGGGATCCTGGTTGGCCACTGGTCATCGGCGGCGTATCCTGTTCGGCGTGCAACCTGTGCAAAGGGATTGTGCGACTGGCAACAATCTGAGACTGGTCAGGCCATCCGGAACGACCAATATTCACAACGGAACGAGGTCAACTCAGGATTCTGCCCAGCTGGCATCATGGTTGCTGTAGAACTAGGCTATCCTCTCAAATATTTCACGGTCGCCCTCGGGTTGGTATTACGACATGCTGCCAGCCGTCAGTTGGCCTAGCGCTTCCGATACTACTGCCACCGCCATCCCCTCGTTTCAACTCCCTTCGGATGATGTGGTCGAGATGCTACTGTTGCTCCCCGAGTGGCAGGTCTTCACTCTGGAGGAAGCCGCACGCGACCGCGGGATGACCGTCGCACAACTCGTCCGCCGACTGCTCGCTGATTTGTTCCCGCGGCAGGCCTGATCGGGCAGGGCGGTGGTTTCGTACACTGCCTACCCCGTTCCGCCCGGTGACGTATGGCTGGCTCGTCCGCCAAGCTGCCGCATACTCAGATTCTGCTCGGCCTACTCCTTGGGGCTGCCCTCGGTACCCTGGCCAATTACTCCACTACTCCCGCTGATCCACTCGCAGATACCGATCGCGCAGCTGCCGCTGCTCTTCTCGGTACCCCCGCCACCCTCGACCCAGAGCCGGCCCCATGGGTGCTCACCCTGGTGCAGTACGTCGCCAAGCCGGTCGGCGACCTGTTTATGAACCTGCTCTTCTTGGCGGTCATTCCGCTGGTGTTTGCCTCGGTAGTGGTCGGCGTCACCCGTCTCGGTGGGATGGCCGATCTCGGCCGCATCGGCGGTAAGACGGTCGGCTACTTCCTCATCACCACATTATTTGCTGCCGCCATCGGCCTGGGATTGGTGAACACCATTCAGCCGGGACACCAACTTCCGAAGGCACAGCAGGCCCGGCTGAGCAACAAATATGGTGGCGAGTCGGCCAAGAAGATCGAGGAAGGAAAGAAGAAGCAATTCGGGATCGACACGTTCGTCAACATCATCCCCAAGAACCCGCTCGCCGCGTTCGTCGACAAAGATATGCTCGCCGTCATATTCACCAGCATTTTGGCGGGAGTGGCGCTGACGCAGGTCGACCCGACCAAGGCCGCCAGGATCGTCGAACTGCTTGAAGGCGTGAACCTCGTGACGGAGTTCATCATCCGGCTGGCGATGCGGTGTGCGCCGGTGGGCGTATTCGCCCTGATGTTTACCACCACTGCCCTGTTCGGGTACCAGTTGCTTGTCGCCTTGCTGGCGTTCGTGCTGACAGTACTCGGAGGGTTGGCCATTCATGCCTTCGTGGTGCTGCCGCTTCTCGTGTGGTTGCTTGGCGGGATGAATCCGGTGTCGTTCTACGTCAAGAGCTTCCCTTCGCTCGCCACCGCCTTTAGCACTAGCAGCAGTTCGGCGACGTTGCCTACCGCCATCAAGAATGCCACCGACGATCTCGGTGTTCCCCCGACCGTCTCGCAGTTCGTACTCCCGCTGAGCGCGAGCATGAACCACAACGGGACCGCCCTGTTTGAATCCGTGGTGGTGTTGTTCCTGGTGCAGGTGTTCGGCGTGGATCTCACCCTTGGTCAGCAACTCATCGTGCTGGTGCTGTGTGTCCTCACGGCGACTGGTATGGCGGGGGTGCCAGGGGGGAGTTTGCCGCTCATCGGACTGGTGCTCGAAACCGCCACCGAGAACAAAGTGCCGGGCAGTGCCATCGCGATCGTGCTGGGTGTTGATCGCCTCCTCGATATGTGTCGCACGACGGTGAACGTGGCCGCCGACCTGACGACTGCCGTGTTCGTGGCACGAACCGAACGCGGGCACGCGGCCCCGCATTCCGGTTGACCCGCCTCAGTTGGTCTGCTATTCGCCCCAACCTAAGCGGACTGTGGCCGTGAGGGTTCTGGGGGGAAGCCGGTGGCTCAACGCGCACTCATCCTTCTGGCGGCGGCGGCGATGATCGCCCCGGTCGGGTGCGCCCGCACCTGGGACGTCGTCAGTTCCCGCAAATTCCGTGAAGCTCCGTTCAGCACTCTCTTTAGCAGCGAGGAACCGATCGCGGTGCTGCGGAACAAGGTCGACGGAAATGAGCGGGCGGATGCCATGCGGCGGCTGAAAGAGCCGGCCAAACAAGGCAAGGGCCAGGCCGAACAAGACGAATCGCTGAACATCCTGTATACCGCGGCCACGTCAGATCCCAGCCCCATCGTAAGGGTGGCGGCCATCGACGCCCTTGGGCGGTTCGACGACCCACGGACGGTGACCCTGCTGAAAGAGGCCTACGCCAAGGCTGACGGGGTGCCCTCCGACCCCGCCCGGGCGGAGAAGAACGACCTGCAGCAGGCGGCCGCCCTCGATCCCATCCTGATGCTCGCCCCGACTGGATTCGAGCCATCGTTTGTTGCCACGCTGCGGTCTCGCACAGTTGCCGCCATGGCCGGTAAGGGGTCGCCCGAAGCGGTTGCGTTTCTCGCCCAGGTCGCTACTTCCGAACCAACGGGGACGGACGCCCAACTCGACCGAGACGTGCGCTCGGCAGCCGTTCGTGGGTTGGGCAAGATGCGGTCGAAAGACTCCGTCGCGGCGCTGGCGACGGTGCTCAAGCAGGAAGCCGGGCGAGATGTGGTGCTCGCCCAGAATGCCCATGAAGGGCTGAAAGAACTCACAGGTCAGGATTTGCCCGCCGATCCGGAGAAGTGGCAGGCGGTGGTACAGGCGGGGTTGAAGGTGGAGGAAAAGCCGGTCGGGCTGATCCGCCAGATGGGGTGGAAGTAAGCAGACCGCACTGCGGTCGGGGGGAGATCCGATGCGTGTGCAACTTGCCGCCCTCGGGACGGCGCTCGCGTTCGCCCTGCCGGTGATCGCTCAGGGACCGATGCCGGTGCCGGCGACCCCACCGGGGGTACCAGCAGCGGGATTTGAAATGCCTGGCACGGCGGTCGGCAAGCCATCGGTGCAACCGGTTGGGTCGCCGGTTGGCACTCGTTTGCCGTCAGTCGGGACGAAGCCTCCACCAGCGGT
>JALOQR010000287.1 GCA_025459365.1 Fimbriiglobus sp.
ACGCCCCCCGCTCGCCGGACCGCTTTCAGAATATACCAGGGGGCTGACGCCCCCCGCTCGCCGGACCGCTTTCAGTACCAGGGGGCTGACGCCCCCCGCTCGCCGGACCGCTTTTAGCCGGACCGCTTTTAGAATATACCAGGGGGCGGACGCCCCCCGCTCGCCGGACCGCCTTCAGTACCAGGGGGCGGACGCCCCCCGCTCGCCGGACCGCTTTCAGTCGTGCGGGATCTGGAACCACTCGGACGACGACGCCTCGGCTTTGTTGTAGGTGTCGTCCCGGTCCACCTCGACGAACTCGACGCCCTTCGCTGTCAACTCGGCCGTCACCGCGTCGATGGCCTCGATCACCACCATGTACTGTCGGCAGGTCCGCCCGTCTTCCTCGTCGAAGTTTCGGGCTTCTGCGTACACCCCCTCGTAGTCGTCGGGGCGGGTGCGGAGCATGTGCGTCCAGAACTCGGTGAGCCGCAGTTTGAAAGCGGCCTCGGTTTCGCCCGGTTGGGCCAGCAGCGTCAGGCAGAGGAACTCGTCCATTCGCGTCTCGCAGTCGGTGGTGATCAGGGATTGTAGGTCGGCCGGGGATCGACCGCCCTCCCCAAGCCACGACCGGGCCGGCCCGGGAGGTGGAATCGCCGACCCCGCACGTGACACTCACCCTTCACCGCCACGCGGCATTTGCCCGCACATCCTCGGGGTTCCGTTGGGCGAACTCCTCCATCAGCTTTTTCGACTCATCGTCGGGCCTGGCGGGGGCCACGATCTTCATCATGAGTAGCAGATCGCCGCCGGCGATTCCCTTGCCCTTCAGCCGTAGCCGATCGCCGCTGCTCTTGCCCGCCGGCACCTTCACCGTCAGGGTTTCGCCCGTGAGCGTCGGCACGTCCACCTTCGCCCCCAGCACTGCCTCGGCGATCGAGATCGGCACCTCCAGCAACACGTCGTTCCCCTCCCGCTTGAAGTACGGGTGCGGGTCGATGAGCACTCGCAGGTAGACGTCCACACTACCGGTGGCCGACGCCGGCACGCGGAGTTTCTTCCCCTCCTCGATGCCGGCGGGGATGCGGACGCCGATCTCCCGCCCGCCGACATCGATGCTCACGCTCCCGCCGGTGGCGGCTGTCAGGAACGGGACCCGGACGTCGGTCTGCACGTCCTCCCCCTGGGTCGGCCGGCCACGACCGCCGCCGCGGGCCTTGCCCCGCTTCCCGCCGCCGCCGAACATGCTGCCGAAATCAACACCCCCGCCTGCCGCCCCGCCCCCGCCGAACATGCTGCGGAACAGTTCCTCGGCCACCTGCGGGTCGATCTGCTGGCCGCCAAACCCGCCGGGGAAGCCGGCCCCGCCACCGGGGAAACCACCCGGCCCGCCGGTCGCACCGTAGGTGTCGAACGCCTGCTTCTTTTGCGGGTCGGACAGCAACTCGTAGGCGTTGTTCACCTCCTTGAACTTCGCCTCGGCCGCCTTGTCGCCGGCGTTGCGGTCGGGGTGGAACTTCTGGGCCAGCTTGCGGTACGCCTTGGTGATCTCCTCGGGTGAAGCCGAGCGCGACACGCCGAGCACTTCATACGGGTCGGTGGGCATCGTCGAACCTGAACAGGAGGGCGAGTGTCGATGGTACGGTGATATTCTACCCCACTGGAAAGGAGACGAGCCGGGCGCAGCGTCGGCCGCGCGGATGCGGCGGAAGCAGTTTAGGGCGGGTCCGGACGTACCCGCCCTACCCCACCAGCACGGCCATACCGGCCACCTTGTTCAGCGCCTCGTCGATGATGGACGCCAGGGCGGCGTGGATTTCCCCGCGGTCCGTGATGGGCACGTTGTCGCGGCGGACGGTGAGCGACCCGCTAGCCGCCACGTCGGTCAGTTCGTTCACCAGGGCCGGGCGGTCGCGGGTGCCGTCGAGAAGGGGGATGAGCCGGCGGTCGAACTCACTCAGGCGAATGACTTCGTGCCGGCGGTTGGCGGCGGTACTGTTGGCGGCGGCCGACAGGCGGGCGTGCGGCAATGCCACCGGCCGTTCGCCCGGCGTGCGGCAGAAGGTGATGGGCATGCCGTGCAGTTCCACCAGGTCCGAACTCATGTAACAGTTGAGCAGGCCGACGGCGAGCAGGTTGGTGTCTTCGTCGGCACGGGCCGGGTCGTCGGGGTTTCCGCCAAGCTGGGCGCGGGCCTGCCGCCGGAGAGCGTCGAACGGGGTGGTGGCAGGGTACGCTTGCTGGAGCAGGGTCATGGCCGTCTTGAGCAGCGGACGGCTGGTGGTCATGTTCATGCCGGTCGGAGAGCGGTACGTCACCGCCGACTCGTCAGCCACGTTGAACTCCTGCTGCCCGTCGGCCAACTGCGGGCGAGCGGAGGAGGCGACGTGCAGCCCACGCAGGGTCTCCGGCGGTACCGACCAACTCGGCGACCGCTCCGCGTGGCACAGAAGCGTCTCGCGGAACATGCGATTCCGCAGGAAGTCCATGTACTGCTCGGCCATCACCTGATCGGTGGCCAGTTTCCTCAGGGTGTCTTCGATCTCGGGGCCGAAGTTCCCCGTCACCATCGTTCCCACTCGTGCCTCGCCGAGGTACTTCAGGCCCTTGGCAGCGGCCGACTCCACGAACTGGTGGAAGTACACCGGGTCGTTCACTTCTTCCAGGTGTTCGTGGTAGAGGTAGTGGTCGGACTGATACCGCAAGCCCTCCAGTTCCTGTTGCAGCAGTTGCGAATACGGCCCTTCCTGCTTAACCGAGGTGGCCAGGAAGTTGAGCAGACCCCGCGCCTGGGCGGTGCGATCGGCCGGAGTGGCGAAGCGAGACGAGTGATACCGCATCATGTCGCGGATCATGCCGCGCATGTGCCAGCCGGGGTAGGTGTTGTAGCTGACGTAGGCAATGCCGTTCGGGGTCAGCAGAGTGCGGCAGATGTCGAGGATCTTGTCTCGCACGGCGGCCGGCACCCACGAGTAGACCCCGTGGGCGATGATGTAATCGAAGGTGCCATAGGCGGCGTCCACCTCGCGGATATCGGCCCGCTTCAGCACGACGTTGGTCAGCCCGAGTTGGTTGAGTACCGCCTGCCCGTCGGCGATCTGCTTGGCCGAAAGGTCGATGCCGACGAACTCGCTATCCGGCAGGTAATCGGCCATCGGAACAAGGTTGCCACCGGCAGCGCACGCCAGTTCAAGCACACGGCAGCGTTGCGGTGGGGCCGGCTTCAGGCCGAACAAAGTGCCGATCGTGTAGAGGCGAGACGGGTGCGTCTGAGCAAAGGGGTTGCTCAAGTACGGCACTTCATCGTAGCTGGTGGCGGTCGGCACAGGGGCAGCAGCCGCTGGCAGATTGAGGAACAGGTCGTCCGACATGGGGCAGCGTTCCGTGAGAGCGTAACGGATACTGTCGGTCGGCCGGGGGGTTTGGTCAAGGCGGACTACGGGCGGCGGTACAATCCCACCATGACTGCACCCGTCCGCGGCCGGCTTGCCCCATCGCCCACCGGCTCCCAGCATGTCGGCAACGCTCGCACCTACCTAATTGCATGGCTGAGTGCACGCCACCGCGGCGGAGAGGTGATCCTGCGAGTGGAAGACATCGACGTCTGGCGGAACAAGCCCGGTGCCGTCGAGCAGTTGCTCGACGACCTCCGTTGGCTCGGGCTGGACTGGGACGGCGAAGTGGTGCTCCAGTCTCGCCGCCTGGCTGACCACGCCGCCGCGCTCGACCGCCTCAAACAACTCGAACTCGTGTTCCCCTGCACTTGCACGCGGGCCGACATCGAATCCGCCGCCAGCGCCCCGCACCTCGAACACGAAGGCCCGACCTACCCCGGCACCTGCCGGCACCGCCGGGCGGCAGACGCCGACGCACTCACGGTGCCCTACGCCTGGCGGTTGCGGGTGACCGACTCGCCGGCGTTCGTCGACCTGTACGCCGGACCGAAAGCCATCGATCTGCAAATGGCCCAGGGGGATTTTGTGGTTTGGCGGTCGATGGGGGTTCCGGCATACCAGTTGGCGGTGGTGGTGGACGACGGGGCGGCGGGAGTGACGGAGGTGATCCGCGGCGACGACCTGCTCACGAGTACCCCGCGGCAGTTGCTCTTGTATCGAGCGCTGGGGCTAAGTGCGCCGGCCTTCGCCCATGTGCCGCTGGTGGTCGGGGCGGACGGCCGACGGCTGGCGAAGCGGCATGGCGACACACGGCTCTCGGGACTGCGAGCGGCGGGTGTGCCGGCGGAGAAGTTGCTCGGCCTGCTCGGGTGGTCGTGCGGCTGGCTCGACCGTCCCGAACCGATCACCGCGAGAGAACTGGTCCCGCTGTTCCGCATGGCGGCGATCCCGTCGGAGCCGTTCGCCCTCACGCCGGAGCTACTGCGGGGCATCGGGTTCGGATGAAATAGCCTGACGGGCCGTCCTACAATGGCCGCACTCCCTCCCAGTGCGAGCCAACGACCATGTCCGAATACCGCCTCGAAGCCGACACTATGGGCCAGATCCGCGTGCCGGCGGATCGCTACTTCGGCGCCCAGACCGCCCGCAGCCTCACCCACTTCGCCATCGGCACCGACACCATGCCCCGCCCCGTGCTCCGGGCGTTCGGCATCCTCAAGAAAGCCGCCGCCCAGACCAACCACGCCCTCGGTCTCTTCAAGAAGAAGACCGCCGACAAGCTCGAACCGGCTGCCAAGGTCGGGTTCATTCTGAAAGCCTGCGACGACGTGATAGCCGGCACCCTCGACGACCACTTCCCCCTCCGCGTGTGGCAGACCGGCAGCGGCACGCAGACGAATATGAACGCCAACGAGGTGATCGCCAGCCGTGCGGCGGAACTGGCCGGCGGCCCACGGGGGGACAAGAACTGGGTCCACCCGAACGACGACGTGAACATGTCGCAGAGCAGCAACGACACCTTCCCGACCGCCATGCACATCGCCGCGGTGGAGGAGTTGGTTCACAAGCTGATCCCGAGCGTGCAACAACTCCGGGAGACGTTCGCCGCGAAAGCCAAAGAGTTCGACGGCATCGTGAAGATCGGCCGCACGCACCTGATGGACGCCGTACCGCTCACCCTCGGCCAGGAATTCGGCGGGTATGTGGCGCAACTCGACTACGGCCTCGCGGCGGTGAAGCAAACCCTGCCGATGCTGTACGAGTTGGCGCTCGGCGGCAC
This sequence comes from Fimbriiglobus sp., assembly GCA_025459365.1. GTDB lineage: Bacteria > Planctomycetota > Planctomycetia > Gemmatales > Gemmataceae > JALHQU01. The sequence goes on from JALOQR010000287.1 coordinate 5,155, forward strand.
GGCGGTCGGCACCGGGCTGAACGCCCACCCCGAATTCGCCGTGCGGGTGGCGAAGGCCATCGCCGACCTCACCGGGCTGCCGTTCGTGACGGCCCCGAACAAGTTCCAGGCACTCGCCGGGCACGAACCGCTCACCTTCGCCAGCGGTGCCCTGAAGACGCTGGCCGTGGGGCTGATGAAGATCGCCAACGATGTGCGGTGGCTGGCGAGCGGGCCGCGATGCGGGCTGGGCGAACTCACCATCCCCGAGAACGAACCCGGCTCGTCGATCATGCCGGGAAAGGTGAACCCGACGCAGAGCGAAGCGATGACGATGGTGTGCGTGCAGGTGATGGCCAACGATGTGGCGGTGGGGCTGGCGGCATCGCAAGGCAACTTCGAGCTGAACGTGTTTAAGCCGGTGCTCATCCACAACTTCCTGCACTCGGTGCGGTTGCTCACCGACGCCTGCCGAAGCTTCCGCGAGCACTGCGCCGCCGACATGCCCGAGAACGACTACGCCAACCTCCCCTACGCCGTGAACCCCGAAACTGGCCTGCTGGAGGTGGACCAGGCGAAGATCACCGCCAAGGCCGGTGGGAAGACCCGCAAGGGGATCGACGCCAACCGCAAGCAGATCGACACACTATTGCACACCTCTCTCATGTTGGTGACGGCCCTGAACCGCCACATCGGGTACGACGCCGCTGCCCTGATCGCCAAGACGGCACACAAGAACGGCACCACGCTACGGGAGGAAGCAGTCAAACTCGCCCCGAAACTGCTCGACGGCACCGGCGTGCTCACCGGACCGGCGGTGGATGGGTGATTTACCGCTGCCAGAAGTGCGAAGAGGAAATGGCCGCGGGATGCCTGCCGGCGGCGACGTGCGGCCTGTACTTCGTCAGCCTGATGGGGCTGGCGACGGGACTGCTCGTCGGGCTGGTATCACTCGCACGGCGGGTTCTC
>JALOQR010000288.1 GCA_025459365.1 Fimbriiglobus sp.
GCACGCAGTGCTTCTTCCCTTTCGCGCTTTATAACGGCAGCAATAGCAGCCTGCATTTGCTTTCTTTCTTTCTCCTTGTTGGCATACATCTTGTTCAGTTCCTTTTCCCTCGATTGTATTTCGGCCACCACAGCATCTTTCTCTTTTTTTTCCTTTTCCAGTTCTGTCATCTGTTTGGCCTGCGCATCTACTGCCACCGATTTTTCCTTTCGCTTCGAGCCAAGCGATTGAATTTTGTCGTTAAGCACCTGATTGGTACGCAGTATATCGGCTGCCTTTTGGGTACGATAGTTGCGGTAGGTTTTAAGGTACGATAGGCGCCTGAGGGCATCGCTGAAATTGCCTGAGGAAAAAAGGAAATTCAGAAAATCATAGTTACTGCGGGTTTTATAGGCATATACAATGCTTTGTCCATATTGATCTTTCAGCACATCAAGCTCTTTCTTAAGGGTATCTATTTCACGATAGGTTTTCAGTATTTCGCGTTCTACCATCCATACCTCAGTCTTCATGTTGGTTATTACCTGATTGCGCATTTGAATTTTACGCTCCACCTGCTTCAGGTCGCCCAGCGATTTTTTCTTATTGGCCCTCGTATTGTCCAGGTCTTTTTTTACCGCATCAAGTTCGTTAAGCAGGGCCTGTGTACGCCTTTGCAACTCTTCTTTGGTAGGCTGCTGCGCAAGGGCTGTATGGGCTGTGGCAAGCAATAAGGTTATCAGCAAAAGGTTTTTTAACATACGCCAAATAATTTATGGTGAAAAATCAAGGTATGGTGGTTCAAATATAATGTTATTCAATAAAAATACTACATAGTAAGGCAAAACACTATCAAATGAGGCAGGCAACGTATTGCACCTTTACCACCTGTTTTTGCATATAGCCGGTATGCTAACGGATTAATGCCCCGTTTATTTTACTTTATAGCTTTTGGGTATGTTAAACGGAAAACTTAACGTTTCGCCAAATGCTATTTGTTTATATTCAATTTTTACGCTCAGCTTCGATTTTTCGGCAACAGTAATTTCACGCCTGGTGCTGAATAATTTGTTTTGCTGGGTAATGTAATCGCTAAACGCAATAAAACAAGTGCGGTTGCGGCTCGCCTCCACATCATCTAGTTTGCTGTAGTTTATTTTTCCCGAAGTGGTATCCATATCAATAAGGTGTTTAAAATAGGGCCCAATGCTGGTAGCCGTCACCTGACTGCCATCTGTTTTGTACGACACAATGTTTTCGGTAAAATAAACCGGGTTACCAATGATTATATCCTGCAGGGCACTAAAATCAACGGGCAGATTGGTAAGCTCCTGCAGGCTTGCAATGGACCTGCGAGAGATGGTTTTTTCGAGTTTATCCATCAGTATGACAGAATCGGGTGTAATAAGGGCCCTGAACCCTTCTACCCCAAGTGCACCCCCTGCCTGCTTCCCCCTGCACGGAGGGCACTGCTGCGTGGGTCGCGGCACAAGCGGTGGCGCCACAGGCGCAGGAGTTGTGGGCGGTATTTCTGAGCGGCGGGTTGCTCGGGGTCGTGCTGTACCGGGTGTGGACTATGCTCGCCACCAGCCTCGCCGGGGTGCTGCTGTTCTGGCATGCGGTCTTTGTCTTGCTCGATAACGCCGGAGTGCTGGTCGGCCCCGAGTTCGCCGAGAAGTATGTGGTATGGCTGAACGCCGGGGTAGTGGTGGTGTCGATCGTCGGCGTCGGGGTGCAGGGGTGGACCGGCAAGACGACCGACGAGGGGAAGGAGAAGGAGAAGGCCGAGAAGCCGAAGGCCAAGAGCAAGGCCGAACCCGCCCATGCGTGAGTCGGTTTGCACCGGCAGTTCCCGACCGTTCACGTCTTTCCTGGTGTGGTAACCGTGCAGGGCAGTCTGTGTTGGCTCAGTGGATGAGTCTGGGTAGACCTGGCAATTTGTCCCGGTTGCGCTGCCGCTCGCCACTGTATCTCCGCCACCTGTGCGGCATTCCCGTTGGCCCGATCCCTCGGCCCGGTCGATCGTTGTCCTGTGACCCGATGGTGGAACACCACCTGATGGGTCCGGCAGGCCGCGGGGGGTCGGAGACCGACGGAGTGGTCTGACCCAATCCCCGGTGGTGGCGTCATGGAGGACGACCGGCGATGGCCCGCTTGAGGCTCGCGCTGACGCTCGCTGCGATCGTATCGATCGCTGTTGGAGATCGCGCCCTCGCTCAGGCGGCGGCCCCGGCTCCCCAGACGCCCCCCGACCCCTCCGCGGTTCTGCTTTCTCCCGTCGTGTCTGGCCCGGTGAACAACACCACATCGGCCGACGATACTCCCCTTCCGCCTCGTGAGCCGTCCGCCCGCATCGCCCTCAACCGCGGCGAGTTTACCGCCGTACGCCAGTCTGAGTACGAGCAGTCACGCCGCGAATCGCTCGCCCGCCCCCAGGCGGACGACCCTGACGATGGACTGGCCTACCTCACCCGCGGGCGCTACCGCCGTGGGGCCGATGGCCTGGCGTCTCGCAGCCAGTGGGAGGACACCAGTACCCGCCAGAGCGAGGGCTGGCTGGCCGGGTTATGGAGCAAGTGGTTCGGTCGCGGAGACGACGGCCGCACGCCGGGCGAGCGGTTCGGTGACCGCGTCGGTGAGATGGTGAACGGCGGGCGTGATCCGATCCGCGAGCGGAAGTGGTTCGAGAGCGACCACGCGTTCTGCGACTTCGTATCGCCGTTGTCCAACCCGTTTTTCTTTGAAGACCCGCGAACCCTGAGCGAAGTGCGTGGCGTGGGGTTCTACCAGCAGACCCCCGCCGGCGACCGTTTTAACTCTGGCAACGCCTGGTTCCTCGGCGGGCAGGGGCGTCTGGCGTTCACCGAGCGGTTCTCGGTGGTGGTTCACAAACTCGGCTTCGCTGCGTTCAACCCTGGTGGCGGGTCGATCTTCCGCGGCGGCAGCGGCCTAAGCGAACTGTGGCTCGGGCCGAAGTACGTCGCCTACCGCGACCCGGAGTTCAAGTCGCTCATCACCCTCGGGGCGCAGTTCCAGATTCCGCTTGGCTCGTCGTCTCCGCTGCAAGACACTGGCAGCCTCTCGATCGTGCCTTACGTGTCGGCCGGGCAGAAGTTGCTTTCCACCCAGATCGGTACGTTCAACGGCATGGCGTCGGCCGGGTACTCGTTTAGCACCAACCGTGATCGTAGCGACTTCTTCTACGCCAGTGCCCACCTCGATTTCGACATCGGGAACGGGCACCGTTTCTACCCGGTGGCGGAACTGAACTGGTTCAGCTACACCACCGACGGCCGTGAACGGCCTGTGGGGGTGGAAGGGCGAGACTTCGCCAACGTCGGTGGGGCGGCCCGCGGAACGAATCTGGTGACGTGGACGCTCGGTTTGCGGTGGCGGTCGCTCAACGGCCGGTGGGAGGTGGGCGGCGGCTACGAGGGGTTCCTCTTCGGCCAGCGCGGGCTGTTCAATGGCCGCGTCATGCTCGATCTGATCTGGCGGTTCTGATTCCGAACGCTTTGCGACAAGCCTGCGGCGAGTGCGTGGCTGTCACGCAATCGCCGCGATCTGCCTGAACTCACTTCTTCAACTTCACCCGTGCCCACTCCTCGTGGAACACGCCGCTTGCTTTGGGTGACTCGAACTTGGTCGGGCGGGGCTTGTCGGTCGGGGCGTAGCAGAGTTTCAGTTTGTCGGTTGTCACCTCGTAGATGCCATGCACCTTTCGCCCCTCGCCTAGCCCTGCCCCGATGGAGAGCGTGAAGGTGCCAGCTTTCTCGTCCACCGCCAGCGCCGCCGACGATACCTTCTTGCCCTCCATTTTCACCGGGTCGGTGAGGGCGTAGAGCTTGTACTCGCCGTTCTCGATTGACAGCCGAATGGTGTCGCGGGTTTTGGCGTCGCTCATCATCTCGCTGCCGTCGCACACGCACGACAGCGGTGCCCACACGCCGACCCAGTCCTTCGGGGTGGGGGCGGGAACTTCCCCGGCTGGGAGTTTGGCGGCCGGGGTGGGGATTTGAGCGTTGGCCTTCTGGTCTGGCCCGCACCCCGCCGCAATCACCGCCGCGCCGCCGATCAGGAGAAGGTGCCGCATACCGAAACCTCCGGGAGCAGATTTGCAAGGCTTATGCCTGTGAGCTGCGGATGGGTCAACGGCAGTCTGGCCGCGGTCCACTTCACGAAAGTGCCCAACGCCCCGTGCTAAGCTTCGCTTCCCCTTGACCGCTCCCCTACTGGCACGGTATCTCGCGTTCCATCCCGACTGGATGACTTCGCATGACCGCTCGCCGGTGGCTCCTTGCCGCCCTCGCCGCCTTCGTATTGGTGAACGCCGGGTGCGTCGATCGGCGGTTCGTGGTCACGTCGAACGTGCCGGGGGCCGGCATCGAGGTGGACGGCCAACCGCTTGGCCCGACACCGGTCGACGCCGCCTACGTTTACACGGGCAAGCGTGAGTTCCGGGCTACGGCACCGGGATACGAACCGCTCACTCAAGTGGTGAAGTTCGAGCCGAAGTGGTGGGACTACCCAATTCTCGACCTCTTCGCCGAGGTACTCTGGCCGTTCCGCATTGAAGACGTGCGGCGGGTCCACCTGGAGTTGCAACCGGCGGTGCCGCGGACTGCGGAGGAGATCATCGCCGGGGCGGAGGTGCTTAAGGCCCGCGGGCTGAGTCTGCCGCCGCCGAGCGTGCCGAACGACCAACCGAGCGCCGCCGCCCTCGCCGACCGCTACGCCGGCATGCCCCTCCCGCCGACCGGCAGCACGGCCATCCCTGCCGTCAACCTCGGGCGGTTCAACAACAACTTCCGGTGATGTACTTACAGGCGGTGGTCGAGCAACCGCGTCGTGGTCGCTCGACCACAAACTACCCGCGGGCCACCGCTGCGGCGAGAATCCGCCCGATGACGTCGGCATGGGTGCTGCCGACCGCCTTGGCGATCAGGATGAGATCGCTCCAGATGGGGTTCAGGCCGGGTAGCGGATTCACCTCGATGAAGTACGGCACACCGTCGCGGATGCGGAAGTCGAGGCGGGCCACGTCGCGGCAGCCCATCGCCTCGTAGGCCGCCAACGCCTCCTGCTCGAGCTGTTCCTGCACCGGGCGGGGAAGTTTCGCCGGGCACTCGTAGGTCACGAGTTGTTCCCAGTTCCGCTTCACCTCCAGGCTATACACAAACTCAGTGGTCGGGGTGTTCGGCACTACCTTCATGCACCCGAGCACCTCCGGCGGGTCGTTGCCTAGCACGCCAACGGTTACCTCGTCTCCTGAGATGAACTCCTCCACCAGCACCGGCTGGCGATAGTTCGCCCACAGTTCGGTGAGCACCGGGGCGAATTCCTCGGCCGTGCGGATGAGGCAGCGGTTGCGGATGCCCTTGCTGGAGCCTTCGCAGACCGGCTTGGCGATGACGGGGAACGTCAGGTCGTGGGCTTCGAGCAGGGCCGGGAACTCGGCCCCGTCGCCGTCGTAGGGAACGGGCGGCGGGGTGAGCACGAACCCCTTGGGGATAGTGACGCCCGCCTCACCGACGATCCGGCGGGTCATGTCCTTGTCGAGGGCGGCGGCGAGGGTAAGCGGGTCGGAACCGGTGTACGGGATGCCGAGCAGTTCGCACAGAGCCGGCACGCGGGCTTCGCGGTTGCGGCTGGTGCCGTACCCCTCCGAGATGTTGAACACGAAGTCGGGCGGAGAGTCGAGTAACTTCTCGACGAGTGGCTTGCCGTCGCCGAGTTCGACCACACTGTGGCCGAGCGACTTCAACACATCGGCAATGGCAGTGATGGTGGTCGGGCTGTCGAACTCCTCGTGGGCGTCGTCGGGAGCGCCGGCGGGGAGTGGGGTGTCGGGCTTCAGGGTGAACGCGATGCCGATGCGCATGATAACTCCGGGCGAGCGGAGGGCGTCAGCCCCCTGGTTC
>JALOQR010000289.1 GCA_025459365.1 Fimbriiglobus sp.
CTCCGCTGTCTGGTCGGCTGCTACCCGACCAGACAGCTAGAACGGGCCAAACTGCTGACCCGGACTTTGCGTAAGGAAATAGAGGCGGTTGGGGCCGAAACGCACAAGCGTCCCAGCTGGACGAAGCTCCAAGAAAGTGCCCTATACACCAACGAGCAAGTGGAGGAGGCGGGGCACGTACCTTCCTCTTTCGCCGACAGCCACCACCCCTCCTAGGCGCCAACCAGGGGAAGGGGTGGTGGTCTCGCTTTACCCATAATGTACCTTGCCGCGGGCGAAATCCCAAGGATTTCGGGCCGCAGTGGGGCACTAAGTTGAATCGTTTTATCCTTGCACTTCTTGCGCCAAATCTGGACGATTTTCAGCATCGCCACAAGTCATTTCCGGATAACTAGTTGTGATATCTGATGACTTTTGTCAGACTGATCCGGCTGCCAAAATGTGCGCCCGATATTCCGACATAACTGGACGAAACTGCCAAAGTTGGTAGCGAACTGCCCATCGTTGCTCGTCTCGGTCAGATGGAAACGCGGGACACGCTCGCAAATGAGCCCACCGGTGTACCCAGGCTACTACAAGGCGAAGTGAGCGGTGCCGAGACGGGCGTGAGCATATTGTTTTCTCGGCTGATTCCTAACCGAATCGAAAAGAAGCACATTATGCCCGCCGGCGGCGGCGATCAGCATCGCGCGCTTGGTGTACTCCTGCCCCCGCATGTCGGCGAAGTCCACCGGTTAGCGGTTCAGCTTGGTCTTGGCATTGATGAGGGCGAACGACCGCAACTTGGCGAGCATGGGGCAACTCAACAGGGAGTGAACGGATGTGCGGATAAAGCTAAACGACGGGGCGACTTTGGGCAAGTCGCCGTCGTGATTCCGTTAGCCGCGAGCCACTCCGCTTCGTCCGACCCGGTTGCGCAACCCCTGCACCATCCGAGCCAGTTTCACCGAAAGCCCCTGGAGGGCGAAGAATCCCTCGATGCGCTCGGCCGACTCCCCCAGGTGCCTCCGCATGGCGGCCGGGGGAGCGTTGGGGGTGGCGGGCCGCTGAGCGGTGAGAGCGATGATGAGTTCAGAGAGTTCTCGCTCGTTGGCGTCTCGCTCGGCGTAGGCCTGTTCCCGCTCCGCTCGCAACCGATCCACCTCGGCGGTCAGCCGTTCCACCTCGGTCCGGAACCCGAGCGTCTTGCGTTGCATCGTGTCCTTCAACTCTTGGCCGCAGTAGCTCACCCAGTTGGCATCGGCCGCGGAGGGTGTGAGCGTCGGGTCGGGGGTCGTGTCGTACCCGAACCGCTCGCATACCGGCCGCACCGCGGTCAGGATCTCGGCTGCCTCGGCTTCGGGCAGGAGCGTCCGCCACAGCCCTGGCTGGCCTTTCCAAAAGTGGTTGTTGCGGCTGCCACGGCGGGAGTGGTCCATCGAACAGACGTCGAGCACCTCCTCGACAGACGCGCACCGCAGGGGGCCGATCTGGTCGGTGATCCGTAGCAACCCGGCCCGCGGGTCGGCGACCAGCTCCTCGTACCTCACGCCGACGGTGTCGGGGCGCCCGTGCCAGTCGGCCGACACGGCGAGCAGGGCCGCCGTCCGTGGGCTGGTGCAATACTCGATAAACGGCCGGCTCCGCGGCATGGCCGCCCGGATCGAGTCTTCGTTTCCTCCGGTGCCGAGGAGCCAACCGCCGGTGTCGGGGTCGTACCAGCAGAAATGCAAGATGGAGATGAGCACATCGAGTGGGTGCCGAACCGGGGCGATCACTCGGAAGCCGTGCTCGGCCAGCTGCCCAACAAATTCTGGCGTTCGTCGCCAGTGAATTTGCAAGACGCATTCCGTTGGCAACGCGGCCCAGTCGGTCACCTCGTGGAGGGCGACTTCAGGGATGCAATAAGCGGAGCGGAGAAGATAGCGGAGCCAACTGTTTCCAGATCGGGGCGTGCCGACAACGGCGAGCCGGAGCAAAGCAGACATCCGTCCCCTCGAAGTGAGGTCGTGTGCCAGGAGCGAAGAAGTGTAACGAGACGACCGGCATAACTGCAACCGCGGCTCTCCACCCGCCCCGCCTACAATTTCTTCCCCCCTGTCCCGAGGCCGCCCGATGCGACTCGCCGTCCCCCTCGCCCTCGCCCTGCTCGTGAGCCTCCCCATGATCGGCACGTCCGACGAAGGTATGTGGCTGCTGAACGACCCGCCCAAGGAACTGCTCCAGAAACGGCACAACTTCGACCTGACCGACGCCTGGCTCGAACGGGCGATGAAGGCGAACGTGCGGTTCAACAGTGGCGGGAGCGGCGGGTTCGTGAGTGCCGATGGGCTGATCGTGACGAACCACCACATCGCCGCCGACGCCCTGCAAAAGCTGAGCACGAAGGAGAAGGACCTGTTCGCCCTCGGCTTCTACGCGAAGACCCATGCAGACGAAGCGAAGTGCCCCGACCTGGAACTGAATGTGCTCCAGAGCATCGAGGACGTGACCGACAAGGTGAACGCGGCGACGAAGGACAAGCCCGCAACCGAAGCCGCCGCCGCACGGCGGGCCGTGATGAGCGAGATCGAGAAAGAGAGCCTCGCCAAGACGGGGCTACGGTCGGACGTCGTGACGCTGTATCAGGGCGGGGCGTACCACCTCTACCGCTACAAGAAGTACACCGACGTGCGGCTGGTGTTCGCCCCGGAGCAGGGGATTGCGGCATTCGGCGGCGATGTGGACAACTTCGAGTACCCACGACACGGGTTGGATGTCGCCTTCTTCCGCGCCTACGAGAACGACAAACCGGTGAAGTGCGAACACTACTTCAAATGGAGCGAGGTCGGGCCGAAGGAGAACGATGTGGCGTTTGTGACGGGGCACCCCGGCACCACCAACCGCCTGGAAACGCTGGAGAAGCTGAAGCACCGCCGCGACTTCACCCTGCCCTACACCCTGTACCGCCTGCGGACAATGGAAGCGGCGCTGACGCAGTACGGCGACCAGGGGCCGGAGCAACGTCGGCAGGCGGCGACGGTGCTGCACAGCGCGGCGAACGCACGGAAGGCGTTCAGCGGGCAACTGCAAGGGCTGCTCGACCCGCAGATTTTGAAGCAGAAGGAAGAGGCGGAAGTCGAGATGTTGCTCAAGTTGCAGGCGTCCGCCCGAGACCCGGACAGGAAACTCACCAAAGCGCACACCGCCGCCACCGAAGCGGTAGCAAAAGCGAACATCGCTTTCCGTTCATTTGAGAAGGAACACGCCCTGCTTGAAACCGGGCACGCCTTCAGCAGTGACCTGTTCGTCATCGCCCGCCACCTCGTGCGGATGGCCGACGAACTGCCGAAGAAGTCGCCGGATCGGTTGCGCGAGTACCGCGACAGTAACCTCGACTCGCTCAAGTTCGGCCTGTTCAGCCCCGCCCCGATCTACAAGGACCTGGAGCGGGCACGGCTGCAAGCATCACTCACGTTCTTGGCCGAGAACCTGGGCGGCGAACACCCGACAGTGAAGCGGGTGCTGGCCGGCAAGAACCCGGCGAAGCGGGCCGACGAACTGGTGAACAGCACCCTGTACGACCCCGAAGTGCGGAAGAAACTGGCGGCCGAACCGAAACTGCTCGCCAACAGCACCGACCCGATGATCGGCTTGGCCAAGGCGATCGACGCCGACGCCCGCAAGCTCCGCAAGCGGTACGAGGACGAAGTCGAGGAGGTGGAGCGGCAGGCGTACTCGGAGCTCGCGAAATTGCGGTTCATGGCCCTCGGCAAGAGTGTCGCCCCGGATGCGACCTTCACCCTGCGGCTGGCGTTCGGCGTGGTGAAGGGGTACGAGGTAGACGGCAAGGCGCTGCCGTTTCACACCACCTTCGGCGGGGCATTCGAGCGGGCCGCAGCGATGAAAAACCGTGAGCCGTTCGAATTGCCCGAGCGGTGGGTGAAGGGAAAGGAGAAGCTCGACCTGACGACGCCGTTCGACTTCGTCAGCACGGCCGACACCATCGGCGGGAACAGCGGCTCTCCCGTGCTGAACCGCGCCGGCGAACTGGTGGGCGTCAACTTCGACCGCAACCGACACGGCCTGGTGCGGAACTTCGTGTACACCGACGTGCAGGCCCGGCACATCGCGGTACACTCGCGGGCGGTGCTGGAAGCCCTGCGAAAGCTGTACGACGCCGGCGAACTGGTCAAGGAGTTGACCGGGAAGTGACGGATCGGGTAGAAGCCCGTGGGGAGCCTGCCGAGGAGACGACATGACCACCGCGACATTACCCGCCCCCCGATTCCCGACGATCGGGGAAGTTCAGACTCGCCTCGGCGACGTGCCGGTACATCGCATCCTCTCGCTCCCCGCCCCCGGCACCGCCACGGCCAACGACCTCCTCGACCCCCACATCACCCGCGGCAAAGGCGTCGAACTCGTCGACGGCATCCTCGTGAGGAAACCGATGGGGTTCCGCGAGGACTACATCGCCATCCTCCTCATTTGCGAGATCGGCCGCTACCTCGACGAACACAACATCGGCGCCATCTGTGGTTCGCAAGGGCTGATCCGGTTCATGCCCAACCTCGTCCGATTGCCGGACGTGACGTTCACCCGCTGGGACAGTGCCGACGACCCGGCCGACATCGAAGACCCGGACACGGCGTTTCTGGACGTGACCCCGGACCTCGTCGTCGAAGTGCTGAGCGAGAGCAACACCCCGCGGGAGATGCAAATCAAGCTCGGCGAGTACGCCGCCGCCGGTGTGAAACTGGTGTGGTACATCGACCCGGACGCCAAGACGGTGACGGTGTACCCGAAGGGCCGCGAGCGGGGGAAGAAGGTGCTCGGCGAGGGCGACACCCTCGACGGTGGGAAGGTGCTACCGGGGTTCGCCCTGCCGGTCGCCGACCTCTTCGCCCCGCGTGCACCGAAGACCACGAAGAAGCGGAAGAAGTAGACTCAACGCATGGCTGCACCGTCAAGCTTCTTGCCGTTGGTGTCGAGAATTTGGAAGTGGTGGATGCCGCTCTTCCGGTCGTCGGTGTAGGTCCACACCACCTTCTTCTCCTTGGTCACCTCGATCAGCCGAAGTTCCTTGGCCTTGCTCGCGTAGCTGGTGAACACCGTGTTCCCGTTCGGCAGTCGTTGAGCACCGCAGGCGTCCTTGATCGGCTTGCCGTCCAGGTCGTCGTTGGTCAACTGCCACACCGTCTTCCCTTTCGTGTCCAACTCCACGAGCAGATTGCCGTGGGTGCAGGCCGCCAGGGTGTTGCCGTTTTCCAGGCGGATGGCGGTGAAGGGCATGTTCGGCGTCTTGGCCTCCCACACCACTTTCCCTTTGGCGTCGTACTCCCGCACCACCTTGTCGAGCAGTTGCGGCACGAGGTAGTGGCCGTTGGCCAGCTTGCGGGCCATGCGGGTTTGCAGGTGGGTGTCTTTCGTCTGCGCGTCGAGCGGCACCTCGACCTCGATCTTGCCGTCCTTGTTCACCTCCAACAGCCGCGGCTTCGGCCCGGCCTCGGTGAGCAGGTAACGATCCTTCTCGAGCGGTTGCACGGTGTTCACTTCGTCTTGCGTGCCGGCGAACTCGAACACCACCTTGTTCTCGCGGGTGACTTCGACGATCGCCCCGTGCGGGTGCGTCTTGCTCTTGCTCAGGGCGAGGAGCACGTTGCCGTTGTCGAGCACCCAGCCGTCGCGGGTGGAATGCGGGTACTTCCAGATGGCTTTGCCGTTGGCATCGAAGAGGGCGGTTTCGGCTCCGGTGGCGAGAAACGAGTGGGTGATCGGCTCGGCGGCCGACGCGGCCGACGCGACGAGCAAGAGGGCGAAGGCGGGGCATGGGAGGAGGCTCCGGGGGCCATCAAGTTTCAGCCAGCGGCAGGGCGGGTTGATGTAATTTCTTGTGGATCGAAGAGTGTTACCCGCTCTTTTAAT
>JALOQR010000290.1 GCA_025459365.1 Fimbriiglobus sp.
GAAGCCGAGCTGGACGCCCGACGGAGGCACCATCGGGCTCATCTGGTCGCTGCTGTACCCGGTCATTGCGGTCACCTTCGGGTACGTGTTCGTGCAGGCCGTGCGGCGGAAGATCCCGCGGTCAGTGGCTGTGCCGTTCGCCGTCAACCTGGTCGCCAAGCTGAGCTTCACCCCGATCCAGTTCGGGCTGCGGAACCTGCCCTTGGCGGCGGTGGACATCCTCATCGTGCTCGGCACCATCGTGTGGTGCATGATCGCCGTGTGGCGGCACATTCGGTGGGTCGCGGTGGCCCAGGTGCCGTACCTCGTATGGGTGAGCACCGCCACCGTGCTCCAGCTCTCGATCACGCTCTGGAACTGGTGAGGTGACATGATCCCGCTACACCGCGACCGGCACTTCACGTTCCGCTTCGGCGAGAGCCGGATCATCCCCCGCTTCCACCTCGACGGCGTCGCGACCGGGGTGCGGGTGTCGGTGTTCGGGTACGACGCCATCACCGAAACGCGACTGGGACTGTTCACCACCGCGACGGTCGGCGAAGGCGGGTGGGTGGACCTGCCCGAGCCGATTATCGTGCGGGCCGGTGAGGGCTTCGTCGCCGTGCCCGAAGAGGCGAACCCGTGAACCGGCGGTACGAAGCCGCCGAGCGGCTCCTTGCCAAGTGACGCCACCCGCCTCGGCGATCCGTGGGTGGCCGAGAAGCCCCGCCCCAGCCGCCTATCAATGAACCGAGTGGATACCGCGTATGAACGGGGGAGGATGCGATGCGTGGCCGCAACTGCTTCTCGCTGACCAGTGTCACGTTACTGCTGTCCGGGGCGTTCCTCATGGCCGACGACAAACCCCGAGTCCTGTTCGACTTCACCGGGGCCAATGCCGCCAAGGAGTGGCAGACGGTCAACGACGGGGTGATGGGCGGGGTCTCCGAGGGCACGTTCAAGATCACCGACAAGAAGACGCTGGAGTTCTCCGGCACCCTGTCGTTGGAGAACAACGGCGGTTTCGCCTCCGTGCGGACGAAGGCCCAAAAACTCGGTCTGGAAAAGGGTGACACACTGGTCGCCCGCGTACGAGGCGACGGCCGGGTGTATTCGATGAACCTCTACCTGAACAAACCACTGACGGCGTTCTCGTACCGGGCCGCGGTCCCGACCAAGAAGGGTGAGTGCATCGAGGTGAAGGTGCCGTTGGACACCTTCGAGGCGACTTCGTTTGGCCGGGTGGTCAAGGATGCCGGGGCGGTGAAGCCGGACGAGGTGGCCGCCGTGGGGTTCTTGCTGGGCGACAAGAAGGCCGGGCCGTTCCAGTTGGAAGTCGAGTGGATTCAGGTGGTGCGAGCGGCGAAGTGACCCGCCCCGACCGATTCCGTGAGGAGGTTGATTCGTGTCGAAAGCACTGCTGGTCATTGATCTCCAAAACGATTACTTCCCCGGCGGCCGGTTCCCGCTCTGGAACACCGACGCCGTGCTCACGAACTTCGAGCGGGCCATCGCGGCGGCGAACGCCGGCGGCGTCCCGGTGATTCACGTTCAACACGTCGCCACGGCAGCGGCCCCGTTCTTCCACGCGGGGACGCCGGGGGCCGACATCCACCCCCGCGTCCTCGCCGCCGCACCCACCGCTCCGGTGGTCGTGAAGGAGTTCGCCGACGGCTTCGAGAAGACGACCTTGGAGGAGACACTGACCGGGCTCGGCGTCACCGAACTGCTCGTGTGCGGGATGATGACGCAGAACTGCGTCACCCACACGGCGATCTCGAAGGCGGCCGAGAAGTACGCGGTCACGGTCCTGCCCGACTGCTGCACCACGGTCAGCGAGGTGCTGCACCTGATCGCCCTGCACGCCCTGTCGACGCGGGTGAAGCTCGTGCCGGCGGCCGAGGCGGTGTGACCCGTTCGCCGGGCGTACTGCGGGCTGCGTGGGGAGGTGAATCGTGCCGGCATCGATTGCGAGCGTCGCCCTGATCGTCCGCGACTACGACGAGGCGATCCGCTTCTTCGCGGATGCGTTGGGGTTCACTGTCACCGCGGACGTTCCGCTCGCGGGCGGCAAACGGTGGGTGACGGTGCAACCGCCGGGCGGCGGCACGGCCCTTCTGTTAGCGAGGGCTGCGACCCCGGAGCAGGCGACCCGCGTCGGCGACCAGACCGGCGGCCGAGTGTTCCTGTTCCTCCAGACCGACGACTTCCGGCGAGACTACACCGCCTTCTGCAACCGCGGCGTGCGGTTCGCCGAGGAGCCGCGGGACGAAGTGTACGGAACCGTCGCCGTCTTCCTCGACCTGTACGGCAACCGCTGGGATCTGATCCAACCGCGAGTCGGCGAACCAGGCGATGTCGCGTGAGAAGTGAGCCGAACGGCTACGCCCCCAATCCCTCATCTGGTGACCGCATGACCGACCGCACGCCGCTCCTCCACGGCACGCACCACGTCGCCGTCATCTGCTCCGACTACGTGCGGTCGAAACACTTCTACGTCGAGGTGCTCGGCCTGGAGCTAGTCGCCGAGGTGTACCGGGAAGCCCGCCGGTCGCACAAGCTCGATCTGAAGCTGCCCGATGGCACGCAGATCGAACTGTTCAGCTTCCCAGACCCGCCGCCGCGGCCCAGCTACCCGGAGGCGTGCGGGCTGAGGCACCTCGCGTTCGCCGTTGCCGACCTGGACGTGACTGTCAGCCACCTTGAAGAGCACGGCATCAAGGTCGAGCCGGTGCGGGTAGACGAATACACGGGGCAACGGTTCACCTTCTTCGCCGACCCCGACGGGCTGCCGCTGGAACTGTACGAGCGGATCGGAAGTCCCTATTCGGGGCGGTAGGTGCCGTCACTCACCCCGGACGGGCCGTTGTGCGGATCGCCGGAGCATCGCCGCCAGCGTCGGGGCCGCCGCCATGAACAGCAGCCCGAAGCCGAGTAGCCCGCCGCGGGTCACGTCGTAGTCTTCGGCAATCCGGTCCCACGACAGGCCGAGGACGTACCGGCCCAAGCCGATCTCGAACACGACCGTCAGCAACACCCACAGCAGCCCGACGCCGAGCAACCGGAGCCGCGTTCCCGCCCCGATCCAGCGGACGAACGCCCGCGCCACGCCGAAGATCAGTAACGACCCGGTGAGCACTGATACGCGGCGGGCCGGGAAGTCGCCCACGAGGGGAACGAGCAGGAGCGTGCGGAGGACGCCGTGTACCGTTTCGACGCCGATGATGACGAGCCAGACGAGGACCGCTCGCAGCACAACCCGCAGCATAGTCACCCTCCTGTGCCCGAGTTGATGTCACCTTGACCCGTCGCCGCCGAGATGCCTCCGACGACCGAACAGCCGGCAGAGTGGGCCAACACGAGCGGCAGCACACCCGCGATCCAGCCGGCCTTGGCGTCGCAATACGCGTTCGAGTCGTCCGGGTGCAGATCCCGGCACCGCCGTTTCTCCGCCTCGTATGCCCGTGCCGCCTCGGGGTGAGTTCGCATGTAGTCACGAAAGGCCAGGTGACGCTCGATTTCACCGCTCCCCGCGGCGAAACAGTGGACCTGAAACTGTCGCTGGCCGGTGAGTACGTCGTCGAGCGTGTAATACTGCCGGCCAGCGATTCCGTTCTCGCCCCGGCACCGATACTCGAGGTGCCGGAACACGGCCTCCCGGTCGTCCAGTTCGGCGACGTTCCGCACCACGAGCAGCAGATCAACGACCGGCTTGGCGGACAGCCCCGGAACGGCCGTCGATCCGATGTGGTGACCCGCGACGACGAGGCCGTTCAGGGCGTGTACCCGCCGGCCGAGTTCCCGTTCGGCGGTCGCCGGCCACTCCGCCGAGTACGGGACGAGTATAACGGGTTTCGGCACGCACGCACCTCCCCGGCCACGGTCACGCATCGCCGCCGGACACGGCTACTTCGCCACGACGTACACCTTCACGGAGTCCTTGAACTCTTGGAGCCGAAGCTGGTCGTTCACTTTGGCCTCGGCGAGCTTGATCTCGACGCGGTACTCGTTGTAGGTGGTGTCGTTGACCTTCTTCTGATCTGGCTCATCTGAAGACGACGCTCGGCATGGACGTGCGGAGCTGACGCGCCTGATCCTCAACCCGACCCGACCACACCGGATCGAACCGAGATGCAACAAGCGACGGGCCAAGAACTTCCCGTACATGATCCGCCCCCGCCGGATTCTCCGCGAAGAGATTCACCAACAACGACTTGCGGCTTAACTGAATGGCATTCCGGAAGAGCGACTTCTCAACCGGCGTTTACAATTCGTCGGTACCCCGCGTCGACTGGTAGTTCGGTCTGGTCACTCAGGTCGGCTTGAGCACTTTTCCAGGGGTGTGGGGTCTTGGTTGTCGTAGGGCCTACGATTTCAAGCGAGTCTTGAGATTCATCACTACCCCCGACGCCTCATCCACTCCCGACGAATACACCTGGGATCTCAGCGATGCCATGATTGGGTCACCGATGTGTAACGCCTCCAATCCCCTGCCCATGTTCTGCCGTCGGACCGGTGATATCTTGCGGGTGCACCGCAAGTTCCCCAATCCGGAGATCGAAATGACCCGGTTCCTATTTGCCATCGCCGCTGCGGTTGGCCTCGCATCCGTCGGCAGTCCCGCCGACGCCAAGAACGGGGGGTGTTTCGGCACGACCATCGACTTCGTCGACACGCCGAAGGAAGCCGCTGCCCAGGCGAAGAAGGCTGAGAAACTGGTGTTCGTCCTCCATGTCAGCGGAAACTTCGAAGATCCGCGGTTCACCTGAAACAATGCTGAGGCGCTCCGTGTGGGCGCTCTGACCGACAAGAAAGTGGGCGGGTACATCAACGAACATTTCGTATCGTCGTTTCAGAAGGTCGGCACATTCCAGATCGTCAACGGACAGAAACAGGGCGGAAACGTGGCGGCGTATTTCTGTGCCCCGGACGGGCGAGTGCTGCACGTCGTCGCTGGGCCGGTCGATGCCATCACCATGCTGAAAGAGGCCGAGTGGGTGGTAAACACACTCCAGGCGGTGGTGAAGGAGAGCAAGGGAGACGCAGCCAAGTTCAAGGTGGCGTTCCGGAAGGCTCACGCCGAGAAGTTGAAGGCCGACA
Source organism: Fimbriiglobus sp. (assembly GCA_025459365.1). GTDB lineage: Bacteria > Planctomycetota > Planctomycetia > Gemmatales > Gemmataceae > JALHQU01. The sequence continues at coordinate 5,080 of JALOQR010000290.1, forward strand.
CCGGACTGGCGGTGGAAGCGGTGACTTGGGACGCGCCGGACGTCGATGAGAAAGACGCCCTGACTTACAAGGACCCCACCGGTCGATCGCTCGCCCCGAAACTGCCGCCACCGCCGATCCACGGCCCAGACGTCACGCTCGACGAGAAAAAGTTCGACGTCCTGCAGAAGGCCGCGAATGCCGCACCGGGCGCACGCCACTTGGAGTGCGGTGTTGGCGGCGGTCAACGGCGAGTGGTGGTGAACAACCAGGCAGTCGTGAGCCAGATCATGGCCGCTCACTCACTCGCCAAGATCGAAGCGGTGTACGGAACAATTTTTGAAAACGTCCTCGGCGAGAAGGTGAGCACCAAACCGATCGATGTGGTCAACCCGTTTCCCTGGGTCAGTCGGGATGGGAAAAAGCTGAACAAGTAATGTCGCCCGCACACAACCGAACGCCGCATCTGCGGCGTTGACCGGTTTCGGCACAGGGTTCGCGAAAAGCGCTTCTCCTGATCTCGGGAGAAGAACGTGAGATTACTCGTCGTAGTTGCCGTCGCCAGTCTGAGCGTTGCCGCCGCCTCGGCCCAACCGTTGGCCGGTGAACGGTACTACATGACTGTGTTCGGTGCTCAGTCGTCACCTCTCCGGTTGCGGCTCACGCACACTTTTGCCGAGTTCACCCGGACCGTACCCACACCGATGGGTGAGATGGTCGCCGAGTCGCACACCGTGAGTTGGATGCCGGCCACTCTTCGCATCCGCCCGCTCGCCCTGCGGCCGGAGCCGGGGACAAACCTCACCCTGCAACAGACCCT
>JALOQR010000038.1 GCA_025459365.1 Fimbriiglobus sp.
GGCGTCACCTCCGCCGACGGGGTATCGAAGAAGGCGGCGGCCGCCCGGCGGGCGAGCGGCTCGTCGCATCCGAGGGCGATCTCACCGCACCACGGCCCGGCCACCTCCACCCGCCCGAGGAGGTGCGTGTCGGTGGTCGGTGCGGCGGCCGGTTCAGCCGGAAGCCCGAGCGCGGCGTCCCACACCATGCCCACCACCCCGCCCACCGTCTCTCGATCGAACGTCATGGCCCGCCTCCCGTGTCAGATGCTTCGCAGTCGGTACACGCCTGCCCGTTCGTAGTCCACTCGTTCGAATCCGTCGTCCAGGTTCAGGGTGGTCTCGCCCCCGCCGAGCATCAGGTAACCATCGGGCCGCAGGATGCGGCGGGCTCGGGCGAGGATGTCCTTCTTGGTCGGCACATCGAAGTAAATGAGCACGTTGCGGATGAGCACCAGGTCGGGCCGACCGAGGTCGGGCCATCGCTCAATCAGGTTGAGCGGGCGAAAATCGACCATGCGGCGGATGTCGTCGGCCAGTTTCCAGTTCGCCCCGACCCGGCTGAAGTACTTGGCGAGCAGGGGAGCCGGCAGCCCACGGTTCACCTCGACCTGGGAATAGCACCCGGCACGGGCACGTGCGAGAACGTCGGTCGAGATGTCGGTGGCGGTCAACCGTACGTCCCACCCGGCCAGTTCGGGGAAGTGCTCACGGAGGAGCATGGCCAGGGTGTATGGCTCCTGGCCGGTGGAGGCGGCGGCGCACCACACCTCCAGCCGGCGGGCGGCCGCTCGCTTGCGGAGGAGGTCGGGCAGCACCACCTCGCGGAGGGCATCAAACGGCCGCACGTCCCGGTAGAACGACGTCTCGTTGGTGGTGAGGGCCTCGACGAGTTTGTCTCGCAGGGCCGCGTGCGGGCTGGCCTGGCTGTGGGTGAGCATCCCCTGGATCGACTCAAACCCACCCTGCCGGGCGAGCGGGGCCAGGCGTGTTTCCACCAGATAGGCCTTGTCGGCGTCGAGGACGATCCCGGCCCGCTGGCGGACCAAGCGGTAAACGTATTCGCAATCGGCGGCGGTCAACGACACAGCACACCCCTATTGAGTTAGCGGCGACCACCCGCCGACGGCTGGCGAGCGGCAAGCCGCCGGGCAATCTCCGGCCCGACAAGCGGCAACGGCAGAACACGCTCCGCGAGACCAGCGCGGGCGACAAACCCCGGCATCCCCCACACCACGCTCGTCGCCTCGTCCTGGGCGAGCACACGCCCGCCGGCCCGAGCGACCGCCTCGCACCCGCGCAGGCCATCCTGCCCCATGCCGGTCAGCACCACTGCCAGCACCCCCGCACCATAAACTGCGGCGGCCGAGCGGAAGAGTGGATCGGCGGCCGGGCGGCACGAGTTCTCCGGCGGGCCTTGATCGAGTCGTAGCACTGGCCCAACCGGGCGGGTGGCCACGGTCATGTGAAAGTCGCCGGGAGCGATCCACACCCGCCCGGCCTCGATCGGCTGACCCTCCACGGCCTCACCGACCCGCACCCGGCACTGACCATCAAGCCGCTGGGCGAGCAGTTGCGTGAACACCGGGGGCATGTGCTGCACCACCAGCACCGGCACTGGTAGATCAGCGGGCAAGGAGGGCAGTACGGCGGCCAGGGCGTTCGGCCCACCAGTCGACACACCGATCACCACCGCCCGTACCACCGGCGGCGGGCCAGCAGGAGTGGTCACGGGGGCCGACGGAAGGACGGATGGCGGCGCGGGCGGGCGGGTGGCGCGGGCGTGGTGCAGCTTGATCTTCGGCAGCAGATCGCCCCGCACCTGCTCCAGGGCGGCGGTCACACTCCCGACATTCGCCGGCTTGGTGACGTAGTCGGTCGCCCCACGAGCGAGGGCGTCGAGGGTCGCCTCCCCTCCCCGCCTGGTCAGGGTGCTAAACATGATGACCGGCAGCCGTGGGTACACCTTGCGGATCTCGGCGACTGTTTCGATGCCATCCAGTTCGGGCATCTCCACATCGAGTGTGATGACGTCTGGCTTCAGCTGTGGGAGTTTGGCCAGGGCCAACCGTCCGTTCGGGGCAGTGCCGACCACCTCGACCTCGGGGTCGGCGGCGAGCGCGTCGCTCACCAGGCGGCGGATGACCACCGCGTCGTCCACAACCATCACTCGGATTCTGTGCATGGGTCAAACGGCCTCCACGCCAACGAGGGCAAGTTTCTCGAACAAGACGTCGGCGGTGAACGGCTTCATCACATATTCATTCGCCCCAGCGGCCATCGCCCGCACCACCTGCGACATCTCCGCCTCGGTGGTCACCATCACCACTGGAAGATCGCGGTACGATGGATCGGCCCGCACCGCGCGGATGAACTCCAGCCCGTTCATGTTTGGCATGTTCCAGTCGACCAGCACCACGCGCGGCCGTCGTTCGGCCAGGCGGGCTAGCCCCTCGCGACCGTCGGCCGCCTCCCGCACCGGGTAACCAAGATGGCCGAGCAGCCGCCCGATCATCGCCCGGGTGGCGCGGGAGTCGTCGATCACCAGCGCATCCATGATTGGGCCTCGTGGGTCAGGCGGGCGGCGGGTCAGTGGCCACTGCCACCGCCCGGTCGTGGTCGAGAGTGAGCAAAAGGCGGCCGGGAAGCTTGTACGCCCCGCGGACCAGATCGCGGGCCGGCCCGCGAAGGGTTTCGGGCGGCGGCTCGAACACTCCGCTGTCCACCTCCAGCACATCGCCGATGGCGTCCACCAACAGGCTGACCGGCTCGCCAGCGGTGCGGACGATCAGATTCATGGGTGGATCCGCCGGTGGCGGATCGGTAAGCCCGAGTTGCCGCCGCAAGTCGATGGCAGTAACCAGGTGCCCCCGCAAGTTAATCAGTCCGCGAATCACTGGCGGAGCAAGCGGCACGCGGGTGGTGTCAGTCGGGCGGACCACCTCCTGTACCTGTTGCACGTCGATGCCGAGCAGCAGGGAGCCAAGGTGGAAGGTGCAGTACTGGGAGGTGGCCACAAGAAAACTCCGATCAGGTCAGCCGGCGATGGCCGGGGCGTGAAAGAAAGGGTCGGCCGCGGCAATCAGCCCGCGGACGTCGAGCAGTTCCGTCACCCGCTCCTGCAGGACCACCGACCCAATGACACCGGCCTGTCGGCCGGGATGCCGCACCTCCACCTCCTGCTCGATGACATCGTGGATGCGGTCGACGACCAGCCCGACACTCCGTCCGGCGTGGGCGAACACCACCACCTGGAGCGGGCCGCCGGCCGGCTGTCCGTTCAGCCGAACCAGGGGCATGATGTGCCCGCGGTACTGCACCACCTCATGTCCGTCGGCCCGCTCCACGGCCGCCGGCGGTATCTCCTCCAGACGGGCGACCGACGACAGCGGGACCGCCATCCGCCGATCCGGGTCGACCCCGAGTACGAGAAGTGTCTGCCGCTCACCCCCGGCGGCTACCGGCGAGGCGGCCGTGTCTGCCGGCCCGCGGTCGCGGCTCTCCGTGAGTACCCCGGCGGCCTGGGCCAGGGCGGGCACATCGAGGATGAGGGCCACCCGCCCGTCGCCCATGATCGTTGCCCCGGAGTACACGGTCAGGCCGTGGAACTGCGGGCCGAGCGGCTTGACGACGATCTCCTGGGTGTCGCTCACCGCGTCGACGACCAGCCCAAAACGGTGATCGCCGGCCTGGAGGACAACGATTGTGACATCGTCGGGTTCGGCCGACGCCGGCACTCCCAACTCAGCCGCCAGATCAACGAGCGGGAGAAGCCGACCGCGCAGTCGGTAGACGTCTGCCCCGCTCACCTGCTCCACCCCGGCCCGCGCCTGCGGCCCGCTCAGCCTCACCAACTCGATCAGGCTTACTTGCGGGATGGCGTACCGGTCGCCACCCGCGGTGACGACCAGAGCGGGGACGATGGCCAGAGTGAGCGGAATCTTGATCTTCAGGGTGGTGCCCAGGCCGGGCCGGCTGTGGAGGTCGATGGTGCCGCCCACTTTCTCGATGTTCGTCTTCACCACATCCATGCCGACTCCGCGGCCGGACACGTTCGTCACCGCCTCGGCAGTCGAGAACCCAGGCAGGAAGATGAGTTGGGTGGCTTCGCGGTCGTCCATACGGGCCGCACGGTCGGGAGTAATCAACCCCTTCTCGACTGCCTTTCGCCGCACGCGGTCGGGGTCGATTCCTCCACCATCGTCCGACACCTCGATGTTGACCTGACCCCCCTCGTGGTACGCCCTGAGGCGGAGCACCCCTTCGGCCGGTTTGCCACGGGCCACCCGGAGTTCGGGTGGCTCGATGCCGTGGTCGGCCGAGTTGCGGATGATGTGGGTGAGCGGGTCTTTGATGGCCTCGATGAGTGTCTTGTCGAGTTCCGTTTCCTTCCCATCCATTTCCAGCCGCACCCGCTTGCCGCACGCCAGGGCAAGATCGCGAACCACCCGTGGAAAGCGGTCCCACACGTTCCCGATCGGCTGCATCCGCGTCTTCATCACCCCCTCTTGCAGTTCGGTGGTGATCAGGTTCAGTCGCTGGGTGGCTGTGTGAAACCCGCCATCCTTGACGGCTGCCGCGAACTGAATCAGTTGGTTACGGGCGAGGACCAATTCGCCCACCAGGGTCATGAGTCGGTCGAGCAGGCCAACATCGACCCGGATGCTGGTATCGGCCGCGGCCGGGCGGGTATCCTTCAAGGTGTGGACGGCATCGCGCACGTCGCCCACTTTCACTACGTTCTTCTCCACCAGGATCTCACCCAGGTGGAGGGGGTCGCCCCGCCGTTGCTGGTCGATTGCTTCCTGGATCTGCGCGGGAGTGACCTTTCCCTGGCTAACCAACACTTCGCCAATGGTCCGCGGCGGTGTGGGTGGAGGTGTCGGTGGTTCGGCCACTGTGTCGGCGGGCCGTGGCACTTGCAGGCGGGTGAGGGTTTCGATCAGATCGGGATAGTCGGACTCGCCATCGTGCCCAGTTCGTTCGACGGTCGTCAGCATCGCTCGAACGGCGTCCACCATCCCGAGTAGTGCGGTGGTGATCGGGCCGTCGAGGGCGAGTTCGCCGGTTCGGAGCTTGCTCAGCAAATTCTCGCCGACGTGGGTCAGTTTCTCCAGCCGGCCGAATCCGAAGAACCCGCAGGTGCCCTTGATGGTGTGGATGGCCCGGAACACGCTCGCCAGCCGATCGCGATTGTCCGGCTCTTGTTCCAGTACCACGAAGTCGCGATCGAGTTGGTCGAGGTTCTCGTGGCTCTCCACCAGAAACTCGCGAACGATGGCATCCAGTTCAGCCATGGTGGCCTCACGTCGGAGGGCGGTTCGGCAGGGCATGAATCGAACTCAAGCCTGAAATAATTGTCACTCGGAGTCGATCACCCCAGCCGTTTTTGCTTGGGGCAATGGCAGGTTCGTGCCTGAGCGCAACGCCTGCGCAGGCGTTCAGGGCAGAGCGCAAATCGGTGCTCGTCGGATCAGAATTTCGACCGGAGGCGAACGTCGCACCGCAAAAGGTCCGCCTGTGCGACGATCCGGGAAGTGCCACCCCATTCGCCGACGAGGCTTTGCCCTGTCGGTGCTCACCACACCACACGTTGTACGCCATGTTCCGATCCGCACTGTCGATGGCCGCCGGGTTCACCGTCGGCACCCGGCTGGTCGCCGCCTTCTTGCTGTTCGCGGGCGGGGCCGCCGCCACCGGCGTGATCGCCCTGGGATCGCTCGATCAAGCCCGTGGGTATCACCAGAATGCCAGCCGCCAAGCGCTGCTGAAACTGATCGAACTCGATCAAGTGCGGGCGGCCGCCCTCACCGCCCAGCGAGCCGAGCGGTCGCTCGTCGCCGCCATGCGGAAGAAGGACGAGCCAACAATCACGACCACCCGCCGGGCCATTGCCGACCACCAGAGAGTGATCGATGAGGGAATCGCCGGGTACACGGCCTTGCCAGGAGCTGGGAAGGAAGAAGAACTCCGGCGACGGCTACCGGCGGCCGTCGCCGAGTGGCGGGCACGGGCGGGCGAGGTGCTCGCCGCGGCCGACCGGAACGAGCCCGATGTGGCAGACGCCGCCGGTATTCGGGAGGTGCCCGCCGCCGACCACCTGAACCAGTTGCTCGGCGAGTTGGGCCACGCGGTGGACGACCAAGCCACTCGGGAGGCGGCCGAGATCGACGCCGCCCACGACCGCACCCGAACGGCCGTGTGGGGGGCGGTGGGCGTGCTGGCCATCCTGGCCATCGGGGCCGGGCTGTTCCTGTCGGCTGGCATCACTCGCCCGCTGAAGGGATTCGTGGAATCGCTCACTGCGATGTCTGAGGGGCAACTCGCCCGCACGGTGCCAGTGGTCGGGCGAGACGAACTCTCTCGCTTGTCGGCTGCCTGGAACGCCACCTCCGAGGGTATCCGCACCGCCCTCAAGGCGGACCGGGTGGACTGGGCCAAGCTCGGCGAACAGCGGGACCAGGCGGCGCGGGTGACGCAAATGCTCGAGCAGGCACCCACGAACGTCATGTTCGCCGACCGCGAACTCGTCCTCCGTTACTTGAACCCGGCAGCCATCAACACACTGCGGCGGCTCGAAACGTACCTGCCGGTGAAGGCCGACGCGCTCCTCGGCCAGTGCATCGATGTGTTTCACAAGACTCCCTCTCATCAGCGACGGCTCCTCGCTGATCCGAAGAACCTCCCCCACCGGGCGAACATTCAACTCGGACCGGAGACACTCGACCTGTCGATGAGCGCCATCTACGACGCCGACGGCAAATACATCGGAGCCATGGTCACCTGGGAAGTGGTCACGCAGCGGTTGGAGAATGAGCGACGGGTGAAGGAAGCGGGCGAGCGGGAGGCGGCCCGGGCGAAAGAGCTACAAGACAAGGCCGATCAGTTGCTGAACACCATCACCCTGGTAGCCGCCGGCGACCTCACCCAGGAGGTTGATGTCCGCGGGGACGATGCGATGGGGCAGATGGGCGAAGGGGTGGCCACTCTCATCGCCAGCCTGCGAGACAGCTTCCGCACACTCGGCGGTACGGCTGGATCGGTGGCGGCCGCCGCCGAGGAGTTGTCGGCCGTCAGCCGGACAATGGGTGGAAACGCCGAGGAAACGTCGGCTCAGTCTGGCGTCGTAAGCGCCGCCGCCGAGCAGGTCAGCGCGAGCGTGCGGACGGTATCGTCCGGGGTGGATGAACTGACTGCCAGCATCCGCGAGATCGCCAAGAGTGCGGCCGAGAGTGCACGGGTGGCAACGGCAGCCGTTGAGGCAGCCGAGCGGACAAACGGCACCATCGCGTGCCTGGGGGAAAGCAGCGCCGAGGTGGGGGAGGTGGTGAAGGTGATCACTGGCATCGCCCAGCAGACCAACCTGCTCGCACTGAATGCGGCGATCGAGGCCGCCCGCGCCGGGGAGGCTGGCAAAGGGTTCGCGGTGGTGGCCAATGAAGTGAAGGAGTTGGCCAAGGAGACGGCACGAGCGACCGAGGACATCAGCCGCAAGATCGACGGTATCCGCGCTTCCACCCGCGGAGCGGTCGAAGCCGTGACTCAGATCGGCGGAGTGATCGCCCAGATCCACGACCTGGCCGGGGGCATCGCATCGGCCGTCGAGCAGCAGACAGCCGCCGCCGCCGAGATGGGGCGGAACGTGGCCGAGGCTGCCCGCGGCAGCACCGATATCGCCCGCAGCATCGCCTCCGTCGCTCATGCCGCCCAGAGTACTAGCGAGGGAGCGACGAACACTCTTCAGGCCGGCGAGGAACTGGCTCGCCTCTCGGCTGAGATGCAACGGCTGGTGTCTCAGTTCCAGCTCGATCCAACCGGCCGGCCAGTCGCTCCACCGGCCCCCACGGCCAAGCCAGCTGGGGGATCCGCCAAGCGGAACGGCCATCATCGCCTCGCCGGCCACAAGGCGTGATCCGCCTGCCGCCCTGCCTGGTCAGTAGTCTGCCGGGTGGGGCGGCATAGCCGGCCGACACCGTTCACCACATGACTGGTCTGCAGCAGAAGCAAGCCCCCGCTCGTAGTCGGGCTGCCGTTGAACCTGACCCGCTCACTGAGTGGGTGACTGGTGATCATTTCGAACTTCGGGCTGGCTGCCACAAGGCATGGCAACGGAATGGGCACGCATGGGGGGGTTACTCATACGGGGAGAGAACCGCGGCATTGTCTGCGCAAGAATGAGCGGTTGGCTACAGTATTGGCACCGGAAAACAGACCTGATCCCCCAGCCCCCTCACCATTGAGAGGGGCGACTGGGGGGTGAGGTCTTCTCCCAATCAGGAACCTCTCTCATGACGCCGACCCGCCGCCGTTTCCTGTCCGCCGCCACGGCCGCAGCCGCCGTTCTCACCACTTCTCGCCCGTCCGCCGCCGCCGAATCACCTCTCGGTCAAGCGAAGAACACCAAGTTCGCCTGCAACGTCGAGATGTGGTTCAGCCAGGAGAAGGACTTCCTCAAGCGGCTCGAAGGGGCGGCCCGGCTCGGCTTCCCCGGCGTCGAGTTCTGGCCCTACGAGGGCAAAGACCTGAACGCCATCGCCGACACCTGCGAGCGGCTGAAAATCACCGTGGCACAGTTCACCGCCTGGGGATTCAAACCGGGGATGAACGACCCCAAGAACAAGCAGAAGGTGGTGGACAAGATTGGCGAGGCGTGTGAGGCGGCGAAGAAGCTCAAGTGCCCGATGATGACGGTGGTGGCCGGCGACGACCTCCCCGGCGTGAGCCAGGAGAAGATGCACGAAACGGTGATCGACGCCTTGAAGGCAGCCGCACCGGTGGCGGAGAAGGCCGGCGTAATGCTCATTCTGGAGCCGATGAACATCCGCGTGGATCACAAGGGGCACTGCCTGTACGGATCGGGTCCGGCGATCAAGATCATCAAGGCGGTGGGGTCGAAGTGGGTGAAGCTGAACTGGGACCTGTACCACATGCACATCACCGAAGGCGACCTGTGCGGGCACCTGAAGGAGGGGTTCGACGCCGACGCGATCGGGTACGTGCAACTCGCCGACCACCCTGGCCGCAACGAACCGGGCACCGGCGAAATCCACTACACGCGGGTGTTCAAGGAGCTGAAGAAGCTGAAATACACCGGCTGGGTGGGGTGCGAGTGCCGCCCGCTGACCAACGAGGCGACCGCCGCGAAGGCGGTGTTCGCCGCCGACGAGTGGTGAGAGTTTTCGCCCCGGAGGGGCCGGCGTCTGTAGCTCAGGACTGAGCTGATGGCCACCTCCTCCATCGAGTGGAGCGAAGCCGTCGAAGGAGTGAGAACCTTTGGAGCCGACCCCGCACTGGGTCGGCTCCAAAGGTTCTCACTCCTTCGACGGCTTTGTCACCGTCAGGAACACCGACCCCGTCACTGCCTTCGCGTCGGCCTTTGCCTTCAGGTTGTAGCCCACCTGTAGTTGCATCACCGGGGTCATCGGGGCCGCCGACTTCAGGAACACCGTCGTCTCGTTCTCCAGCGTGGCCGAGGTGAACGCGAACTCGTCCTGCCCCTCCACGGTCGGGGCACTCGGCCGCCACCGCTTGCTGCCGTAGTCGGCGCTCCAGCGGTAGTTCCATGCCGCCGCTTTGTAGTTGGCCGGGTTCGTTGCCGTTGCCTTGTCGAGCGGGCGGGAGAAGGTCAGCCGCACGCCCTTGTCCGTCACCTGATGCTTGACCACGGTATCGAGCGGCTGGCCGGTGTATCGCACCCTTTGCAGGCTGCCGTCCGCCTTCGCCGCCGTCTGCCAGCCGTTCAGCCCGCACACCCACAGATGGTTGTCGGCGTCGAACCGCCCGCGGCAGCTCCCGCTCAGGAACGACAGAGGTAACGGGGCAACGCCGCCTTGCACCACACCCTTCTCGACCTCCTGCCGGAGTAGCACATACGCCCGGCAGCGGCCGTAGCTGAAATGCAGCGGTAGCCCACCCAGCGGGCCGAACGCCCCCTTCGGCACCCACACCTGCCCGCCGGCCGAGTTGTCCACCTCGCGGGGGAGCCAGCAGAGCGGCGGGTCGTAGGTGGTCGGAGCTACTTTCCGGTGGTGCGCCCGCATGTCGCCGTAGAACCCGCCCTTCGTGTACTGGTCGATGCGGGTGGCCGGCATCCAGTTACCTTCCTGGTCGGCCCCGGTGACGATGCCGGTCGGCGATATGCCCAGGCCGATCGGGTGACGGACGCCGGTGGCGAACGTCTCCACCGTCTTGCCGTCCTTGCTCACCTTCAGCAGGGTGCCGCCGCTGGGCAGGTCGGTGTCACCGGTCTTGAAGAAGTAGAAGTTGCCGTCCGGGTCGGTTTCGAGGCAGGTGTCGTAGCTGTGCTCGCCCGCCCCGGTGTGCCAGTCGTTGCACACGCACTCGTAGAAGTCGGCTTCACCGTCGTCGTTGTTGTCGTGCAGGCGGGTGAGTTGCCCGCGTTCGAGGACGACGATCTTCTTGTCCACCACCTTCAACCCCAGCGGGTGATACAGCCCGGTGGCGAACCGCTGCCACAAGACCGTCTCACCGGAGACCTTCGCCAGCCACACGTCGCCGTGGCAGGTGCAGACGGCCACGCGGCCGTCGGGCAGGAAGTCCAACCCGGTGCAATAGAACAGGGCGTTAAACGGGTTTTCGTAGGGGATGGTGAGCGTATCCACCGCGAACGGCCCGGACTCGTCGCCCTTCACCAGCTTCGTCTCGATCGGCTTGCCCCAGTGGGGCTTGCCGGGCTTGATCAGTGCGGGCAGGTCGTCGGCCGTAACCTTCGCATCCCCTCCGAACACAAACGCACTCGTCTGTGGCTCTTTGGCCGCGGCGAACTTCACTTGTCGGCCATCGCTGGCATTCAGTGTCAACGGATTGTCAGTGGCGTCGATCCACACCGTGCGGGCAAGGACTGTGTTGCCGTTGATCGTTTCCAGCTTCACCGAATCCAGTACACCGACGCTGTTCGCGGTGTAGCGGAACACCACGCGATCACCGTTCAGGTAGTGCCCGCGGTACTTCAGGTGAGTGAGCGGGGCGGTCGGCTTCGTGACCGCAGGGAACTTGCCGTCCACATCGGCCCAGCCCGCCGCGGGTGCAGTGTTGAACACCAACTTCGCCCCTGCCGGCATGGTCGGCGTGTTCAGCAGGGCGAAGCGGCGGGCCGAGTGCTGCAAGAACCCGCCGGTCCAAGCGGCGACGATACGGCAGGTGGCCCGATCGAAGATCACACAGCCGACGTTCTTCCCGTCGGTCAGCTTCACCGCCGTGCCCTTGTAGGCGATGTGGTTGAGTTGCTTCACCACTCGATTGTTGACGATCACGTCGGTGGTCAGGCCGAAGGTGGCGTTGAACGCGGGGCCGGTATCCATCTTCAGGAAGCGGGCGTCGTCCCACTGCGGGTCGGTCATCCGTTCCCACGGCTCGCCCTTGCCCACCGCCGGCCGCGGGGTCCAGTCCATGATGTCGAACTTGGCCGGCGGAACGGGCTGCGGCACTTGTGCGAACAGCGGAGCGGAACAGGTGAACAACACGAGGAGGCTTCGCATGACGGGAACCCGACAGGAGGGAGAGGCATCTTCCGGGAAGTAGGCCGCGGATGCAACCGGGATGTGCGGCGGGTGTCCGAGCCTCTCCCTCCGCTGGAGAGGCTCGGCGGTGGAGCGGAACGAGATCGACACGAATCAGGGGGTGAGTCCGGCCCTGTCTGACGACGGCGAACTCGACCGGGTCGTTGAACTCGGCTGTTCAGCCCGCCAGCACCGGCAGCACGTATGGCCCCTTCGGGATGACGGCGATCCTTGCCTGCGGGCCGTACTCGGCGAGGCTGTCCGCTACCGCCGCTTCCACGCTCGCCGCCGGCTCGACGTGGCACTTCCGCAGGGTGTTGGCATCCAGCCCGTTGCTCACCACCTTCACCTTGCTTCGCTCCAGCACCTTCTGGAACATCACCAGTTGCCACTCGTCCATGTGGCAGGTGTTCGGGTCGATGCTCCGCCCAGTCGCGTTCTTCCCCCCGAGGGTGGCGTACCGCATGCCCCGGCTGTACTCGTCGAGCAACCGCTGAAACTCCGGACTGCCCAACCCTTCGGTCAGGCTCGCCGCCAGCACGATAGTGCCACCCCGCTTGACGATGGGGAGTGCCCCGGTCAGCCCCTTCACCGCCTGATACCACGTCGTGTCGAGCGGGTAGCCGGCGCAGCTCGTGACGACCACATCGGCGGGGGCGGGCACCGGTGCTTTCACCACCTCGCGGCAGAACTCGACGCCCTGCTGCCATGCCTCGATCATGTGACCCGCACCCAGCCAGGTGATGCGGCGCTTGCCGTCGATGCACACGTTGACGATGAAGTCGCACCCGGCCTGCTGGGCGATGTACGTGTTCTCCTCGTGGACCGGGTTGCCGTCGAGGATGCCGCAATCGGCGAGCGGGTGTTCGAGGAACCGCGGGCCGTGCCACACGCTGACCGTTTCCAGGCCGGCGATGCCGGGGCAGATGAGCTTCCGCCCACCGCTGTACCCCGCCATCAGGTGCGGCTCGATCAGCCCGGTGGTGATCTTCAACTCGGCCTGGGTGTAGCGTTTGTCGATCCACATCGGCACGCCGCGGGGTGTAGTGCCGAGGTACTCGTGCTCGTCGGTCGCCTTGCCGTGGTGATTCTCGCAGCGGTAATTCTTCGCCACAAACTCGCCGACCAACTCAACCAACTCGTCGCCCACGTTCGGACGGTGCAAGCCGGTCGCGACAAGGATCGTGATACCGGAGCGGGGGATGCCAGCCGCTTCGAGCGTGCGGAGCATCGGCGGGAGGAGGAAGCTGTTTGGCACCGGGCGAGTGATGTCGCACACCACGATGCAAGCGGTTTTCTTCCCCTTCGCCAACTCCGCGAGCGGGGCGGTGCCGACGGGCGACGCAAGTGCCGCTTCCAGCGCGGCGGCCGGGTCGGCGAGTGGGGCGGCCTCGCGGATGGCGAGCGGCGGAGCGATGAGCCGGTCATCGGGGAGGGAGACAGACAGGCCGGTCTTGCCGTAGTCGAGCGTGACGTTCATGGGGGTGGGCCGGTGCGGGAGATGCGGGTATGGTATGGGGAGGCGAGCCAGCCCGTAGGGTGGGTCCGGCGGGCGCTTCGCCCGCGCCGACCCACGGGCGACAGCAACTGCGTGGGTCGCGCCGGACCTGACGGTCCGTGCGAACCCACCCTACGAGAGCGGGCCTCCCATGCTCGACGAGTTCCTGAACGAGAAGGTGGTGATCGACCTCCGCGGGGAGTACGTCTGCCTCGGTACGCTGAAGAAGGTGGAGGAGCACTACTTCGAACTTCGCAACGCCGACCTGCACGACCTCCGCGACACCGACACCAGCCGCGAGAACTATGTGGCCGCGAGCGTGGCGACCGGCATCAAGCGGAACCGCAAGCGGGTGATCCTCTTCCGCTCGGAGGTGGTGGCGATCAGCCTTCTCACCGACGTGACGCACGAGTAGATTCGAGCCATGTCTCAATCCCTTTCCGACCTATGTCTGTCCATCGCCCGGCGGGCGAAAGCCGCGTCGGCCGAACTTAGCACCGTCCACACCGCGGCCAAGAACGCCTGGCTGCTGGCGTCCGCAGACCGGCTGATGAAGCAGGCCGATAGCATCATCGCCTCAAATGCGAAGGACGTGGCCGCCGCCCCCGGCTTCGGGCTGAACGCGGCTTCCATCGACCGCCTGACGCTCACTCCGGCCCGGCTGAAATCGGCGGCGGAGGGGATGCGGCAGGTCGCGGCACTCCCCGACCCAATCGGTGAAGTGCGGGAAGGGGGCACGCGACCGAACGGGTTGCAGGTGCTGAAGGTCGGCGTACCGCTCGGCGTGGTGTTCTTCCTGTACGAATCCCGGCCGAACGTGACGGTGGACGCAGCGGCTCTGTGCGTGAAGAGCGGAAATGCCGTGATCCTGCGGGGCGGGAAGGAGGCGGCCCACACCAACGCCGCACTTCACGCCATCCTCGCCGACGAGTTGCCGAAGCACAGCCTGCCCGCTGACGCCGTGCAACTGGTGCCGACCGCCGACCGCGACGCTGTCGGGCACTTCCTCAAGCTGAACCAGTTCATCGACCTGACTATCCCGCGAGGTGGCGAAAGCCTGATCCGCCGCGTGGCCGCGGAAGCAACGATGCCAGTGCTCAAGCACTACCTCGGCATCTGCCATGTGTATGTGGACGCGACCGCCGATTTGCACGTTGCCGAGCAGATCGTGATCGATGCCAAGGTCCGCCGGCCCTCGGCGTGCAACGCCGCCGAGACGCTGCTGGTGAACGCCGAGATCGCCGACCTGTTCTTGCCGCTGGCCGGAAAGGCGTTGCAGGCCCAGGGGGTGGAAATCCGCGGTTGCTCCGAAACCGTGCGACTGGTGGCTGGAGCCAAGCCCGCCACCGACGCCGATTTCGGCACCGAACACCTCGACTTGATCCTTTCGGTGAAGGTGGTATCAGACCTCGACGCGGCGGTGGCGCACATCGCCCGACATGGGTCCGGCCACACGGACGCCATCGTGACCCGCGACACCGCCGCCGCCCGCCGCTTCGTGGCCCGGGTGGACTCGTCGGCCGTGTGCGTGAACGCCAGCACCCGCTTCAACGACGGGGGCGAGCTAGGGTTGGGTGCCGAAATCGGCATCAGTACCGACAAGTTCCACGCCCGTGGGCCGTGCGGCCTCCGCGAACTCACCACCTACAAGTACGTCGTGACCGGGGATGGGCACATCCGGGGCTAGGGAGTTCCGGGTTCCGAGTTCCGGGTTCCGAGTTGAGGCGCTGATGCGGTTCCGGATTCTGAGCCTCGGAATCCTGCTGCCCGCGGTCGCCGCCGTCGGCTGTTCATCGGCGAACAAGCCCTACGCCGACGACCCGCTCATCCGCAGCCGTCGGGCGGTCATCGCCAACCCTATCCATTGCCCGCCCGTAGAAAAGTGGGAGCGCCCCGTCCCGCCGCCCCCACCGCCGGAGCGCTGAACACCCGGAGCTACACCAATGCCCAAACCGCGACCGGCCGGCGAACACACCATTACCCTGTCCGACGGGGCGACCATCACCCTCACCTCGGACGGCAAGGGTCAGAACGACTTGGAGAGCGACGGCCTGAAGTACGAAGAAGACGACGACCCGCAGACCGCCATCTACAACGCGGCCATCGACGGCGTGGAATCGCTCGTACTCGCCCAGTGGGCTGCCGGCGTTGATGTGACCTCCGCGGCTTACAAGGAGTCGCTCGAAACAACGGTCGAGGCACTGACGAGTAACTTCGGGTGAGCGTGGCAGCGAGCCATAAGCGGGCACACCATGCCAAAACATCAACACGAGCGTGCTTGATCACGGCAGGGTTTCCCCTTTCGCACTGTCTTCATCGGCCTAGAATAGCAGAACTCCACCCCGGCCCACCTCGGCCGGTTTTTTCGTTCCCGGTGATCTGCGAATGGCCGCCAAGAGCAAACCGAAGCCGAAGTCGTTGCCGCTCACCGGTGAAGTCGCCGCGCCCGCCGGCAAGGGAAGCTACGCCTTCATTTCGCTCGGCTGTCCGAAAAACCTCGTCGATTCGGAACGGATGCTCGGCAAACTGGCCCAGGATGGCTACGCCCTTCAGCCCGACGCCGATGGCGCCGATGTGGTGGTGGTGAACACCTGCGGGTTCATTGAGCCGGCCCGGCAGGAGAGTTTGGGCGTCATCCGCGAAATGCTCGCGTTGAAAAAGGCCGGGCGAGTGGGAAGCGTGGTGGTGGCCGGGTGCATGGCCGAACGCCAACGCGAAGTGTTGTTGGAGCAGGTGCCGGAAGTCGATCAGATCGTCGGCGTATTCGGCCGCGAAGAGATCACGGAGGTGGTCGATCGGGCGGTGGCACACATCACCGAGCAGCGGAGTGTGTTCCGCCCGGCTCCGGTGCGGGCACTCGAAGACACTGCCCGCCTGCGGATCACTCCCCGGCACTACGCCTACCTGAAGATCAGCGAGGGTTGCGACCGTCTGTGTACGTACTGTGCCATTCCCAAGATGCGGGGCAAGCACGTTACCAAGCCGATCGAAGAAGTGCTGAAGGAAGCCCGTGAACTGGCCGCCGACGGTGTGCGGGAACTCATCGTCGTCGCCCAAGATACCACCTACTACGGCATGGACCTCTACGGCCGGGTGCGGTTGGCCGAACTCCTCCGCGAGATGGACCAACTCGACGGCATCGAGTGGATCCGCATCCTCTATGCCTACCCCGAACACATCAGCGACGACCTACTCGAAACGCTTGGCAACTCCAAGAAGATCATCCCGTACCTCGACATGCCGCTCCAGCACATCAACGACCGCATGCTACGGCGGATGGTGCGGCGGGTCGATCGGGCTGCTACCGAGACACTCCTCGGCAAGCTCCGAAAGTCGTGGCCGAACCTCGCCATGCGGACGACCTTCATCGTCGGCTTCCCCGGCGAGACGGAGGCCGAATACGAGGAGTTGAAGCAGTTCGTCGCCGAGCAGAAGTTCGAGCGGGTCGGCGTGTTCCCTTACTCACTCGAACCCGGCACCCCGGCCGAGAAGATGGACGGGCACATCCCCGAAGATGTCAAGCAAGCTCGCGTGGCAGGAGTGATGCAGGTGCAGCAGCAAATCGCGTTCGAGTTCGCTCAGAAACAGATCGGCAAGGAGCACGCGGTCATCATCGACGGCCCCGATCCAGAGTTCGCCAACCACTTCCGCGGTCGTACCACCGCCGACAGCCCCGACATCGACTGCGAAGTGCGGGTGAAGGGGAAGAACCTGCGATCGGGCGATTTCGTGACGGTGAAGATCACCGCTGCCGACGGATACGACCTCACCGGCAAGACGATCGGCGCGGCATGGTAGGCGGGGCCATCGCCCCCTCGGCATTCATCGGGCGTTAATCTCTTGACACACTCCTGAACTTGCGACATTATCGGAATCCAACTCGCGACACCTCCGGGGGTCAGCCCTCGTCGGATCGACTCGCCGCTGCCGACGATTCCCTCTGCGCCCACGTTCATTCTCTGCCCTGGTCGGTCGCGAGGATTCTCTCCCATTCGGTCCGCCATTAACTCCGGCGGACCAGACGTCCCCATTTTCCGTCCTGGGAGGCTCGCATGGTTCTGTCTGTTCATCGCGGCCGGTTGGCGTTCACGCTGATCGAGCTGCTGGTGGTCATCGCCATCATCGCCATCCTGATCGGCCTACTTCTGCCCGCCGTGCAGAAAGTGCGGGAGGCCGCCGCCCGCATGAAGTGCAGCAACAACCTGAAACAGATGTGCCTGGGCATGCACAACCACGCCAGTGCCCTGGGCCACTTCCCAGCCGCCTACGCCAGCCCGACCCCCAGCTTTGCCCCTGGCTGGGCCTGGGCGGCGCTCCTGCTCCCTTATGTGGAGCAAGACAACCTGCATCGCTCGCTCGGATTGCCCAGCACCACGTTCGGCCCGCCCGGCGCCATCGGAGTACTGGCGGCCAACATCCCCAGTGGCCTCACCCGCACCCCGCTCTCGCTCTACCGTTGCCCATCCGACAGCGGCCCGCCGCAGAACCCGCTCCGTGGCGATCACGGGATGTCGAACTACCGCGCCATCATGGGGCCGAACGGCCCGGACATCAACCCGCTGTTTGGCTTCGCCGTGGTGAACCAGGATCTCGGCGGGGTGATGTTCCAGAACAGCAGTGTCCGCATCGAGCATGTGACCGACGGCACGTCGAACACTCTGGCGGTGGGCGAATGCATGTGGGACGGTCGGCCGCACCCGACGAACCCGCTCGACGTGGTGAAGCGGGCGGCGATCTGGTCGGGCATGACCGGCCTTCGGCCTGCCCCCGGCGCGACGGCCAACTCGCTCTGGATCAGCGACGTCATGTGGTGGATGGACCAAAACTCGGCTACCGTCAACGGCCCAGCGGCGCAGGCCTTCAGTAGCTGGCACCCCGGCGGGGCGATGTTCGGCTACTGTGATGGGTCGGTGCGATTCTTCCGCAACGGCGGCGACCCCCTGCAACTCCGCTGGCTGGCCGGCCGGAACGATGGCCGCGTGATCACGAACGACTTCTAACCCGGAGCCACCAATGAAACGCCTCGCCTGGCTGATCATGTTTACCGCTGTTGTCGGTTGTGGTGGAGATACCAAGCCCACGCCAACCGCACCGATCTCGACACCGACACCGGCCAGCCTGCCCAAAGGCAAGCAGGTCGCTCTTCCGGAATGATCTCCACCGCACGCGGGGCGAGGGTGGGCGTCGAGCCGGCCCTCGCCCTGAGCTTTGGAGACTGATGTGAACAAATGCTGCCACTTCTTGGCCCTGGCATCCGCAGCCGGCGGGAAAAATCAAAAAACTTGGTCGGTATGAACAAACTCCGGACGGCCAAGAAATCGGTCATTACTGTCGTTTCTCTTGACTGCTGCCACCGCGGGTCTGCCACGGTTTCACTTCCAGGGTTGTCAGGTACTTTGGGATCTTCAGGCGAATGGAGTTCACGCCACGTCATGCCAGGTGGGTCGAGTCGCGGCAATCAGGTCGAATCCGCCGTTCGCATGCCTGATGCACAAACCACTCCGAACGGGAATCCCAGGAATCCAGTGCGTAACGCCGTGAAAAAACGGTGAGCAATTCATTGACGAAATGTCTCGCATCGATCACTATCCCCACAACTCGCGACGCCCACAGGGGCTGTGGCCGCAACGACTCGCACTCGAAACGGCCGCACACCCAGTCTCCATCTCCGAGCAGATTCGCGAGAGTCACTCTCCCACATACACCCGCCACATCGACGGGTGACTGGGCATCGTTGCCCGTACTTCATCGTTCGTCCGGGAGACTCGCATGTTCCGCATCCGTGGTCGGGGTGGGTTCACGCTGATCGAGTTGTTGGTGGTGATCGCGATCATCGCCATCCTCATCGGCCTGCTCCTCCCCGCCGTCCAGAAGGTCCGTGAGGCGGCCGCCCGCACCCAGTGCATCAACAACCTGAAGCAGATGGGTCTGGGCCTCCACAACTACCACGACGTGTACGGCCAGCTGCCGATGGGGCAAACCGCCTACACCAGCGCCGCCCCCTACGAGGGGGCGTGGTCGTGGCAGGCGCAGATCCTGCCCTACATCGAGCAGGACAACGTGTACACCATGGCCCGAACGTTCGCCGGGCCGGCGTGGCCGAACTGGTACGCGTGGAACAACCCGGCCGCCGGCCAGAAGATGAAGATCTATACCTGCCCGGCCGACCCCCGTGGCACCCAGGTCTACCCGAACTGGGGGGCGCCATCGTCCGACCAGGCGCTGACCACCTACCTGGGCAACGCGGGCACCACCTCCTCGGCGTTTGATGGGGTGCTGTATCAGAACTCGAAGGTGAAGCTGGTGCAGATCAGCGACGGCACCAGCAACACCTTGCTCGTTGGCGAGCGTCCGCCGAACTCGAACCTGGAGTATGGCTGGTGGTTCGCCGCCTACGGGTACGACGGCCGCGGCAACGGCGACTGCGTGATGACCAGCAACGACCTCGCCATCGCCAACTACTTCATCGCCAACTATTCGTCTCCCCCCAACCTACCGTGCGACGGTACCGCGGCGCAGAAGATCGGCCTCCAACCGGCCAAGGCCTCGGCGAACGTGGGCTGCGACGCCGCCCACTACTGGAGCTACCACAGCGCCGGCTCGCAGTTCCTCATGGGCGACGGCTCATGCCGCCTCATCACCTACAGCAACACCAACATCATCCCCGCCCTCTCCACCCGCAACGGTGGTGAAGTGGCGAACCTCCCCTAACCTGGATCGCTTACCGAGGGAGACAACCTATGCGTCAGAAGTTGCTCGGCGGACTTGCCGCCGGGTTCGCCCTACTCGCAGTGATCGGGTGCGATCCACCGGACGGGAAAGTGGAGGGACAGACCAGCGCCCCACCGCCGCAGAACTCGAACGCCGACAAGAACCAGCCTCCCCGGCCAGGGATGAATAACGCTCCCAAGGCCAGCGGTGCCCCGGTCGGCCCACCCAAGCGCGGTGGTAGCTAACCACAACGGCCGGCAGGGCAACTCTCCCGCTCTGCCGGCCGTTATCCCTTCATCCACTCACCCAACTGCTCAAACACCTCCTCGGTGCGGGCGAACAGCAGAAAGTGAGTTCCCGCCGGGTCGCGATGGACGGTCACGTCCGCCCCGGCCCGTCGTAGCGCCTCGATGCCCTTCTCGACACTTTTCAACGAGACGTGTTTGTCCGCGTCGCCGTGGATCACCAGCACCCGTTTTCCCTTCAGTTCGTCGCTCTCCAGCACCACCGGTTCCATCGTTGGCGACACAAACACATAGCCGGCGAACAAGTCTGGACAAAGTGCTCGAAGGCGTACCGCACCGCCCGCTCCACGCATTCGGTCGCGAGCGGGTGTTCCCAATTGCCGTACCCGAAGCTCGGGCACACCACCACGCAGCGGTGATCGTCGGCGAACCGCCGCAGCAGGTGCGGGTAGAGCATGGCGTTGCCGCCGTGGCCATGCAAGAACACCAACAGGCCGAGCCGCTCGCCGCCGGCCGCCTCCGGGCGGTAAGCGAACAGATGGCCGTGGTCCGGGTGCAGGATTCGCCCCCAGATCGCCAGCGGCAGCGCCGGCGGGACGGTTTTGCTCTCGCCGCTCGCTTTCAACTCGTCGAGGTGCAGCCGCACGGTGTCGCGGATGAGCCGGCGTTCATCCCGCTGGATGCGGAAGTCGAATCGCGTGGCCAAGACGGTACCGAGCCACACCCAGTCAGGCTCGCTCAGCAACATCATCTGCAAGCGGTGGAGGAAGAGCGGGCCGAGGAACACCGACCGCAGGCCGGGGGTGTCGGAGCGATACGCCGGTTGGGTGAACAAAAGGAAGGCGGCAGACAGGCACCACCACAGAAAGGCGAACGGGAGGAGGAGCACCAACACGACGGCGGTTGTCTGGATCACCGGCGTCAGTGGGCCGACCGGGGTGGCCCGACCTGGCCCCGGGAGCAGGAAGGCGGAGCACGCGTCGAGGTAGGCGACCGCCAACAGGCCGAACCAGGAAGTGCCGACAAACACCCCGACCGACCGCCCGTGCCACGTCCGCCCCCAGACAATCAGCAGCGGGGCGACGATCGGGGCTGCCACCCGCATCCCCCAGACAGCGGCCACATCGAGCAGGGTGCGAAACCGCATATCTGGCTCTCGAGTGAGCGGGGGGAGTGTACCGAAACGACAGCGGGCCGGACGGCCAACGCCGCCCGGCCCGCTGATGCCCACCACAGTGGGGGTTACTTGCCCTTCTTCTGTAGCACGATCTTCTGCTTCACCTCTTGCTGCACCGCACCGCGAACAAACTTGCTGTTCATCTTGTTCGTCGGCCGCACCATGACGAACGCCCCGTTGAACCCGGGGATCGACCCGCGAATCAGGATCAGGTTGTTCTCGGCGTCCACTCGCACCACCTTCAGGTTCCGTACCGTCCGCTGGGCGTTGCCGTACTGACCGGCCCGCTTCAACCCTTTCTTCGGCCGACCACTACCCCGGTTGCTGGCCAGCGAGGAGGTCGATCCAGCTTGCCGGTGAACCTTCTTCGCACCGTGGGCGGCCGGCAGACCATCGAAGTTGTGCCGCCGCATAACCCCCTGATAGCCGCGGCCCTTGCTCGTGCCGATGACGTCCACCGCCTTCACGCTGCCGAACACGTCGCTCACCTTCAGCACCTGCCCAACGGCAACGGTGGGGGCGGCGTCGAGGCGGAACTCACGGACGTGCTTCTGCGGTTCGCAGTCGGCCTTTGGCGGCAGTTGCACGCCGGCCTTCTGGCGGGCCTCCTTCCGCTTGCTCGTCAGCCCCTTGGCCACGTGCCCCTGCTCGGCCCGGATGGCGTTCTTACGCGGTTTGTCCTTGAAACCGAGTTGCACGGCGAAGTAGCCGTCTTTGCCGTCGGCCGTCTTCACCTGGAGCACCGGGCACGGCCCCAGTTCAATGACGGTCACCGGCTCGATCGAGCCATCGTCGTTGAACACCTGCGTCATTCCGACTTTGTAGCCGAGAAGGCCCATCGCCTTCGACATGGGAGTGATCCTGCGGGAACATGGCCCGCGTTGAGTGTGTAAACCGACCCCTCGTCCGGCCGGTGATGGCCGCGGTTCGATCGGCTCCCAACTGCCCGGAGGCAGGGGAAGGAAACATGATATCGGTTGGACGGGGGTTGTCTACGGGTCGCAGTGGTTGGTTCACCCCACGTCCCACTCGGCCTTGACCCCGCCGCCGCCGCGGTTTATCACCTCGCCCGCTGTTGCCCGGATTGCTCACCTCACCGCGAAAGGACTCGACCATGCGAACGACCTGGAAGCGCACCGCCGTCGGCCTGCTCATCGCCGGGGCGGTGGGCGGTGCCGCCCTCGGATTGGCCACACCGACCAACCCACCGACGTTCATCCCACACGCCGACGACTCGCCCGAATTGCCCGTCATTCCGGCGGCGGACGACATGCCGGGTGAGCTAGTGCAGGCTCAGGCAGTCGAACCTGCAGTCAGAAACGACCCGGCCGTCGCCCTGGAGTGGAGCGGCCCGGCGGTGGTGCGAGCGAACCAGCCGACCGACTACACCCTGACCGTGCGGAACGTCTGCGGTCAGAGCCTGCAAAAAGTCGTGGTGCAGGTGCGGGCGCCGAAAGGTGTCGAGATCCGGCAAACGAACCCGGTGGTGAAGCCGACCGACGGTGTCTATCTCTGGGAGTTCGGCACACTGGAAGCGAAGGGGACCAAGAGCGTGACCGTGACGCTCGCCCAGCCGACCCGGGGCGACATGACTTGCCAGGCGTGGGTGACGCTCACCGGCACCTCGGCGATGAAAGCCACGGTGAAGGAGCCAAAGCTCGATGTGACCATCAGCGCCCCGCCCAAAGTGGTGGTGGGCGACAAGATCCCCGTCAAGTTCACGCTGAACAACGTCGGCGACCACCCCGCGGCCGACGTGGTGCTGAAACTGGCAGGTACTGAGCAGCCCAAGCTCACCCGCAAAGAGCTGCCCCCCGGCGGCGCTCTTCAAACCCTCGACGAATACACCGCCACCACCGCCGGCACCCTGACGTATGAGGCGATCGCCACCGGGGCCGACGGGCTGAAGTCATCGGCCAAGACGACGGTGCAAGTGATTGCTCCGAAGCTCGATGTCAGCATCGCCGGCCCGGCCGAGCGGCTCATCGGCAGGAAAGGCACCTACACGGTCAAGGTGACCAACATCGGCGAAGTACCTCTCACCGGCGTGGCGGCGAGCAGCCCGCTACCGGTCGGGTTCAAGCTGGGCGACGCCGGGGCGGGGAAACTGACCGCCGACCGGCTCATGTGGGCCGTCGGCGACCTCGCCCCCGGTGCCAGCAAGAGCTTCGCCTTCGAGGGGTGTACACACACCGCCGGTCAGGTCGTCCACCGTGTCGAGGCGGCCGGCGACCGCAACACGAAGGCAGCCAGCGAGTGCGTGACGACGATCGAGGGTATCCCGGGCCTGCGGATGGAACTGGTCGATAGCGTCGATCCGGTCGAGAAGAACGGCGAAGTGACCTACGAAATCCGGGTGACGAACACCGGCACGAAGGCCGACAGCAACGTGGTCATCGCGTGCGAACTGCCGAAGGAACTGGAGTTCGTGTCGGCGAGCGGGCCGACAAAAGGGGAATTGCGCTCACCCGTGGTTGCGAAGGTCGATCCGACCAAGCCGGGTGGCCGGCCGAGCGTGCTGTTCGACCCGATTGCGGACCTGCCGCCGAAAACCGAAGCCGTGTTCAAGGTCAAGGTGAAGGGCACCGGCATCGGCGACGTGCGGTTCACCGCCACCATGACGAGTAAGCACCTCACCGCTCCGGTGAAGAAGGAAGAATCGACCCGCGTGTACGGGGAGTGAGTATCACTTCTCCCGGTTTGCCGCGAGCGGGAGGTGGGCGCGACCTGTTCGCACTCGCCTCCCGCTTGCGGCAAACCGTTGATTCCCCTTGCCAACTCCTGCTTCCCTTCGCTATTCATGAATTACCGGACGGATTCGTCCGTTAATTATTCCTGCCGGTCGCGGTTCAAACTCCATGCCGACCACCGCGCGTTCTCCTGGGCGACCCGAAGACCCAGAACTGAAGGCCCGCCGGGAGGAGGAGATCCTCGCCGCGGCCGCCAAGTTGTTCGCCGAACGTGGGTACGCCGACACCCAAATGCAGACCCTTGCCGACCACCTCGGCGTCGGCAACGGCACCATCTACCGCTACTTCCCCACGAAAGAGGTCCTGTTCCTTGCCACCGTCGAACGCGGGCTGGCCGAACTGACCGCCGAGATGGACGCCATCATCGCCGGGGACGGCGACCCACTCGATCAGATGCGGGACGCCGTGCGGGCGTACTTGCGGTTCTTCCACCGCCGGCCAGAAATGGCCGAGTTGTTCATTCAGGAGCGGGCCGCTTTTCGCCAGCATCACCGCCCGCTCTACTTCGTGACCAAGGCGGAAGACGACTGCAAGCACGCCGAGTTCTTTGCCAAACTCCACAAGGCCGGGATCATCCGCGACCTACCGCCCGAGCGGTTTTTCAACGTCGTGGGCGACCTGCTCTATGGCATCGTGCTGACGAACTTGCTCAGCGGGCGCGGGGTTGACCCCGACGCCCAGGCAGATGACGTACTCGATGTGATCTTTCTCGGCGTCTTCTCGGATGCCGCCCGCAAGAAGCATAACCGCAAGAGGGGAACGTGATGCGAGGGGAGGAGACGAAACTGGCTGCCCCATCACCTGCTCGGACTTCCGGTCCGGACAAGTGGGGAATACTCCCCGCCCTGCTAATCGCACTGACAGCCGGATGTCAGCCGAAAGCACCGGAAGCCACCGCTCCGAAAGCTCCGACGGCCATACCTGTGACGGTCTCCCCGGTGGCCGAGCGAACAGTCCGCCGGGCAGTGCCAACCACCGGCACGCTCAACGGCTTCGAGGATGTCACCCTCTCGCCAAAGGTGGATGGGCAAGTGACCTCGGTGCGGTTCGACGTAGGTGACGAGGTGAAGCCCGGCGACGTACTGCTCGAACTCGACCCGACCGATTACGAACTGAACATGCGCTTAGCCGAGAACGAGGTGGTGGTGCAAGAGTCGCAGGTGTCGGCCGCCCGCGCCCAGGTGACACAAGCCGCCGCTCCGCTCGCCCGGGTGAAGGCCAACTTGGCACGGGTCGAGTCGTTGCCGGCAGCCAGCCAAACAGAAAAAGACGCCGCCCGCTCCGACGTGGCCCTGACCGAAGCCAACGTGGCCGTGGCAAAGGCCGCGGTGACGGCCGCCGAGGCAACACTCGGGCTGAAAAAGCGTGCGTTGGCCATCGCCGAGCAGCGTCTCCGCGACGCGAAGCTACGGGTGCCACAGGCGGCCGGGGGAAGCGACCCACGATACGTGGTTGCCGCCCGGCTGGTGTCGGTCGGCGAGATGACCCGTAGTTTCCCCGGCACCAATGCCTACCGGTTGGTCGTCGCGCACACCCTCAAGCTGAAACTCACCCTGCCCGAGAAGCACACCCCGGAGGTCAAGGTCGGGCAACCGGTGGATGTGCGGGTGGAGGCGTTCGCTGATCCGTTCCCCGGCACCGTTGCGCGGATCAACCCGGCCGTCGATCCCCAAACGCGGACATTTCAAGTCGAGGTGACGGTGCCGAACCAAACCGGCAAGCTCAAGCCCGGTGGGTTCGCCAGGGCGGAAGTGGTGGTCGGCACCTCAAACGCAATCGTGGTGCCGCCGAACGCTCTGGTTGTGTTTGCTGGGGTGAGCAAGGTCTTCCTCGCCGACGGTGAAAAGGCCCGCGAGGTGCGGGTGGAGGTGGGCGACCGCGGCCCCGACTGGCTGGAAGTGCGGGGCGACCTGAAACCGGGACAGTCTGTGATTACCAGTGGTTTCGTGCAGGTGTACGACGGCTGCCCGATCAGCGTGCGGAAGTGAGTAAAGGGGGTCGCGGCTGAACTGTCTCCGCAGGAGACGTGAGGCCTGACGGACGGACAGATCGACGGTGATGACACGGCGTTTCGCCGTCGGGCCTCGCGGTGCTCCGCACCCGCTCGACCACGACCTACGGGCTTGACGAACTGGGGATTCTTGATGAACGCCATTTGGGATATCTGCATCCGCCGGCCGGTGTTCACCGCCATGCTGGTGCTCGCGCCGATTGTTCTCGGTATCGCTTCGTATACCCGGCTGGGGGTCGAGCTATTCCCGAACGTGGATGTGCCGGTGGTCGCGATCACCACCACGCTCCGCGGAGCGAGTGTGGACGAAACCGAAGCGTCGGTCACCAAGCCCATCGAGGAGGCCGTCAACACGGTGTCGGGCATCGATGAGATGCGAAGCACCACAAAAGAAGGGTTCAGCCAGATCGTCGTCGGGTTCAAGCTCGAAAAGAACGGGGATGTCGCAGCTCAGGAGATCCGCGACAAAATGGGGTTGGTGCTCAGCCAATTGCCACCGGGCACCGACCCGCCCAAAGTGGAGAAGTTCAACCTCGATGCGGCGCCCATCATGACGATCGTGGTGTCGGGCAAGCGCAGTCTGCGGGAGATGACCGAAATCGCCAAGAAGCAGTTCAAGGAAGACATCGAGGGAAACGTGTACGGGGTCGGGGCGGTCGTGCTGGTGGGGGGTCAGCAACGGGCGGTGAACGTGACCGTGGACCCGACCAAGCTGGAAGGGAGCAATCTGACCGTCTTTGACGTGAAGAAAGCACTGGCCGAGCAAAACCAGGAGCAGCCCGGCGGGCGCGTCGATCAGGGGGACCGTGAGCAAACCCTCCGGACCGATGCCCGCCTGAAAGCGGTCGCCGACTTCTGCGATGTGATTGTCGGGGTGCGGAACGGGCACGCCACTCGGCTGAGCGAGGTGGGGCGGGTGGAGGACGGCATCGAGGAACCGCGAACCCTCAGCCGGCTGGACGGCGACACAGCGGTGGCGCTCATCGTGCAGAAGCAGAGCGGCGGGAACACGGTGAAGGTGGCCGAAGCGGTGAAGGAGCGGCTGAAGGTGATCCGGGCGAACCTGCCCCCCGATGTCCGTGTGGAAACCATCCGCGATCAATCGGTGTTCATCAAGGGGAGCATCGACGAGGTCAAGTTTCACCTCTTACTGGCCGCCGGGTTGGTGTCGGCCGTGCTGTTGCTGTTCATCCGCAATTGGCGGACGACGGTGATCGCGGCACTGGCAGTTCCCACCAGCATCATCGGCACCTTCGCCCTGATGGACCTGATGGGCTTTAGCCTGAACAACATGACCCTCCTCGGGTTGATCCTGGCCGTGGGGATCGTGATCGACGACGCCGTGGTGGTGCTGGAAAACGTCGTGCGGCACATGGAGCAATACGGGAGCACCCCGTGGGAGGCGGCGAGCAAGGCGACGAAGGAAATCTCGCTGGCGGTGGTGGCGACCACACTCAGCCTGGTGGTGGTGTTCGCCCCGATCGCGTTCATGACGGGTCAGGTCGGGCGGTTTTTCAACAGTTTCGGCTTCGTGGTTGGGTTCAGCATCCTGCTCAGTATGGTCATCAGCTTTACCCTCACGCCGATGCTGTGTGCGCGGTTCCTGAAGCCGATCCGGGCAAACACGCAGCAACAGCCCTCGCATGCCGATGCCCTCCACGACGAGGAACACACCCGCGGATTCTGGGGCTTCATCACCCGGTTGTACGTTGGGTTGCTCGGTTGGTGCCTCGGCGGGTGGGCCGGTTGGCGACGGTGGTTGGTGATCCTCGCGGCGGCGGTCTGTTTTTTCAGCACCCCCGTACTGGTGCAGATGGTCGGCACCGACTTCGTACCGAAGGACGACCAGAGCGAGTTCGAGGTAGCGATGAGCCTCCCGGCGGGATACTCGCTCGCCGAGGCCGACGCGGCCTGCCAGGAAGTCGAGGCGAGGCTGGCGAAAGTGAAAGGGGTGACGAACGTGTTCACCACCATCGGCGAGACCAACGGCCGGCAAGCGAAGGGCCAGGGCGACGTGACGAAGGTGCTCATCTACTGCCGGATGGTCGATCTGCATCACCGCGACTTCCCACAGAAAGACGCGATGGCCGACGCCCGTGTAGTGCTCGCCGACTACCCCGACTTCCGCGCCACCGTGCAAGAGGTGAAACTCTTCAGCAGTAGTGCATTCAAAAACGTGCAGGTGGAACTGGCCCTGATGGGACCAGACGGCGACAAACTCGACGAATACGCCGCCGCGATGGTGGCGAAGATGCGGGCCAAGCCAGAATTCACCGACGTCGATACCAACGCCGCAGCC
Source organism: Fimbriiglobus sp. (assembly GCA_025459365.1). Taxonomy (GTDB): domain Bacteria; phylum Planctomycetota; class Planctomycetia; order Gemmatales; family Gemmataceae; genus JALHQU01. The sequence goes on from JALOQR010000038.1 coordinate 28,190, forward strand.
CGTAGCCCGGAACTTCAGGTGCGGATGCTACGTCAGCGGGCCGCCGATGTGGGGGTTAGCCCGCAAGCGGTTTCGGCGACTCTCGGCATCCTGATTGGCGGCGAGCCGGTGAGCAAGTGGAAGGAGCCGGGCATGCCCGACCTGTACGACGTGTGGCTGCGCGCCAACCTACCCAACCGCGATAGTCGTGAGGCGGTCGAGCGGCTCAGCGTGCCGAGCAGTAAAGGAGACCCGGTGCGGCTGAGTAGCGTGGCCACGGTGGAGTACGCTCGTGGGCCAGCAGCCATCGAACGCTACAACCGCCAGCGTACCGTGAGCGTGACCGCCAACCTCGCCCCCGGCGCGGTGCTCGGCAAGGAACTACCGTGGATCGCCGACGAGGTGAAAGGGCT
>JALOQR010000291.1 GCA_025459365.1 Fimbriiglobus sp.
CATCGTCAAGAAGGCGGCCGGCGAGAAGGTGGAGGCGGTCAACACGGTTTACCCGAACGTCTTTGATGGGGTGGAGGGGATGCTATTCATCCAGCAGTGCGTGAACAGTAGTAAGGAGGACGGAAAGTGGTTGCCGTTCCGCCACCCGAGAAGCCGGAAGTAGTCGTGGGCCACACCGGCGTCGGGGGCCGACCCGCCCCGACGCCGCTCTCCCCCTGTCAGAGTTCGGTGATCTTGGCTGAATTGAGCCAAAGGCTGATTGGCACAACACTTAGGGTGACGGTGGTTGAGGGGGATATGTGTGTGGCAGGTGGCAGTGTGGCAGAGAGGGGGGGCCAAACCATGCCCGGCGATACTCTACCCCGTGTACTGCTCCAGGAACCGCTTACTCTGCCGTAGCCCCCGCTTGCGGTCGTCCAGGCTTCCCTCGTACCCGCGGTCTTCCATCTCGATGCACACCGGCCCGCGGTAGCCGACGTCCGTCAGGGCGGCGAAGAACTCCGGCCAGTTCACATCACCCAGGCCCGGCAGTTTGGGCGTGTGCCAGCCCAGCCCAAGAACCCCCACCTCGTACAACCGCTCGCGGTTCAGCCGCTCATCCTTCGCGTGGACATGGACGATCCGCCGGCCGAACTCCCGCACCGCCCGCCCGCAGTCGATGAACTGCCAGACGAGGTGCGACGGATCGAAGTTCAGCCCGAGAGTGCCGATCGGGTAGGCGTCGAACAGGTGCCGCCACACCTCCGGCGTGCTGGCCACGTTTTTCCCCCCTGGCCACTCATCGTCGCTGAACAGCATCGGGCAGTGCTCGATGCCCAGCTTCACCCCGACGGCCGCGGCCAGTTCCACGATCGGGTCCCACACGTGCCGCATCACCGTCAAGTTGGCCTTCACCGTCTGCGATGGGTCACGGCCAACAAACGTATTCACCACCGGCACGCCCAGCAGCGCCGCCGCCCGGATCACCTTCTTCAGGTGATCGACCACCCGTTCACGGTGCTCCGGGTCGGGGTCGAGCGGGTTTGGGTAGTATCCCAGGCCGGAGATATCGACCCCATGTTTGAGGGCCAATGCGGTGACTCGGGCGGCGTCGGCTTCCGTGAAGTGGGTCACGTCGATGTGTGTTACACCGGCGTACTTGCGGTCGGCCTTGCCCGGCGGCCAGCACATGAGTTCGATGCAGCCGAACCGCTCGGCGGCGGCGAATGCGAACAGATCGTCGAGCGACACGTCCGGCAGAATGGCAGACACGAAGCCGAGTTTCATTGGGAGTCCTGGTGGGATGAATCGCTCTCGGCGAGAGCGATGTGGTCGTGTGATCCGTGTTGAGCGATCTCAGCGAGAGTCGGCCAGCCTATTCGCCCCGACCGACTCGTTGATAATGTCGGCGGGGAAGTTGGCGTCGCAGAACTTCCGCTCGGCCAGCAACTCGGTGTTGGTGTCGTTCACCACCACGAATTGGCCCAGGCCGTCGCCCCTTCGTGGTGGCGCACCGAGAAGGGGCTGCCGCCCGCCGTTCGGAGCGGTGACCACCACGGGCACCTCGCCCGCCCGGGCCACCACCAACGGCTGCGGGCCACATTCCTGCTGAAAAAGCGAAGCAGCAACAGCGACGACGGGCATGAATAGGAATCCGTGGGGTGGCCCGAACGCGAACGAGTGGATTACTTGCGCTGGTTGTGCCGATAACAACGTGCCGTACATTCTCCGGGGGAAGGTGTCATGCGACGACTGTTTTTCGCCGCGTTCGCCCCGCTCTTTGCCGCCGCCGCCGTCGCACAGTCGCCACCGAACCCCTTGTTTCCCACCTTACCGGCAACCAAGCCCGAGCGGGTGACCGCGAACCCGCTTCCCACCGCCCTGCCGCCCCTCCACACCCAACCACTGCACGCTGCCCCGCCGACCACCATCACCCCGACCACCTCGCCTGCTCTGCTACCGCAGAGCCTCACCCCGGAGGTCGCTCTTCCGCAGAAAGAAGTGCTCGCCCGCATCGACGCCAACGGGCTTACCGCCCGTCGGCAGAACGAGAAGTGGGTGGTGACTAACGGCCTGGCGGTGGTGCGGGAGTTTGGCGGCACCCGCGAAGACGCCGAGGAGTTCGTCCGGTTCGTCCGGGAACTTCGGCCGACCGAATGGGGAGCGATCGGCACCGCCCGCGTGGTGGTCGAATACGCCGTCACTAATGGAGTGGCTGCTACCCCGGCGTTCAGCCCAAAAACGAGTGTCACCATCGACACCGGCTCGCTCCGGGCGGAACAGGTGCGCGGGGTCTTCGTGGTGCGAGACGACCAGAACATCCTGCTCAACTTTGGTGCTACCCGCGAAGACGCCGAGCAGGCTGTCGGGATCATCCGCAAGTACCGATTCAACCGCATCGGTCAGGTCGGGCCGGTGGGTACCGGAGCGACAGTGCTCTTCGCCCAGGATGTGCCGGCCGACCACATGAAGAAGCCCTCCCAACTGCCGGGTGGCTACGCTCACCTGGCCCAAGCTTTCGAGGAGCAAAAGCTCACCCGCACAGGCATCGACATTTCCGCCGACCGCAAGCCCGGAGCGGGAGTGGTCGCCGACCAAATGGTCGGTGAGAAGGTTGTCATCGATGCACAGGCGGTGGAACTGAAACGGGACAAAACAGGAGACTGGAAGCTCATGCACGGGACGGACGTGCTGGCGAACTTCGGGCCGAGCGAATGGACCGGACGCGATGCGCTCAAACTCGTCAAGGACATGCGGTTCACCGAGTTCTGCCGGTTCAACTCCGCGGTGAGTTTCTTCTTGTTGAACGGACAGGCTCCGACGCGAGTGCCATTCGCCGCTCAGGCCAGCCGGTTCGACCGCGACAGCCTGAAAGTGAAGTTGGCCAGCGGTGGGAAGTATGGGCTGTACGAAGGCCAGGGGCGGCAATTGTTTGTGTGCGACACCGAGAAAGAAGCCGAGCAACTGCTCCTGCTCTTGCACAAGTACGGATTTGACACGATCTGCCAGATCGGGCTAGGCGCGAATACTTCACTCCGCTTCTTCGCCAAGAGCGGGCGGTGAGCCGCTTGGTGGCAAATCTTCCGGCCGGCGGTTCGATCTTGGTGACGATGCCAGGAGATAGGTGCCGCCATGAATATCCGGGTGACCGGGCAAACGCAGGTGGCCAACGCCATCGCCAACCTCCGCCGCCAGCAAGCGGATGCGGTCACGTTTCAGCAACAGTTGTCGACGGGCTTGAGGGTGCGAGTGGCGTCGGACGACCCAACGGCGTTCGCCGCCGCCAGCACCGCCCGCACGGCGAGCAAGCGGGCTGCCACATTTCAGGAAACGCTCAACGACTCCGCCGCCGACCTGAACGCGGGTGTGTCCGTCCTTCAAGAAGGGATGAACCTGCTCAGCCGGGCGACCCAGTTGGCTCTCGACGGGGCGAGCGGCACCCAGGACGCCAACGGCTTCGCGGCCCTGGCCACCGAGGTGGATAGCCTGATCGACCGGGCCCTCTCGACGGCCAACCAGCAGCAGGACGGGCAGTACCTGTTCGCTGGCACCGCGGGCAACGTCAAGCCGTTCACCGTCGCCACGACCACCCCGGACGGCAAGCCAGCCACCATTGCCTACAACGGCGGTGATGAACGCGCGAGATCACTGGTCAGCCCATCGCAAACGGTCGACACCAAGTACGTCGGCCGGGAGGTGTTTCAGGCCACCGGGCAAGACGTCTTCGCCGCCCTCATCGGCCTGCGCGACGACCTGCGAAGCACCACCCTCAGCAACCCACAGAAGGCGGCGGCGGCCAGCGCCCGCCTGGCCGATCTGCAAAACGCCCGCAACCGCATCAGTGAAGTGATGGGGGAGCAGTCCGGCACGCTCGCCGGAATGGAAGCCATCCAAACCCGCCTGCAAGACCTGAAGTTGAACGCCGACACCCGGGCCGGTGACCTGGAAGCGACCGACTACGCCGAAGCGGTGGTCGGGCTGAAACTTCAGGAGTCAGTCTTCCAGGCGACACTGGGCGTCGCCGCCCGCCTCCTGCAGCCGAGCCTGATGGACTTCCTGCGGTAATGCCGTGAGGCTGGAACCGGGAACGGAGTGACCGGGTGGCACCAACCCACCCGGTCACTCCGTTCCCGGTTCCATTCGATCCCACCGGCGGACTCGCGTCACGCTGTCGCCCCATCTCTCCGCGCACGTTCCCCCATCTCTTGCGTTCCACATCGTCGCACTTCGCGGACTATCATTCCTGTAACCATTCCCGCCGTGCCTTCCGGAGCCGTCGCGCATGTCCGGTCTGAACCTGTCCGAACCGTACACCGTCGAATTTCTTGAGAGCGAATACGCCCGCTTCCTGGCCGACCCAAAGTCGGTCGAACCGTCGCTCTACTGGCTGTTCATGGGGGCCGAAAACTACGGCGGCGGTGGGGGGGCTGCCTTCAATGCCAATGGTCACCATGCCCCCGGCCTGAACGGCCATCGCCCGCTCCCCCTCTCCACGCTGAACGTTGAGTCCAGGGTCCAGACGGCAGCCGTCCGGTTGATCAACGCCTATCGCTTGTCCGGCCATCTGATTGCCCGGGTTAATCCGCTGGAAGACCCGCCCGCAGTGCCGTTCGAGCTTGACCCCCGGCGTTTCGCGGTCGACGAACAGATCGATGCCGGCGTCACGGTTGATGGGTCGATGATGTTCGGGCTAGACGGAGCCGTCACTTTCGGCGACTTGCTGGCCGCCCTCCGCGAGACGTACACCGGCAGTGTCGGGTTCGAGTACATGCACGTCATGAACTTCGAGGCCCGCAGTTGGCTGGCGCAACTGATCGAACCATCGCGATTTCGGTTCGAGCCGACTCGCGAACAACGGGTGCGAACACTCACCCTCTTGAGGCGGGCCGAGGTGTTCGAGAACTTCCTCCAGACGAAGTTCCTCGGCAAGAAGAGGTTCGGGCTGGAAGGCGGTGAGACGCTCATCCCGATGATGGACGCCGTCGTGCGGGTCGCCGGTGCGAACAAGGTGAAGGAGATCGTGGTGGGCATGGCTCACCGCGGCCGGCTGAACGTACTCACCAACATCCTGAAGATGCCTTACGAGGAACTCTTCGTGCAGTTCCTCGACCCGTACCATCCCGACGCGGTCGAGAACGACGGCGACGTGAAATATCACCTCGGCCGGTCGGACGATGTGACGACCCCAGACGGGGACACCGTCCACCTGACCCTCACGCCCAACCCAAGCCACCTGGAAGCCGTCAACCCGGTCGTCCTCGGGCGGGTGCGATGCAAACAGCGACTGTTCAACGACGACAACCGCAAGACCGGCATGGGCCTACTCATCCACGGCGACGCCGCCTTCGCCGGCCAGGGGCTGGTGGCTGAGACTCTGAGCATGGCCAACCTGAAGGGGTACCGCACCGGCGGCACCGTCCACATCGTGGTGAACAACCAGATCGGGTTTACCACCCACCCGCGAGACGCCCGCAGCACCCTGTACTGCACCGACCTGGCCAAGTTCGTCCACGCCCCCATCTTCCACGTGAACGCCGAAGACCCGGACGCGTGCGTGCGGATCGCCGAACTGGCCACTGAGTACCGCCAAAAGTTCGCCTCAGATGTGGTCATCGACCTGCTCTGCTACCGCAAGATGGGGCACAACGAGAACGACGACGCCACTGTCACTCAGCCAATGCTGTACAAGACGATCGCCGAGAAGTACCGCGACGGGCGGACCGTCGTGCCGATCTATACCGAGCAGTTGATCAGCGAAGGGGTGGTAAACCGCGAGGAGGTAGAGCAGATCGACGCGGTGTACAAGAATGGGGTGCTGGAAAAGGCGTTGGCCGAAGCGAAGGCGATGGGCGAGAAGACGTTGACTGA
>JALOQR010000292.1 GCA_025459365.1 Fimbriiglobus sp.
CGGGCACCACACCGTTTTCTGGCGGTGGCGTGCGGGGCGTTGAGTGCGAACCTGATTGCGAGCGAGTTCTTCGGGCACGTGAAGGGGGCGTTCACTGGAGCCGACACCACCAAGCCGGGCAAGTTCGCCGCCGCCGGCACCGGCACCGTGCTGCTCGACGAAATTGATACCCTCGGGCTGGAGCACCAGGCGAACCTACTGCGGGTGATCGAAACAGGCGAATACGAACCCGTGGGGAGCAACGAGACGCAGGTGTGCCAGGCGCGGCTGATCGCCGCCTCGAACTGGAACCTGGCCGATGCCGTTGAACGGGGGACGTTCCGCTCCGACCTGTACTACCGCCTGCATGTGCTGGCATTCCGGTTGCCACCACTCCGCGAGCGTCCACAAGACATCCCGCCGCTAGTGCGCGGAATGGTCGCCCGGTACGGTACCCGGTTCGGGAAAAAGATTCAGGGAATCCACCCGGACGCACTCCGAGCGCTCGAAGCCTTCCCGTGGCCGGGGAACATCCGTCAACTGGAGAACGTACTCCAGCAGGCGGTGCTATCGTGCGCGGGCGACGAGTTGAGGTTGCAACACCTACCGCCGATGGTTCACACTGTGCAGTCCAGCAACGGAGGGAAGGCAACGGCCGCGCCGGGGACGCTCGAACACAACCGCGAGACGACCGAGCGGGCGACCATCCTGAGGGCGTTGGAGAAGGTGGGGTTCAGCCGTACTCGGGCGGCCCAGTTGCTCGGAGTCAGCCGGGTCACGCTGTACAAGAAGATGAAGAAACACGGCCTGTTTACGCGGCCGTCGTTGCCATACCCGGCGGATGTTGTTGGTCCGAACATCGGGTCGTAGGAACGAATCCTGGGGAGCCACCGGCCGCAAGGTCGGGTGTGATTGCCCCGCCCCCCTCGGTCCGATGGGTCGAGGGTCACTGAAAGTCCGGCCGCCCTCTCCCCGGCCGGGGTAACGCCCTTTGCCCCGCCTCACCGAAGGAAGGAGCCGCGACCGTGGACCGTGAACTGCACTACATTTTCAAACCGGCCGAGGCCGGCCCAGCGACGCCTGGGATCGACTTCGTACCAGTGCGGGAGTTCCTCGCCGATCAGCCGGCGTGCAACACCTTCTGGGATCTCATCGATACCCAGTTCCGCACCCGGAGTAAGTTCCTGGCTATCTGGCCATGCGTGTCGTTCGTGGCCGTCGCCCGTAATGCAGACGGCGACCCGGTCGGTTTTCTTCTTGTGTCTGCCCCCGTCAACTGGCAGATCGACTATGTGGTGGTCCACCCTTCCGCCCGTGGGCAGGGCGTCGGCACCAAGCTGGTGAAGGCGACACTGGCCCATGCCTATCTGCACCGTGCTCCCTACGTGATGCTCACGAGCAAGGAGTCTCTGCGCCCGCTCTACGAGGGCTGCGGATTCCGCGTCGTCAGCGAGCCGGGCGAAGTCGTTGTTTAGCCCTGACATCGGGAACACTGTGACCAAGTCGGTCCTGCCGTCACCCGGTCAGTCCGTTCCCGGTTCTATTCACAGCCCACCGAGGGTTCTTGCATGTGCGGCATCATCGGTTTCACCGGCTCGCGGGAAGCAGCCCCCATACTGGTGGATGGGTTAAAGCGGCTGGAGTACCGCGGGTACGACTCGGCCGGCCTCATCACCGGCACCGGTAGCAGCCTGCATCTGCGGCGGCGGGCTGGGCGGTTGGTCGAGTTGGAGAAGTTGCTCGCCACCCAACCGGCGGCCGGAACCTACGGTATCAGCCATACCCGCTGGGCCACTCACGGCGGGGCAACCGACGCCAATGCCCACCCGCACCTGTCCGCCGACAGCACCATTGCTGTCGTCCACAATGGGGTAATCGAAAACTACCTCCAACTGAAGAAGCAGCTCCAGGCCGACGGCGTGCAGTTCCGCAGCGAGACCGACACCGAAGTTCTGGCCCACCTGATCGCCCACTACTACCAGGGTGATTTGCTACTCGCGGTGCGCAAAACGGTGGAATTGGTGAAGGGCACTTATGGGCTGGCGGTGGTGTGCAAGCACGAGCCGGGGGTGTTGGTCGGTGCCCGCCTCGGCAGCCCGTTGGTCATCGGCCTGGGCGACGACGGCAACTACCTGGCGTCGGATGCGTCGGCCCTCGCCGGGTACGCCGACAAGGTGGTGTACCTCAACGACCGGCAGATTTGCCAGCTCGACGCCGAATCGTGGGTGATCCGCAACCAGGACATGGACACGGTGGACGCCACCGCTCACGACATCCAGCACTACTTGGGCGACTACGACGCCGGTAAGGGCGACTACCCGCACTTCATGCTGAAAGAGATTTACGAGCAACCCGAAGCACTCGCCAACGCCATGCGAGGCCGCCTCGACGACGCCGACGCCACCGCCCACTTCGGCGGGCTGAACCTGACCGCCCAACAATTGCGGGCGACCGACCGCGTCATCATGACCGCCTGCGGCACCAGCTACCACGCCGGGCTGGTCGGTGAATACCTCTTTGAAGAACTCGCCCGCATGCCGGTGGAGGTGGAGTACGCCAGCGAATTTCGCTACCGCAACCCGCCCATCGACCGCAGCACCGTAATTCTCGCCATCACGCAGAGCGGTGAAACGGCTGACACCCTGGCAGCCATGCGAGAAGCCAAGCGAATGGGGCACACCTCGCTGGCCATCTGCAACGCAGTGGGGAGTAGCATTGCCCGCGAAGCGTGCGGCGGGGTGTACCTGCACGCCGGGCCGGAAATCGGCGTGGCCAGTACGAAGGCGTTCACCAGCCAGTGCGCCGTACTGACGATGCTGGCGTTGTACTTCGGCCGCACGCGGCACCTGTCCGCTCCGCAGGGGCAGAAAGTCATCGATGAACTGCGAGCGCTGCCCGATGTCATCCGCCAGACACTCCGCTGCCACGACCGGGTGAAGGACATCGCCCGCAAATATGCCGACATGCGGAACTGCCTGTACCTCGGCCGGCAGTACCTGTACCCGGCGGCGCTTGAGGGAGCGCTCAAGTTGAAGGAGATCAGTTACGTCCACGCCGAGGGGTACGCTGCCGCCGAGATGAAGCACGGGCCGATTGCCCTGGTGGACGCCGACACACCGAGTGTGTTCCTGGTGCCGCGAGGGCAAGTGTTCGACAAGGTGATGAGCAACATGCAGGAGATCAAGGCTCGCGGCGGGCCGGTGATCGCGGTGTGCAGTCCGAACGACGCCGAGGTGGCCCACATCGCCGACGACCTGATCCCGGTGCCCGACGTGCCGGAGTACCTGCAACCAATTGTGTGCAGCATCCCGTTGCAACTGCTTGCCTACGAGATCGCGCTGCTAAAGGGGTGCGACGTGGACAAGCCGCGGAACCTCGCCAAGAGCGTGACGGTGGAGTAATCACCGGCGTGGGCCGCCTGGATGAGCGATCCGGGCGGCCCGTGGGGAAATCGCGGTCGTCACGTCGCGCCGGCAAGTTCGACCTCCGTCGGGGTCAACTCGGCCACAGGTTGGTGCTGTTCCTCGGAAACGGGCGTTTCGGTCACCGTCTCGGCGGCCGACTCGCACACCGGCGTTTCACACACCGCGGCTTCGCACGCCACAGTTTCGCTCGCCACCACTTCGGTCACGCACACGTCGTCCATCTGACCACCTCCGCACGATACACGGGGAAAGTTGGTCCGTCCTGGATGACCGGTCGGCGTCCCCGCGCCCCACAGGTCACGCCGTGAGGGTGGAAACTTGAGTGGGAGTTTGCAGGGGGAGTGAGCTGTCGAGCGGGTGCCGTGCTCTCACCATAACTCCCGATCTTGTCGGGCGAAGCGGCGGACGAGATCGCCTGTTGAAAAAATTACAACAGATGCTCGCACCGACGGCAACTTCGATGAGCCTTGCCTGAACCCCGCATTTTGCAGTGGAAAAGCAGATCATCACCGCCGCTCGACCTCCCGCAGGGCGAGCGGAAGGTGCGACAGCACGTCGGTCGCACACAACGCCGTCTGCCCGACCGCGTCGGCCGCCAGATCGCCGGCCCGCCCATGAATCCACGTGCCGAGCACCGCCGCATCGAACGCCCCCATCCCCTGTCCGATCAGCGCCGCCACCAACCCCGTCAGCACGTCGCCCGTCCCGCCGGTGCCCATGCCGGGGTTGCCGGTGCCGTTCACATACACCCGGCTGCCGTCCGTCACGATGGTGTGCTGTCCCTTGAGCACCAGCACGACATGCCACCGCTGGGCAAAGCCAATCGCCAGGTTCAGCCGGTTCGACTGCACCTGGGCAGTGGTGGTGCCGGTGAGCCGGGCAAACTCGCCGGGGTGCGGGGTGAGTACGACGGGTTGCGTCCGCTCACGCAATTTCTCCGGGATCGGCGATAGCACGTTCACCGCGTCGGCGTCGAGCACCAGCGGCGTGTGACCCGTAAGAATCTGCTGCGTCACCACGTCTCGCACCGCGTCGGATTGCCCCAGTCCCGGCCCCACCGCAATCACGTCCGCAGTTTTCGCCAACACCATCACCTGCTCGGCGTACTCGTCGAGTTGATCTGCCCCAGTCAACCCGCTTGTCAGGTAGCACGGGTTGGCCGACGCCACCACTGCTTGAATGTCCGCCGGGCACGCCACCCGCACCAACCCCGCCCCTCCGCGAACCGCCGCACTTCCGCACAACACCGCCGCCCCGCTCATCCCACGGCTGCCGGCTACCACCAGCACCGTGCCGAACGTCCCCTTGTGCCCGTCGGCCGGGCGAACCGGTAGAGCCGGTAGGGACGATACCGTTTGAACGCCAGAGGTCATGTTCGGCCGTTTCGCGGAAGACCGCGGTTGATTGACGGGCGGGGGAAGTTATACGCTCTGCGGGCGGCCTCTCCACTCCGACGCGATCCACGCAAAGGGGGCGGACGTGAACGACCGTTTCGTGAACAGTACCCACCGGCCGAACCGATGGCGAGTGGCGGCCCGCGAGCGAGCGGGAACCCCGGCCGACGCCGACGCCGTCACCGACGACCTGATCGACGCCCTTCTCGCCGACGAGATCGACACCGACGACCCATCGCCCACCCTCCCCATCCCCCCGCAAACGGTGAGCATTCCCGACGACGACCCACAACTCGCCGCCGCCGTCTCCGAGGCCCACACCCGCTTCGACGAGTTCCTCACCGCCTTCGCACACCGCACCCCCGCCGACCAGTTCGCCATCAAGGCCCGCTTCATGGACGACTACGGCCGCGAGTACATGTGGGTGAGCGTGACGGCGGTGGACGGCCAGCACATCTACGGGCAACTCGACAACGACCCGGCGACGGTGCGGGCCATCCGCCGTGGGCAGAACGTGCGGGTGCCGCGAGCCGGGCTGAACGACTGGCTCTTCACCCAGGGGGCGGAGCGGGTGGGCGGCTTCACGGTGAAGGTGCTGGAACGCCGGGCGAACGGCGACGCCGCGTGAGGCGATCGGTGGGGGATGGTTCACACCGCCGGCGACGGCTCGGCCACCCCCACTCTGCCACACTGCCACCTGCCACACACATACCCCCCCTCTCCCACTCTCACCCTAAGTGTTGTGGCGATCAGTCTTTGGCTCCAAACGACCGATGCTCCCAATCCCGGATTGCCCCCTGTTAAGTCTAAATCATATCTGCTAGCAAGAGATTGTGCTAGCCATCGGGATCAGCGTTCGGCACACCCACGCCGGCCAACGACTTGTGGCGCACCCACCGCCCAACAGGTCACTTCGCCCCAAGTCCGAAATCTGAACGTCTGATGAGACGTTCGCCGAGCCGTTTGGATGGACTGCCCGCAACACCTCACCGGCCATCGACTTACGCC
>JALOQR010000471.1 GCA_025459365.1 Fimbriiglobus sp.
CAGAACGTCGGGCAGATCGACATGGACCGCGTGAAGTCGCAGGAAGCGCGGCGGGCGATGGACCGGGTGGTGGGGTTCCCGCTCAGCAACCTACTCGGGCGGAAGGTGGCCCAGGGGCTGAGCGCCGGCCGGGTGCAATCGGTGGTGGTGAAGTTGATCGTCGATCGTGAGGCCGAGATTGCGGCATTCAAGCAGGAGGAATACTGGAAGCTGACCGCCCTGCTCGCGCCACAGGGGAGCGGCATCGCGTGGACCGTGAGGCCGGAGTTGGCGAAACTCTTCGCGTCGAAGAAGTCGGCGGCCGGCGATGCACCGTCGGTGGAAGACACCAAACCGAAGGGCGAGGGGGAGGAACTCGAAGATACGGAAGCGGCGAGTTACGAGGGGGACGAAGGGGATCAGGTGAACCGCGAGGCGAAGCCGAGCGCGAAAACCGACTCGAAGCGTATCCCGCCGGCTCCGAAGGGGGCGTTCTTCACCGAACTCGCGAAGTGGAACGGGGCCGAGCCGAAGCTCGACAGCGAGGCCGCGATTGATGCCGTCGTCGCCGAGTTGAAGGCGGTGCCGTTCGTCGTGAGCAAGGTGGAGCAGAAGGACCGCAACGAGCGGCCACAGCCGCCGTTCATCACGAGCAGCCTTCAGCAACAGGCGGCGCTACGGTTGCGGTTCAACACCAAGCGGACGATGGCGGCGGCACAGCAGCTCTATCAGGGGATTACCCTCCGCGAGGTGGGGGCGGTGGCGCTCATCACCTACATGCGAACCGACAGCACGCGAATCTCGCCGGACGCCGTGAACGCCGTGCGGGGGTACATCACCGAGACGTTCGGCGCCCGCTACTGCCCGGAGAAGCCGAACCTCTACGCCAGCGGGAAGAACGCCCAGGAAGCCCACGAGTGCGTGCGGCCGACCGACGTGACCATGACCCCGGAGCGGGCGGAGAGCCTCGGCCTCAGCGGCGACGAACTGCGGGTTTACACGCTCATCTACAACCGCTTCGTGGCGTGCCAGATGGCTCCGGCGGTGTTCGCCGTCACCACGGTGGAAGTGACCGCCGGCCCGGGGCTGTTCCGCGCCACCGGGAGAATTGAAAAGTTCGACGGCTACCGACGAGTGATGGCCCCGGCCAAGAGCGAAGACGTGCTCCTACCGCCGGTGCAGGAGAAACAAGCACTCGACCGCCTCGACCAGTTCGCCACCCAGCACTTCACCCAGCCGCCCCCGCGTTACAACGAGGCGAGCCTGGTGAAGGCGATGGAGAAGGAAGGCATCGGCCGGCCGAGTACGTACAGCAGCACGCTGGAGGTGATCCAGGATCGGGGCTACGTCGAGCAACGCGACCGCCGGTTCTACCCAACCGCCGTCGGGAAGACGGTGACGCGACTGCTGGTCGAGCACTTCCCGAACATCATGGACCTGACGCGACTGCTGGTCGAGCACTTCCCGAACATCATGGACCTGAAGTTCACCCGCCACTTCGAGGAGGGCCTCGATGGCATCCAGACCGGCGAGCACACCTACGAGGGAGTGCTCAACGAGTTCTGGGAGCCGTTCCACAAACTGCTGGTGAAGGCCGACACCGACATGCCGTCGCAGAAGGGCATCGAGATCGGCGAGGCGTGCCCGAAGTGCGGACGGCCGCTGCTGGCGATGTTCAGCCGCAAGACGGGCAACCAGTTCATCGGGTGCAGCGGGTGGAAGGACGAAGAAAGCCCGTGCCCCTACAAGCGCGGCGAGGACGGCAAGGAGAGCATGGGGCCGGAAGTCACCGACACCCCCTGCCCCGCGTGCGGCAAGTTCATGGTGAAAAAGGACGGCCGGTTCGGCACCTTCTTCACCTGCGAGGGTGCCCCAGACTGCCCGACCATCATGAACCTCGGGGCCGACGGTAAACCGGTGGTGAGCACGCTCCCCACCCCCGCCAAGTGCCCGCAATGCGGCAAGGGGATGCTCCTCAAGTTCAGCAAGACGGGCAACCGCTACGTGCAGTGCCTCGACGCCAAGGGGTGCAAGTTCACCGCCGACGCGGACGAGCAGGGCCACCCAGTGCCCCCGCCAGACACCGGCATCGCGTGCGACAAGTGCGGTAGCCCGATGACCATCAAGAAGAGCTTCCGCGGGCCGTTCCTCGCCTGCACCGGCTACCCCAAGTGCCGCAACGCCAAGAGCATCAACGCCGAACTGCGGGAGAAGCTGAAGGACATCTTGCCGGCCCCGGAGCCGAAGCAACAGTCGGACGTGCCCAACGTGACGGTGAAGGAGATCTGCCCGGAGTGCGCCGGGGCGATGACGCTGCGGAAATCGCGGTTCGGCGGGGGCAAGTTCTTCCTGAGCTGCGCCAAGTACCCGAAGTGCAAGGGCACTCGGCAGGTGACGCCCGAGATTCAGGACCAGATCGCGGCCATCGCCACCGGCGGCAGCGGCGACCCGCCGCCGTACTGAGGTCACCGCCCGCAAACACCAAGTGAGTTCACAGGCCCTGCCCGCGCGCACGGCCGCCATCCAGCGGCAGCGTCTTTGTGAACTGCCCGTTCGATGCGGACGACGCACCGCTGTTCTGGGCACTCGCGTTCACGATCGAGGCCAGCGGTTTTCAGACCCGGTTC
>JALOQR010000293.1 GCA_025459365.1 Fimbriiglobus sp.
GTGACCGCCCCTGCGGACCCACCCTACGAGATCACGGGCCGGTTGTCATTTCCCTTTGGTCGGTCGATAGTCCCACTTCAGGTTGCAGCCACAACGAGAGGATTTTGGTGTGTCTGTTAAATTGATGAGAATACAAATAGGCCGGCTGGATCTGCGCGCAAAAAAATCCCGCCGAGTGCTTCACTGGTGTCGCCCATTCACCAGAGTCGCCCCTCGACGGGACACCTGTAATTTACCCGTCAGCAAGATCTGAATCAAGAAGACCTGTCGGGTTTCTCATCGGAAAATGGACTTGAATGCCAAAAATCCGACACCATTTCTGGCTCAGTCCTTGGCCTCCCCGTGTGTTCAGACACCTCCGGCTAGATTTCGCACCTCATCGGGGGTATTCCGCCTCAAAGTCTTCCCCTTCCAGAGGTTCGCCAATGTCACGCCCTCTGTTTCTGGCTCTGCTCGTCGGCTTGGTGGGTCCATTCTTGCCAGTCGCATCAGCGCAATTCCTGTATCTGGTACGATCGACCCCCGAAAATCCGGGATTCCGTCTCGATTTTCAGTCTGCCCCCTGGGGAGCGTCCTCGACGAACCCTCCCAAGTTGGAGGTACGGTCGGTGATGGTCGTTGGAAGTGATGCACGGCCGACGGAAGTGGCTGTTACGAAAGGGGATGGGGGCGAACTGCTGGCGACCACCGACGCAGAAACGGCATTCACCACCTTGAACTACGGCGTCTCGAACCGTGGCGAGGGGCAGACGGTGCTCCTGCGGTATCACGCCAAGGGGCAGCCGGTGGGGGGCCAGGCGGTGGGGCTACCGCTCGAACTCACCTCGAAGGGGGTGAACGGCGGGGTGGTGTTCATGGCGACGGCCGGGGGCAAGCCGCTCGGCGGGGTGACGGTGACGGTGTTTGAACCCGGATCCGACGAACCGCGGACGGTGACCACCGACCCCAGCGGCCAGACGCCGGCCTACGCCAAGGCAGGGCGGTACGCGGTGCGGGTGGGGCGGTTCGAGAAGGCGAAGGGCGAGCACGAGGGGCGGGCCTACGCCGGTGTGTGGGAGTACAGCACGCTCACGACGGAAGTGAAGTGACTCACCTGGTCCAGTCTTCGGTTTTGAGGTTCGGCACGCGGGCAAAGTCGGCCACGTTCCGCGTGACGAGCGTCAGGTGATGAGCGAGGGCGATCGCCGCGAGGCGCAGGTCCATCGGGTCGAGGCGCAGTTTAGGGGTCTTTCGGAGTACTTCCAGAACACCCGCCGCCGCGTCGTCGAACACGATCAGATTGGATTTGGCGTACAGGTCGAACAACTCGAACATCCGCCGATACCACCGCGGCAGGTCGGCGGGCTTGCGGGCTTTATTCAACTCCGCGTGAATACCGATCACCTGCTCGTGGAAACTGAGGATAGACAAGCCCACGTTTCGTTGACCCACCCGGGTGACGTGAGCGACAATGACCGCCCACTCGCGGCCGTCCTGCCGTTGCAGAAAGGTGATGTGGTCGGTGTCGAGCAGGTGGGTCACGAGGGTTCCTCGCGGGGGGCGTCGTCGGCGAAGCCTCCAGTCCCGCGGAAAGCCCGACCGGCCTCGACCACTGCACCGAACTCCGCATCGCCCTTGAACCGGCCGAGGACGGCCGATAGCCAGTCGTCCTTCGGTTCGGCCGGGTTGGGCGACTGCCGAGCCAACAGGGCCGCCACCTGCACCTTCAGTTCGGCTACGTCGCGTTCCAGTTGTTCCATGGTCATCGCTTTCCCTCCGGGGGGTCACCCCTTCGCCAGTTCCTCGTCCACCAGCCGCCGCACCACGTCGTTCGGAGCGCCCTTGTTCGCCTTCATCACCGCCCCGACGATACTCATCTTCGCCTGATCCTTGCCCGCCTTGAAGTCGGCGACCGCCCGCGGGTTCTTGCTGATGGCCTCGACCACGGCCGCCCGCAGGGCGCTCTCGTCGAACTCCTTGATCCCGACGATCTTCTTCGCCTCTTCCAGTGTGCCGCCCTTCTCCAACATCACGTTCAGCACCGCCGTGCGGTCCATCTTGGTCAGGCTGGCGGTGCCCTTGAGGAAGTCGGCGAAGGCGTCGGCCTTCATTGGGAAGGCGTCGATCTCCTCGTTCCGCTCGGCGAGTGCGGGGTAGATGAGGTCGCTGAGGCGGTTGGCCGCCGCCTTGCCGTCGCCGGTCGCCTTCGCCACCGTCTCGAAGTACGCCACCATCGTGCGGCCCTTCGCCGTCAGCACTTCAGCATCGTAGGGCGTCAGGCCGTACTCCTTCTCCAGCCGTGCCCGCTGGGCCTGTGGCAGTTCGCCCATGTCGGCCTTCACGGCTTCGATCTGCTCGGCGCTCACCACCACCGGCACGAGGTCTGGCTCGGGGAAGTAGCGGTAGTCGGCCGCTTCTTCCTTGCGGCGCTGCACGATCGTCTTGCCGCGGGCGTCGTCCCACCCGGCGGTGGTTTTCAGCATCTTGCCGAAGCGGAAGTTGGCCGGGTCGCGTTGGAACTGCTCGTACTGGCTCTCGGCTTCGTACGCGATCGCCTTGCCCACCCCGCGGAAGCTGTTGAGGTTCTTGATCTCCACCAGCGGGGTGGCGGCGTACCCCTTCGGCTCGTCGGCCTTCGGAATGTGGATGTTGACGTTGGCGTCGCACCGCAGGCTCCCCTCCTGCATCTCGCAGTCGGACACCTTCAGTTCGCGGAGCATGAGCCGCAGTTCATCGAGGTAGGCGATGGCCTCCTCGGGGCTGTTCATGTGCGGGTGGCTCACGATTTCGAGCAGCGGGGTGCCGGTGCGGTTCAGGTCCACGCGGGTGTCGCCGCCGCGGCCGGATTCGTCGTGGATGTTCTTGCCGGCGTCCTCTTCCAGGTGGGCGCGGATGATGCCGATTCGCTTGGCGGTGTGACCCTTCTTCGGGTCCGGGTGGACGTTGATGTCGAGGAACCCGTCGTGGCTGAACGGCAGGTCGAACTGGCTAATCTGAAAGTTCTTCGGCAGGTCGGGGTAGTAGTAGTTCTTGCGGTCCCACTTGGTGAAGCCGGGGGCGTAGCCGTTGTGCGTGGCGATCTGGCAGTTCAGGGCGAGCGCTGCCTTCAGAGCCAGGTGGAAGGCCTGCTTGTTCATCACCGGCAACGCACCGGGCAACCCCAGGCACACCGGGCAGGTGGCGGTGTTCGGTGGCTGGCCGAACTGGTTCTTGCACCCGCAGAACAGCTTCGTTTTCGTCAGGAGTTGGACGTGGACTTCGAGGCCGACGACGATCTTGTACGGCAGGTCCGGCATGGCGGCTCCGAGCTTGGGCGGGTCCGAGAGGATTCGGGCATTGTAGCGGGTCGGCACCCTCCGCCGACTTGACATCCGACCGCCGGTGTCCCAACGTTGGTGCGACCGACCCAGGAGCCGCCGCGATGTCTGCCCCGCGCGTCAATTTGAACCTCATCGACGTGCCGAACCCCTGCACCGTGCCGTGGGATGAGATGACCGGCGACGACCGTGTTCGTTTCTGCGGCCAGTGCAAGAAGAGCGTCTACCACCTGTCGCACATGACCCGCGAGGAGGCCGAGCGGCTGGTGGGCGAGGTCGAGGGCGAGATGTGCGTGCAGTTCTACCGGCGGGCAGACGGTACGGTGGTCACCCACGACTGCGCCGTGCTTCGGGCGGCCAAGAAGGCGGGCGGGACGGTGTTCTTCCTCGCCTGCTGCCTGCTGGCCGTGATCGACGCCATCCTCTTCGGGCAGGTGACCCTCTGGCTCGAAGGCGGTAAGAAGCAGACGTTCAGCCAGGTCGGTGGGGGTCTCGCGCCGATTCGGTCGTCCCGGTAGAATGCCCGCATGCCGACCGTCTACATCGACGCCGACGCCTGCCCGGTGAAGCCCGAAACCTACCGTGTGGCGGTGCGGCACGCCGTGCCCGTCGTGGTGGTGGCGAACAGCCCGATGCAGATCCCGGATAACCCCCTCATCTCCCAGACGACCGTGACCGGCTTCGGGGCGGCCGACGACTGGATCGCCGCCGAGTGCAAGCCGGGCGACCTGTGCATCACGGCCGACATCCCCCTCGCCGCTCGCGTGGTGGCCGCCGGCGGCATTGCCCTGCACCCGAAGGGGCGGGTGCTCGACGACGCCAGCATCGGCGAGGCACTGGGGATGCGCGACCTGATGGAAGGGCTGCGGGAAGCCGGCACTGCCACCGGCGGGCCGAGTGGCATGACGCCGAAAGACCGGTCGAAGTTCCTCAGCGAACTCGACCGGCTGCTGGTCCTGGTGAAACGGCGGTTCGGCTGAGCCGGGGCCGCGTTACCACACCGGCGTTTCCTTGCGTACCAGTTCGTTGGCCACGTCGAGCGAGTCGAGCGTGCCGGCGTCGGTCCAGTAGCCGTCGAGCACGCTGTACCCCATGCGGCCTTCGTGCAAATAGAAGTTGTTCACGTCGGTGATTTCCAACTCCCCGCGGCGGCTCGGCTTCAGGGTGCGGATGACGTCGAACACGTCTGGCGGGTAGACGTAGATGCCGACCACCGCATAATTCGACTTCGGTTGCTTCGGCTTCTCTTCGATGCTCACCACGTTTTTCCCGCTCAGTTCGGCCACCCCGTACCGGCCGGGGTCGTGGACTTCTTTCAGCCCGATCCACGCCCAGTCGGGGTGCTGGTCGGCGGCGTTGAGCAGTGGCCGCAGCGGAGCCTGGAAGATGTTGTCGCCGAGGAGCACGCACGCCCGGCTGCCGGTGCAGAACAACTCGGCCAGCCCGAGTGCCTGGGCGATGCCGCCGGCTTCATCTTGCACGCGGTACGTCAGCCGGCAGGCGTGATCCTTGCCGCTCCCGAGCAACTCGACGAAGTCGCCCATGTGCTCGGTGCCGCTCACCAGCAGAATGTCGGTCAGGCCGGCCCCGGTGAGTTTCTTCAGCGGGTGATACACCATCGGGTACGGCCCGACGGGCAGCAGGTGCTTGTTCGTCACCTTGGTGAGTTCGCCGAGCCGGGTGCCCTTGCCACCGGCGAGGATAACGCCGCGGATCATGGGAATGGTCCCTTCGTGTGAGGGTGTCGGTATATGGCGCCAGATGCACAGTTGGACGCGGCTTATCGGGCGACGCACTACCGCGTACACACCGAGCCGCCGTTCGTGTTGCAGGTGGGGCAGGGGAGTGCGGAACTGGACGCCCTGCTCGACCGCCACGGGGAAACGACGTGGGCGTTCATCACCGGGTGCAACCCCCACTCGGTGCAGTTGTCGGTCCAGGAAAACGCCGAGCGGTGGTACAAACTGCGGGCCGTCCTGCGGGCCATCCTCGGCGGGGGGGTGTTGTACCCCGGTGAAGGTGTCGACCCGGCGGGCGTGTGGCCGGGGGAGCCGAGCCTTCTGGCGGTCGGGATGGGGCGAGACGCAGCGAAGTCGGTCGGGCGGGAGTTCGAGCAGAACGCGATTCTGGTGGGCGAGAAGGGCGGGCCGGCGGAGTTGGTGTGGCTGGTGTAGGGTGGGTCCGCACGGGTCGTCAGACCCGGCGCGACCCACGCGGTGCAACCGAGCTCGGCGCGACCCACGGGGTGGCACCGCGCGTGGGTCATCGCGGCGTGACCGCCGCTCGACCCACCCTGAGTAGGGTGGGTCCGCACGGGTCGTCCGACCCGGCGCGACCCACGGGGTGGAACCGCGCGTGGGTCATCGCGGCGTGACCGCCGCGCGACCCACGGGGTGGAACTGGGCGTGGGTCATCGCGGCGTGACCGCCGCTCGACCCACCCTACTGAGAACCGCGCGTGGGTCATCGCGGCGTGACCGCC
>JALOQR010000294.1 GCA_025459365.1 Fimbriiglobus sp.
GGCTTCTGCAACTCGCGGTCGCCGGTGTACCGCTTGTCGCCTAGCCACTTGTTCTCCGGCCCCCAGTAAATGTCCTCCTGTGGTTCCCACACGTCTTCACGGCCGCCGGCGAAGCCGAACGTCTTGAACCCCATGTTCTCCAACGACACATTGCCGGCGAGCACCATCAGGTCAGCCCACGACAGTTTCTTGCCGTACTTCTGCTTGACCGGCCAGAGCAGGCGGCGAGCCTTGTCAAGGTTGGCGTTGTCGGGCCAACTGTTCAGAGGGGCGAACCGCTGGGTTCCGTACCCGGCCCCGCCACGGCCATCGGTCACCCGGTAGGTGCCGGCACTGTGCCAGGCGAGGCGGATCATGAGCGGGCCGTAGTTGCCGTAATCCGCCGGCCACCAATCCTGCGACTTTGTGAGCAATTCGGCGATGTCCTTCTTGACCGCCGCCAGATCGAGTTTCTTAAACTCGGCAGCGTAATCGAAGTTCGGATCCATCGGGTTTGTCTTGGCCGTGTTCTGCGCCAAGATTTTCAGGTTCAGTTGGTTTGGCCACCAGTCGCGGTTGGAGTACCCACCGGCAGCAGTGGTCCGCTCGGCCGCGGGCAGTGGAGTCACATCGATGACAGGGCACTTGCCTGGCTCGGGCGGTTTGGCGGCCGGCGGGTCGGCAGCGAGGGCCACGGCGGGCGCGGCGGCAAGAAGCAGCAGACGACGGAACATGAGAGGGCTCCCGAGGAGTGCGTTCGTGCCACGGCATCGGAGCAACCATGCTCTTGAAGCCGATGAAGTGGGATCTGCCCGAACGTACCTACACAGTAGACGCCGACTTACAATCGGTCGAAGATATCCCGGTGATCATTCCGATAGGCGGTACGAATGGAACTGCACCAACTGCGGTACTTCGTCAAGGTGGCTGAGTTGGGCCACTTCACGCGGGCGGCGGAGGCATGCGGGGTATCGCAGCCTTCGCTCAGCCAAGCAGTCGCAAAGCTGGAAGGTGAACTCGGCTCTCCTCTGTTTGAGCGACTCGGCCGTGGGGTACGCCTCACCGATGCCGGGGTGAAACTGAAGGAGCGGGCGACTCACATCCTCCGTCTGGTCGACGAGGCGCGAGCCAGTGTGACAGGCCACCCCGATGCCGGCCGGCTGGTGGTGGCTGCGATTCCCACCATCGCACCGTACCTCTTGCCGAAGGTGCTGACGGCGTTTGCCGATGCTTGCCCGAACGCGGAAGTAGAGGTGATCGAAGAAACTACCGAGCGGGCGGTCGGGCGAACAGCCGCGGGCGAAGCGGATGTCCTGATCGCTGCCTGGCCCCTCCGGCACGACGATCTACACTTCGAGCCTCTGTTCACCGAGGAATTGCTCGCCGTACTACCGGCACCTCATCCACTCGCATCGAAACCGCGGCTCACCCTGAAGGAACTGACCAGCGAACGCTTCATCCTGCTCAACGAAGCCCACTGCCTGACCGAGACAACGCTGGCGTTCTGCACCCGACGGAATAGTTCTCCGCTCGTCACCGCCCGGATGCATCAACTCACAACGGTGCTGGAACTGGTGCGGCTGGGTCATGGGGTCAGCCTGATCCCCGCCATGGCCGCTGCCGCCGACCCAAGCAAACATCGCGTGTATCGCCCGATTTCCGGAGAGAAGCCGACCCGCACCGTGGCCGTCGGGTGGAACCCACGGCGGTATCAGTCATCAGTCTTCGGGAAGTTCGTCGAGGTACTGCGAGTGACGGGCAGGTGAGGTTTTTTGCGGTCGAGTCGGGGTTGCGTTGTGTTTTCACACCGGGGTTCTCTTGGATAAGTGCATTCCGACTGAAATTGAGGGGGCGTGATACGATCGCTCCCATCGCACCAGCCGCACGACCAATCCAAGATGAGTGAGAGTGCCGAGAATATCGGTGACGTGAAGCACCTCGTGTGGACCGATCAACCCCTCCACCAGCACTGGCCACCGGAACACTTCACACAGGCCGCCGATGGCATACACCCCAGCCGACGCCAGCATCCACACCACCGCCCACGCACCCGCCGCCCGCAGGTACAGCAGGACTGGAAGCATCCCGACTGCCGCCAAGGCCGCGTAGACCGGCGTCATGGTGCCCGAATCGGGGGCAGGGAACAGCCACACAGCCGCAATACCGAGGCCCGCGAGCGCAAGCACCGCGATGGTCATGCCTGATCGCCACCGTCCAGTGAGCAAGTAGGCGAACACTGGCAGGTAGGACCCCGCGATAAGCAGAAAAATGCCAGAGAGATCGAAGCGGCGGAACAACTCACGCTGGAAGTCGGAGGCGTATCGCACCCCATGGAACAGACCACTGGCGATGTAGAGTTGCACCGCAGAAAAGACGTAGAGTGCGACGGCCCAGCGGCGGAACGGCATGTGTCGTCGAGTCAGGCGGAGCAGCACCGCACCGGCGAACAGGAGGAAACCGGCCCACACCAGATGGGTCAGAGACGAGAACGGTTCGTGAAAGTCCATCGAATCGATGTATTCACCTGATGGCCGACTTCACCATTCCAAATGTTGGTGTGCGAAAGACTCTTGGCCCTGCCGAGGTTGATCCTGTTCCATCCCCCCCCGAAGACTCACCAAAACCTCCCATCGGCACACCCTTTGCCCACTTCTTCTTGTCGCTCATCGGAGACCAGGAGGAATGGACATGCCCTCAATGAATCACATCGACGGCACGAGTTCGGGACGGGTCATTGCCGCCTCGTTCGACTCGCGTTCGGAGGCGGAAGCGGCCGTCCGCGAGTTGCGGGTCGCTGGCTTCCCCGACAACCGCATTGGGTTGATGTCGCTCGACAAGAACGCTCGGATCGGGCAGACCCACCGACCAGATCAGAAAAGTGGGCTGCCGAACGACCCCACCGAAAGCCGGTGGGAAGAAGGCACCGGCGTCGGAGCAGCGGCCGGGGCAGTGACCGGCACCGGGTTGGGATTGGCGGTCGCGGCAGGGCTGATACCAGCCATCGGGCCGTTGATCGCCGGAGGAACACTGGTGGCACTGCTCGCGAGCGCGGGTGCTGGGGCCACCGTTGGCACACTCGTTGGTGGTCTGATCGGCCTCGGCATCCCGGAAGAGGAAGCCACCTACTACGAAGACGAGATCAAGAGCGGTCGGGTGCTGGTGACCGTGCAAGTGACCGACGACACCTTTGGGAAGTCGGCCGACGTACAGGAGATCCTCGCCCGGCACAGCGGGCGGTTCCGCCAGCCGGCCGGGGTTGGCGGGTACTAACCGGCAACGGGAGCCGACCCTACGTAGGGTCGGTTCACACCGACCGATTCTCCATGATCTCCTTGAACTTCTGGAGGTCTTCCCGGACCTGTCGCTCCGGATCCTCGCCAAAGAGTTTAGCTACCGCCGTACCCACCGCCCCGGCCGGCGGATCGTACTTCAGGCTCACCTTCACCTCGGTGCTGGTGTGGTCAGTCGTCGGCAGGAAGTGAACGCTTCCTGCGGTGTCTACATCAGCCCCCGGCAGCGACTTCCAGGCGATGAGTTGGTTCGGCGTATCGGCCGTCAACTCGGCCTCCCACTCCACCCGCAGCCCCATCGGCCCTTTGGCGATCCACCGCGAGCGGTTGTCGGTGCTCGTATCCACGTCCTCCAGGTGCCGCATGAACCTCGGTAGGTTCTCGAAGTCGCGCCAGAAACGGTACACCTCCTCGACCGGGCGGTTCACCACCACCGAGTGCTCCACCTTCTTCCCTTTGCCGGCCGGGATGACAGCCTCGCCCCGCTTCCAGCCCGCGGTGTTCATCCCCATCGCCTGATACAGCATGCAGTGCCCGCTCGCTGCGCGGTACAAAAGGTAGCCGCCGGTGAGCAGCGATGTCAGGCCCGGCCCGCGTCCGCTGAAACCAAAGGTAAACAGATAGGCCGCCCCGCCGAGGGCGAGCCACCGTTCTGTCTCACTCACGTTGGTCATCGGAGCGAACTGGTCGATTACGCGACGAGCCGTCGAGTCGGGCGGGGTGAGGGTGCGAGCGGCGACGGTGGCGAGTGTGGCCGGCATGGTGGAACCTCCGGGGAGAATTGGCCCCACATACTCCGCACGATCCAGGCCGAACCCAAATCGACTCTGGCCTTCCGCGCCGGCCGGCGGTAGCCTCAACTTTGTCATTTTGCCAAGACGCAACCCGGGAGCCGTGATGCGGACTTTCGCAATCGGGGATATCCACGGGTGCAGTGTGGCGCTCGATGCCTTGCTGACAGCAGTGAAGCCAACGCCCGACGATCTGCTCGTGTTCCTCGGCGACTACGTTGACCGCGGCCCGGACTCGAAGGGCGTCCTTGATCGTCTGCTTGCCCTCCGCCAGTCGCATCGCGTGGTGTGCCTGCGCGGAAACCACGAAATCATGATGCTAGAGGCCCGCCGCAACCCGGCAGAGTTGCGAAACTGGTTGAGTGTCGGCGGTGTCCAGACGATGAGCTCGTACACTCAAAGTGGCTGGAAGACCTCCTTTGAGAACGTCCCCTCCGAGCACTGGGATTTACTGGAAAACCACCTCTACGACTATTTCGAGACCGAAACGCACGTCTTCGTCCACGCCAACCTGTACCCAGACGTGCCGCTCGACGAGCAGCCTGACCTGATGCTCTTCTGGGAATTCGTGAATAGCCCGGTGCAGCACATGTCCGGAAAGGTGATGGTCTGCGGGCATAGCGCCCAGAAGAGTGGGGTACCACGGGCGTGGCCGACCACCGTGGTGGTCGATACCGGGGTCTACGCCGGCGGCTGGCTCACCTGCCTGAACGTGAATTCGCAAAAGTACTGGCAAGCGAATGCCGACGGCGAAACCCGTATCGCTCATCTCGAAATCGACGAATGACCGACCCCATCACCCACCGCCTGGCCACCGAAACCCTCGCCAACGCCAGCATGGCTCTGCTCTCCGAGCAGACCGCCGATGGGTTCTGGGTCGGCGAGTTGTCGTCGTCGGCCCTGTCGACCGCCACTGCGGCGTTCACCCTCAGCCGGCAGGGTGGTGGGAAGTATTCCTCCCTTATCCGTGGCGGGCTAAAGTGGCTGGCCGACCACCAGAACGCCGACGGCGGGTGGGGCGACACGGTCAAAAGTTTCAGCAACCTGAGCACGACCTGCCTCGGCTGGGCGGCGCTTTACATCCCAGAGGCGGGCGAGTTCCGCTCCACCGCCGAACGAGCCGAAGCGTGGATTCGCCGGCACGTCGGCACGCTGGAGCCGAAGCCGCTGTCGAAAGCCGTTGCCGCCCGCTACGGCAAGGACCGCACCTTCTCGGTACCGATCCTCACCATGCTGGCGCTCGCCGGACGAGTGCCGTGGGCGGTAGTGCCGCAACTACCGTTCGAACTGGCCGCCCTCCCTTTCTCGTTCTTTCAGGTACTGCAACTGCCGGTGGTGAGCTACGCCCTGCCGGCACTCATCGCCATCGGGCAGGTGAAGCACGCTCAGTGGCCGACATGGAACCCATTGACCCGACTCGCGCGGTGGCTTGCGACGAAACGCACCCTACGGAAGTTGCGTCAGATTCAGCCGACAACCGGAGGCTACTTAGAAGCGACTCCGCTCACCAGTTTCGTGTGCATGAGCCTGATCGGGGCCGGGAAACGAGACCACGAGGTGGTGGAGCACGGGCTGGAATTCCTGGCACAAAGCGTGCGGGCGGACGGCAGTTGGCCGATCGATACCAACCTGACGACGTGGGTGACGACGCTGGCGGTGAACGCGATCTCGACGAGCCGCGACCAGCAGGGGGCAGGCGA